>NZ_JAYKSL010000005.1:37041-305437 GCF_035481585.1 Salipiger marinus | reverse complement strand
TTTTGCGCCAGCACTTCTGGGGAATTTTGATCCAGCATTTACAGCTGTCGGTGGTGATCATCGTCACATGGCAATGGCTGCCCTTCGCGACCCTCATCCTGCTCACGGCGCTGCAGTCGCTCGACCGCGACCAGCTAGAGGCGGCGGACATGGATGGTGCCGGGCCGCGGGCCAAGTTTTTCGAGATCATCCTGCCCCATCTTGCGCGCGCCATCACCGTCGTCATCCTGATCGAGACGATCTTCCTGCTGTCGGTCTTTGCCGAAATCCTTGTCACCACGAATGGCGGACCGGGCACCGCGTCCACCAACCTCACCTATCTCATCTACATGCAGTCGCTGCTGCAGTTCGACGTGGGCATGGGCTCTGCGGGCGGGGTGNACGAATGGCGGACCGGGCACCGCGTCCACCAACCTCACCTATCTCATCTACATGCAGTCGCTGCTGCAGTTCGACGTGGGCATGGGCTCTGCGGGCGGGGTGGTTGCGATTCTTCTGGCCAATATCGTCGCGATCTTCCTGATGAGGATGATCGGCCGCAATCTGGAGGCCTGATCTTGGCACATCTTTCGCAAAAGCGGCATGTCCCGCTCTCCATCCTCGCATGGGTGATCGCGCTCGCCATGGCCTTTCCGGTCCTCTGGACGCTGGTGACAAGCTTCAAGACCGAGGCCGTGGCGGTCGCGATCCCGCCCCGCTTCCTTGATTTCGACTGGACGCTGGAAAACTACCGGACCGTGCTGCGTCGGTCCGATTATGCGCTCCATTTCTGGAATTCCGTCATCATCTCGGTCGGCTCCACCCTGCTTGCGATGCTTTTCTGCATTCCCGCGGCGTGGTCCATGGCCTTTGTTCCGGGGCGGCACACCAAGAACATCCTGATGTGGATGCTGTCGACCAAGATGCTGCCGCCGGTCGGGGTTCTGGTTCCCATCTATCTGCTGTTCCGGGAATGGGGGCTGCTTGATACAAGGATCGGCCTCATCATCGTGCTGGGCCTGATGAACCTGCCGATCATCGTCTGGATGCTTTACACCTATTTCAAGGAAATCCCCGGCGAGATCCTTGAAGCCGCGCGCACGGACGGGGCGGGCCTGACCTCTGAAATCCTCTTCATCCTTGCGCCTCTCGCCCTGCCCGGCATCGCATCGACCGTCCTTCTGAACATCATCCTTGCCTGGAACGAGGCGTTCTGGACAATCAACCTCACCGCGTCCAGCGCGGCGCCGCTGACGGCCTTTATCGCCAGCTATTCCAGCCCGCAGGGCCTGTTCTACGCAAAGCTTTCCGCAGCGTCGATCATGGCAATCGCCCCCATCATGATCCTCGGCTGGTTCTGCCAGAAACAGCTCGTGCGTGGCCTCACCTTCGGCGCCGTGAAATAAAGGATACCCGGATGTCTCGCATCACACTGAAACAGGTCACCAAATCCTATGGCAGCGCGCAGGTGATCCCGCCGCTCGACCTTGAGATCGACGAGGGGGAATTCGTGGTCTTCGTCGGCCCCTCCGGCTGTGGCAAGTCCACGCTGCTGCGCCTGATCGCGGGGCTGGAGGATGTCTCCTCGGGCCGCATCGACATCGCGGGCATCGAGGCCACGCATCTGCCGCCCGCAAAACGCAGGCTTGCGATGGTGTTCCAGTCCTACGCGCTGTATCCGCATATGTCGGTGCGGAAAAACATCGGCTTCCCGCTGCGCATGGCCGGGATGGATCCCGCCGCGGCGCGCAAGAAGGTCGAGCAGGCCGCCGCGACCCTGAACCTGACCGACTATCTGGACCGGCGCCCCGGCCAGCTGTCCGGCGGCCAGCGGCAGCGCGTGGCCATCGGCAGGGCCATCGTCCGCGAACCTGCCGCCTTCCTGTTTGACGAGCCGCTTTCCAATCTGGATGCCGCGCTTCGGGTCGGAATGCGGCTCGAGATTTCCGAGCTGCACGAGCGGCTGCAGACGACCATGATCTATGTGACCCATGATCAGGTCGAAGCCATGACCATGGCGGACAAGATCGTGGTCCTGAACAATGGTCAGGTCGAACAGGTCGGATCGCCGCTGGAGCTTTACAGATACCCGCGCAACCGCTTCGTGGCCGAATTCATCGGATCGCCAAAAATGAACATCCTGACAGGGGATTACGCCGCCCGCTCCGGTGCCGTAGCCATCGGCATCCGCCCCGAACACCTTGACCTTTCGACCGACTCCGGGCTGTGGGCGGGCAGGGTCGGCGTGGCCGAACATCTGGGATCCGACACGTTCCTGCATGTCCATCTGCGCGAGGATGACAGCCTCATTTCGGTGCGGGTTCCCGGCAATGTGGAGCTGCGCGCAGGAGACGCGGTCTTCGTGACGCCAAGGCAGAAAGAGCTTCACACGTTCAACGACGCCGGAGACGCGACACGGCCCCGCCCCGTCTGACCGCCCCCCCTCAGATGGGTGGACAGGGCGACGGCGCGCGGCGCCGTCACCTGCGCTTGTGCTTCGTCAGCGACACGGCGGACAGGCCGCTGGCCGGTACCGGAGCCAGACGTTCACGGCTTGGCGACAACATCCTGCCAATCTGCATGGCGCCCGAACTGCGCCTTGGCGAACGGACAGAGCGGGACGATGACCACCCCATCGCGGCGGGCATCCTCCACCGCCTTCCTCACCAGCTGCTCGCCGATCTTCTGGCCGCGCAGGGCGGCTGGAACATCCGTATGGTCGATGATGATCATGTCGGTGCTGACCCGGCTGTAGGTCATTTCCGCCACCACGCCGCCGACGACCGCGAAGTAGCGGCCCTTGGCTGCCGCATCCTGCCGCTCGACCGTCACATCCACCGCCGCGTCATGCGGGCGCGGCACCTCGGCATCATGCGCACGGGGTGCGCCGGGCCGTCCCTCTGCGCATTCCAGAGCATCGCGGTCCCATCCCGCCAGATCAGCCGCAGCCTCGTAGGTCGCCATCAGAAATTCCAGCAGGACCGCCTTGGGGTCGGATGAGGACTGCACGGCGTCATAGGGCAGGATGAATTCCGACAGGCCTTCATGCCAGAAAGCGGCCTCCGGTCCGGCTGGCGCCGTACGGAAACCTTTCGGCTCCGGATAGGCATAGGCGTAAAAGGCCGGATAATCGATCCCGCCGCCGCCGGGCCAGAACCCAGCCGAGGACACCTCCCGGTCATAGGCTTCATGCGCGATGTTGTCGGGCAATGTGGGGATGCCGGCTGGATGCAGCGGCGCGCGGCGCCCCGAAAAGCGGGTCACCGCTATGTCGAAGCTGCCCCAGAAAAGATGGACGGGGCTCGATTTGCCCAAGAAGGAGGAGCGGAAGGTTTTGAACACGCCGTCAATCGCCAGCAACGCCGCATGGAAACGCTGCACCGCAGCACCGTCATAGGGCCTGTCGCGCCGGTCCTCGCTGAACGGCACCGGAAAGGGCACCTCGTTCGGCACCCCGCTGAAGCGCGGCGTGCCGCCAAGCGTTGCAACCAGATCCCGGAATTGCGCGTGAAACTCCGCCACCGTCGAGGGACCGAGGGCAAAGCTGGCCGTTCTGCCGTCGCCGCTGGTCCCCCGCAGCGCATGATCGACAAAATCGAAGGCGATCTCGATGCCCGGCCCGTCCGGGATCAGCGAGGAGGTCAGGCCGCGCGGCGTGACGTAGAACGTGGCATTCCAGGAATGATTGAGCCACGGGGTGCGGGCGAGCCGGTACTTCCCCGCGATCTGCAGGTAAAGATGCAGGGCAGAACAGGTCTCGCGCCAGCCCAGATACTCCAGTTGCGGCCAGTCTTGGCTCATCTCCGCATCCTCCTCGGCAGTCATGCAGGTTTCGATCAGGGGTCGGCTCGTGCGGGGCGCTGCGGGCAGGCTCTGGCAAGGCCGCAGGCCTGCCATGCTCAGTCCGGCAGGGGGATGTGCTCGTCGCGGTCATCGACCGGAAGATCGAAACGTCCCCTGCCCCAGTTCTCGGCCCGCCATTCGGCCTTGGCCTGCTCGATGCGTTCTCTCGACGAAGCCACGAAGTTCCACCAGATATAGCGGGGGCCCGGGAAGGTCGCGCCGCCAAGGATCATGAGCCGCGCGCCCCTTTCTCCGGCAGCGACCGTGATCCTGTCGCCGGGACGGAACACCATCATCTGCCCGGCATCAAAGCACTGTCCCGCGACCGTGATCGAGCCGTCGACGATGTAGATGCCCCTGTCCTCGTGGTCGTCCGGCATCGGCAGCCGCCGCCCGGCCTCCAGCGCCACATCGGCGTAAAACGTGTCCGTGAACATCTGCGCGGGCGCCGTTTCGCCATAGGCATCGCCAAGGATAAGCCGCACGGTCACGCCGCTGTCTTCGATCACCGGCAGGGCCTGTCTGCCGAAATGCTCGAACATGGGCGTCATATCCTCCTGCGCGTCGGGCAGCGCCAGCCATGTCTGGATCCCGAACAGGCTGTTGGGCCCGCTGCGCGCGGTGGCCGAGGTGCGTTCGGAATGGGTGACGCCCCGCCCCGCGACCATCCAGTTCAGTTCGCCGGGCCGGATGACCTGATCGGCGCCGGTGCTGTCGCGGTGGTGGAAATCGCCGCGAAAGAGGTAAGTGACCGTGCCAAGCCCGGTATGCGGGTGCGGCCTGACATCGACGCCCTGTCCGGTCAGGAATTCGGCGGGGCCCGCCTGATCGAAGAAGATGAAGGGGCCAACCATCTGCCGCTTCGGTGCCGGCAAGGCACGGCGGACCTCGAAATCGCCAAGATCACGCGCGCGCGGAATGATCAGGGTTTCGATCGAGTCCGCGCCGACATCGTCGGGGCAGCCCGGATCTACGGCAGGATTCCAGCTCATGACGACTCTCCTCATTTCTGCACTCTTGCACGCCAGTCCGACAATCGCCCCGGCACTGGCCGCGACGCGCAGGATGGGGGCGCGCTCCTCCCGAATGTCGCCAGACTGCGACGCGGGCGCTAGGCCCGAAACCCGCATATCTGCGTCGCGCAAAGGGGAACACCGGGCGCGCTTGGCCTTCCCGTCCTGCCCCGTGGGGCCAGACGTGGCGCCGGTCAGACGTCGCGCCCCCAGAGTTCGGGGTTCGCCCTGAAGTGCTCGATCAGCATGTCGGTCAGGATCCGCACCTTTCGGGCAGGGTGCTGGCCCGGCGGGCGGATGACATAGGCGGCGGCAGTTGGGGGCGGATGATTTGGCAAGATCGGAACAAGACGGCCAGACGCCACATGGTCATGGGTCAGACAGTCCGGAAGGTAGCCGATGCCCAGCCCTGCAACCGCCGCAACCGTAAGGGCCGTGCCGTTATCGGCCTTGAACTGCCCCTGCGGCTGAAACGATATGATCTTGTCGCCATCCGTGAGTTTCCAAGTCTCGGTTCCCTGCATGAGCGCGTGATGCGCTGCAAGCTCCTCCAGAGTCTCGGGGGCGCCATGGGTCTTGATGTAGTCGGGGCTTGCGACAAGCCTGCCCGTGATCGGACCGATGCGTTTCGCAATCAGGCTGGACTCCGCAAGGTAGCCGACCCTTACCGCACAGTCGAAGCCTTCGGCGATGAGATCGACAAACCGGTCGCTATAGGCGGCGTGCACCTGAAGTTCGGGATGGCGTTTCGACAGGTCGACCAGGGCTGGCGCAAAATGGGTCGGACCGAACGAAAGCGGCATCGCCACTCTCAGGCGACCGCGCAGCGCGCCGGTTGGCAGGATCGTCTCTCTGGCAGTCTCCAGTTCGGCGCCGATCCGGGCGGCATGTTCGCGAAAGGTGACACCCGCTTCGGTCAGCGCGGCGCCGCGGGTCGTCCGGAGCAGAAGCTGGACGCCAAGTTCCGCCTCGAGCTTGAAGAGCCTCCGGCTGACAATCGACTTCGATACGCCAAGACGTCGCGCGGCAGCCGAAACACCCCCGGCATCGGCAACGTCGACGAAAGTCCGAAGATCCTCGATATCCACGTTCACGTTCCCTTTTTGGCAACACGACGCCCCGAAACACCGCGCCGTCGCAGGGTATTCCGCGCAGGCAAGGCAACACAAGCCAGCAAGCCCTGCCACAGATGGCGGGTGCGTGGTCCCGGAACCTGCGGCGTGCGTGGCGCATCGGTTCAGACCGCTGCTCGCAAAGAGCGTGTCACGGTTTTCCCTTGCAAGCTGATTTGTTCTAAATAATAACAAACTGAAAACGGAAGGGCCTCCAATGTCAACTCCATCTGTTCTGCAGTTCGGCACCAGCCGGTTCCTGCAGGCACATGCCGATCTGTTCTTTGCCGAATGCTGGCCAGACCAGCGCCCTGTCACGGTGGTGCAAAGCAGTGGCGATCCAAGCCGCGCGGCGCGGCTTCAGGCACTTGCGAAAGGCTATGATGTCCAGATCCGTGGCCTGTCGCAGGGCAAGCCCGTGGAGGAACGGCGCCATGTCTCCGCCATCGCGCGGGGCCTGATCTTTGGCACCGACATGGCGGAGGTCCAGCGCATCGTCGCGGAGCAGGCTGACATCCTCCTGTCCAACACGGCGGATGCGGGGTTTCGCCGCAGCGCCGCCGATGAGGGACGGGTGCTTGATCCGGCCATGTCCTATCCGGCCAAGCTTGCGCATCTGCTCAGAGCCCGCTTCGAGGCAGGCGGGCGGGTGGTGCAGATCATGCCGACGGAGCTTTTGCGCAGCAATGGTGCGGTGCTGCGGGATCTTGTGCTGGAGGCGGCGGCCGCCATGGACCCCGCCTATCGCGACTGGCTGCGCGAGGAGGTGGTCTGGGTCAATTCGCTGGTGGACCGCATCGTGTCGGAACCGCTGCATCCCGCAGGGGCGGTGGCGGAGCCCTATGCGCTTTGGGCGATCGAGGCGCAGCCGCGCCTGCGGATCCCCTGCGCACATCCGGCGGTGCAGGTGGTGGCGGATCTTGGCGTGATCGAACGCCGCAAGCTCTTTGTCCTGAACCTTGGCCATAGCTGGATGGTCTCCGAATGGCTGGCACGGCGGAAGCAGGGCGCGGTCCATGTGCGGGACGTGATGTCGGATCCGGTCTGGGCGGAACGCCTGCGGGCGGTTTACGCCGAAGACGTGGTGCCGGGCTTTGCAGCCGCAGGGGAAGAGGCCGGTCTTGCGGCCTATGTGGAGACGACGCTGGAACGCTTTGCCAACCCTTACCTCGACCATGCCCTGGCGGACATTGCCCAGAACCATGCCGAAAAGCTGGGGCGCCGGATCGGCGCGTTCCTCGCCTGGGCCGAGGAGAATGGCGACACCGGGGCCAAGCCCAAACTGCGCGCGGCGCTGGAGGAGAAATGACCATGAAAACCAGACCTGTGGGCCAGACCGGGCTGTCGGTCACCGAGCTTTCCTTTGGCTGCGCCAGCATCGGCAATCTTTACCGGGAGGTCAGCGAGGCAGAGGCCACAGCCGTTCTGACCTGCGCCTGGGAGGCGGGCATCCGCTATTTCGACACGGCGCCGCATTACGGGCGCGGCCTGTCGGAAGAGCGGCTCGGACGGTTTCTGTCCGGGCGGCAGGGGGCCACGGTCTCCACAAAGGTGGGGCGGGTGCTGTCGCCGGCACATGCCCCCATCGTGGAAGCCGATGGCTTTGTCTCCCCGGCCCAGAATGACGTGCGCTATGATTACTCCGGGGACGGCATCGAAGAGAGCTTCGAGCAGAGCTGCGCGCGGCTCGGGCGGAGCCGGATCGACATTCTTTATGTGCATGATCTTGGGGAATATACCCATGGGGCAGAGGGCAATGCGCCCCATCGCGACGCCTTCCTTGACTCCGGCTATGACCGGCTGGTGAGGCTGAAGGAGCAGGGGCGCATCCGGGCCTTTGGACTTGGCGTCAACGAATGCGAGGTCTGCCTTGACGTGATGCGCCATGCCGGGCCGATCGACGTGATCCTGCTGGCCGGACGGCTGACGCTGCTTGACCGGGCGGCGGAGGCGGAACTGGTCCCCGAATGCCGGAAGGCGGGCACCAGTCTGGTTCTGGGCGGCATCTTCAATTCGGGCATTCTGGCCACCGGCCCTGTCGACGGGGCCACCTATGATTACGGGCCCGCGCCACGGGAGGTTCTGGCGCGGGTGGAGCACCTGCAGAGCGAGGCCGAGGCGCAGGGCGTTCCGCTGGCCACTGCCGCGCTGCATTTCGCGATGCGGCATCCGGCGGCGGCTTCGGTGCTGCTTGGCACGGCGAAACCCTCGTCCCTGACGCGCAATCTGGAGGCGCTGCAGGCGCCGGTGCCCGCCGGACTGGCAGCGCTTTTCGCCTGAGGACGCTCAGCCCAGATGGTGATGGCGCAGGGAGGACAGCAGGGTGGTCCGCGAAGTCCGCAGGTGCCGCAGCGCGGCAGCCTGCGCGGCTTCGGCATCGCGGGCCTCCAGCGCGTCGATGATCGCGATGTGTTCGTCGATTGCGGCGGCGTTGCGCACCTTCTCCTCGGTCTTGTCCCACATGTAATGATAGTGGAAGATCAGTGAGATGACCTTCTGGAACTCGGCAATGAAGCGGTTCTTCACCACCGAATTGATGGCAAGGTGAAAGCGTTCGTCGAGTTTCGAGAATTCGTGAAAATCGGTGTCGATGGCGTCCTTGAGCGACAGGTGATCCCTGCGCAGCTGCGCCAGCGCGGCCCAGACGGGGTGATCCACCGGGGCATCGGCCACATGGGTCACGGCGTTCAGTTCGAGCACGGAGCGGAAATCCGACAGTTCGATCGCAAAATCCTTGGTGAAGCCCAGAAGCATCCAGCCGCCCTGCGGTCGGCGGGAGACAAGGCCGAAGCGGCTCAGTCCCGCCAGAAATTCCTTCAGGTCATGCTGGGGCACATCGAAGGTGCGGGACAGCTCGGCCACCGACAGCGGCGTGTTGGCGGGCACGTCAAAGCGCAGCACCCAGTCCAGAAACCGCTGTTCAAGGTCGCTCCGGTCTGAGGGCGAGTCGGGCACCGCGATCCGGTCTTCGGCCTGCGGGGTGCGCAGCAGGCGCTTGTCGCGCCCCTGCCACGAGATCAGGCCCAGCTCCTCCATCCGTGCAAGACAGCGGCGGATCACCGTCCGGCTGACCCCGGCAATCTCGGCAAGCCGCGTCTCCGAGGGAATCGGCGCGGCGGCAGGCAGCGGTTCGCAGAAGGCGAGGATCTGGTTGTAGGCCTCCCTGTATCTCGTGTCGCTGCGCGCCATGTCCCTGCCTTTCCTCATCTTCGCCGAAGCGGCGGAGCTTGTATTTGTATCTTATCGTAAAAAACAATTGACAGGAAACAGCAGAGTCCTGTTTGTGTATTAAATAATTAAATGCAAGACTGCGAAAGGGAGGCGTATGTCACAAGCACTCAAACCCGCAGCGGGGCGGGGCCCTGCCTCGTTCGCGAGCCTGATGCCGGATGCGGGCAAGATTCACCGCCTCTCGGCCCTGCTGACGCTGCTGCTGCTGATCGTGGGCTTCGCCTTGGCCAGCCAGTCGTTCTTTTCGGTGAACAACGGGCTGACGATCCTGCTGCAGACCTCGGTGATCGGTCTTCTGGGCATCGGCATGACCATGGTGATCATCACCGGCGGCATCGACCTGTCGGTGGGCTCGGTGCTGGCGCTGGCCGGGGTCGGCACGGCGATGGCGGTCAAGGCCGGGGTGCCGGTGGGGCTTGCCATGGGGCTTGGCGTCGTGATCGGCGCCGCCTGCGGCGCGGTGAACGGGCTGGTGGTGACGAAGGCGAAAATCCCGCCCTTCGTGGCAACGCTCGGGATGATGCTGATGGCCCGCGGGCTGGCGCTGCAGCTGACCGGTGCTGCGCCGATTTCTCAGCTGGGAGAGGCGTTTGGCCGCCTTGGCAATGGCGCGCTGTTCCGCGTGGTCGAATTGCAGCCGAACGGCTTTCCGAAGGTCATCTTTCCGGGCATCCCCTATCCCGCGATCCTTCTGCTCGTCGTGGCAGCAGGGGCGGCTTACATGCTGCACCGTCGCCAGATCGGGCGCCACATCTACGCCACCGGCTCCAACGAGGAAGCGGCGCGGCTTTCCGGCGTGCGCGTCGACCGGACCAAACTTTATGCCTATGTGATGTCCGGCGCGCTGGCTGGCCTTGCGGGCAACGTGCTGATGTCGCGTCTGGTCACCGCGCAGCCAAGCGAGGGCGTGATGTATGAACTTGACGCCATCGCGGCGGCGGTCATCGGCGGCGCGTCCCTGTCGGGCGGGGTCGGCACTGTCTCCGGCACCATGATCGGCGCCTTCATCATCGGCATCCTGCGCAACGGGCTCAACATGGCGGGGGTTTCGGCCTTCATCCAGCAGATCGTGATCGGCGCCGTGGTGATCGGTGCGGTCTGGATCGACCAGATGCGCAACCGGCGCTGAGCCGCAGAACGAGGTTCGGCCCCGCACGGGAGGCGGGGTCTGACACAGGCGATACGGAAGAGAATTAACCAATATCTCTACAGAGGAGGAATGAGATGCGGTCCTTGAAAATTGGCATGCTTGCTTCGGCCATGGCCCTGTCCGCCGGGCTGGCGCAGGCCGGTGAAATCGCGGTGATCGTGAAGACCACCAGCTCCAACTTCTGGCAGAACGTGAACAAGGGCGCGGAGGCCGCAATCTCCAGCCAGTCCGAGCACACGTTCAGCTTTGACGGCCCCGCAACGGAAAGCGCGGTCGCCGATCAGGTGAATCTGGTGGAAAACGCCATCAACCGTGGCGTGGCTGGCATCGTGCTGGCGCCGTCTGACCCCGAAGCGCTGGCCCCGGCGGTGAAGCGCGCCTTCGAAAGCGCCATTCCGGTGGTGATCATCGACAGCGCCCTGACCGAAAGCGCCGAAGGCACCTACCAGTCCTTCCTGTCCACCGACAACTGCGCCGCCGGTGAGGAAGTCGCCAAGCGCATGATCGCGGAGGCAGGCACCGAGGGCAAGGTCGCGGTGATGTCCTATGTTGCGGGCGTCGGCTCCGAAATCGGGCGGGTCGGCTGCTTCTCTGACTATCTCGAGGCCAATTCCGACCTCGAAATCGTCGGCCCCTATTACTCGCAGAGCCAGATGGCGACGGCGCTGAACCAGACCACCGACATTCTGGCCTCCAACCCCGATCTGGTGGGCATCTTCGGCGCCAACGAACCGACCGCCGTCGGCATGGGGCGCGCCATCATGCAGGCGGGCAAGGCAGGCGAGCTTGTCGTGCTTGGCTTTGACGGCAACGAGGATCTGCAGCAGTTCGTGCGCGACGGGCTGATGGAGGCCACGGCGGTTCAAGGATCCTTCGCCATGGGCGAGATGGGCGTGAACGCGGTGATCGACATCCTGTCGGGCGAGACGGTCGAGCCCTTCATCGACACCGGAGTGGTGCTGGTGGATCAGGAAAACCTCGACACCGACGAGGCAAAGAGCGTGCTTTACTGAAGCGCGCCATGCCGGGGGGCGCGTCTCGCGTGCCCTCCGGCGCAAGTTCCAGACGCCCCCTGAACGGCCCGGCAGAAAGGCAGACCATGGCACAGACCCCTTTGGTAGAGATGATCGGCATCGAAAAGCACTTTGGCGGGGTGCGGGCGGTGGATCATGTCTCGCTTGATCTTTATCCCGGCGAGGTGGTCGGCGTGCTGGGTCACAACGGCGCGGGCAAATCCTGCCTGATGCGCATTCTGGCCGGTGCCATGCTCCCCAGCGCGGGCGAGATCCGGGTGAACGGCACGCCCGTGACCTTCAGCGACCCGAACGAGGCGCGCAAGGCAGGGATCGAGACGATCTATCAGACACTGGCGCTGGCCGACCATCTGGACGCGCCGTCGAACCTGTTTCTGGGGCGCGAGCTGAAGACGCGCTTCGGCAATTTGGACGACACCCGCATGCTGGAAGAAAGCCGCAAGGTGCTGGCGCGCCTGAACCCGAACTTCAAGAACCTGTCCGATCCGGTCTCGTCGCTGTCCGGCGGGCAGCGTCAGGTGATCGCGATTGCCCGGGCGATCTATTTCGACACCAAGATTCTGATCATGGACGAACCCACGGCGGCGCTGGGGCCGTCGGAAACCGCGATGGTTGCCGATCTGATCCGGCAGCTGCAGGCCGAAGGCATCGGCATCCTGCTGGTCAGCCACGACATGCATGACGTCTTCGAGCTCTGCAACCGGGTGGTGGTGATGAACAAGGGCAGTCTTGTGGGCACCCACGACATCGACGCGGTGACCAAGGACGACGTGCTGAGCCTGATCGTGAAGGGCGAACTGCCCGCCGACTGGTCCGCCCGCAATCTGGAGGCAGCACAATGAAAGATCTTTCCCAAGGACAGATGACCTGCGGCGTCTGCGTGGAACCCGGAACCTTCGCGCTGGAACAGCGGACGAGGCCAGAACAGGCGCCGGAGGGTTATCGCCTTGTCGATATCGCCGCCATCGGCATCTGCGGCACCGACTATCATATCTTCGAGGGCAAGCATCCCTTCCTGAACTACCCCCGGGTGATCGGGCATGAACTGTCCGGCCATCTGGCGGACGGGCCCGATGCCGGTCAGCTGGTGGTGGTGAACCCCTATATCTCCTGCGGAACCTGCCGCGCCTGCCAGAGGGGCAAGCCCAACTGCTGCAGCGCCATCGCGGTGCTTGGCGTTCACACCGATGGCGGCATGTGCGCGCGGATCGCGGTGCCGGAACAGAACCTCTACCCCGCCGAGGGGCTGACACCGGTGCAGGCCGCGATGGTCGAATTCCTCGCCATCGGTGCCCATGCGGTGGCCCGGTCCGGCTGTGGCGCAGGCGATCGCGTGCTGGTCACAGGGGCAGGCCCCATCGGGCTTGGCACCGCACTTTTTGCCCGGATCGCCGGGGCCAAGGTGCATCTGATGGATCTCAGCGCCAAGCGCCTGTCGGCGGCAGCCGAGCTTTTCGGCTTTCACGACACCCACCAGCCCGGCGACACGATCCTGACCGGCGATCTGGCCGAAGGGTTTGACGCGGTCTTTGACGCCACCGGCAATGCCACAGCCATCGAGGCGGGATTTCCGCTGGTGGCCCATGGCGGCATCACCGTGCTGGTCAGCGTGGTGAAAGAAAGCATCACCTTCGCCGATTCAGAGTTCCACAAGCGCGAGAGCCAGATCATCGGCAGCCGCAACGCGCTCAAGGCGGATTTTGACCGCGTCATGGCCGCCATCCGCGCCGGAGAGGTGCCGACCGACGCCATCGCCTCGGCGGTGCTGCCGCTGGCGGATCTGCCCGCGCAATTTGCGGACCTCACCAAGGCGCGCGATCACCTCATCAAGGTGCTGGTGACACCGTGAAGGACAGCGACATGACCGACCAACCCTTTGCGATCTGCCTGCATGAGGCGGACAACGTCCTCGTCGCGCTGCGCGCCGTGCCTGCGGGCACCGGCCTGCCCGGCGGCATCACCGCGCGCGAGCCGATCCCGGCTGGCCACAAGATTGCCCTGCGCGATGTCGCGGCGGGTGAATCGATCCTGAAATACGGCCAGATCATCGGCACCACCACCGCCGCGATCCCGGCAGGGGCGCATGTGCATGTGCAGAACCTTGGCATGGGGGCGCACAAGCAGGATTACGCCTTTGGCACGGCGGCAAAGCCGCTGCCCGCAGCGGAGACGGAGGCGGAGTTTCTTGGCTTTCACCGCCCCTCGGGCCGGGTGGGGACGCGGAACTATCTGGGCATCCTGACTTCGGTCAACTGCGCGGGTTCGGTGGCGCGCTTCATCGCCGAGGCCGCCCAACGCGCGGATCTTCTGGCGGAATTTCCCAACGTGGATGGGATCGTGCCGATCGTGCACGGATCCGGCTGCGGCATGTCGGGCAAGGGCGAGGGCTACGAGACCCTGTTCCGGACCCTTGCGGGCTATGGTCACAGCGCGAATTTCGGCGCGATCCTGATGGTCGGCCTTGGCTGCGAGGTGATGCAGATCCCGGACCTGATCGACCGCAAGGCGCTGAAGGACAGCGCCCGGTTCCGCTACATGACCATCCAGCACGAGGGCGGCACGAAGGCCACCGTGGACAAGGGACTGGGCCTTCTTCGGGACCTGGCCGGGGAGGCGAACAAGGCCACGCGCGCCCCGGCCTCCGCCCGCCATCTGGTGCTGGGCATGCAATGCGGCGGATCGGACGGTTATTCCGGCATCACCGCAAACCCGGCGCTTGGCGTGGCCTCCGACCTGCTGGTGCGGCATGGCGGCACCTCGATCCTGTCGGAAACCTCCGAGATCTATGGCGCCGAACACCTTCTGACCCGCCGGGCCGTGGACGAAGGCACCGGGCGCAAGATCGTTGACCTGATCGAGTGGTGGGAGGATTACACCGCCCGCAATTTCGGCGAGATGGACAACAACCCGTCCCCCGGCAACAAGCGCGGCGGGCTGACGACGATCCTTGAAAAATCGCTGGGCGCCGTGGCAAAGGGCGGCAGCGCGCCGCTGTCCGGCGTCTACAAATTCGCGGAACCCATTGACCGCGCGGGCTTTGTCTTCATGGACAGCCCCGGCTACGACCCCTGTTCGGTGACCGGGCAGACCGCGTCGGGCGCGAACCTCATCGCCTTCACCACCGGGCGCGGCAGCGTGTCGGGCTACCAGCCGGTGCCCGGGATCAAGATTGCGTCCAACCCCGATCTCTGGCGGCGGATGCAGATGGATATGGACGTCAACTGCGGCGACATTCTCGACGGCGTCAGCCTTGAGGCAAAGGGGCAGGAGATCTTCGATCTGATGCTGCGGGTGGCTTCGGGCGAAGAAACCAAGAGCGAGGCGCAGGGCTTTGGCGCGGTAGAATTTGTGCCCTGGCAGATCGGCGCGGTGATGTGACCGCCCCGGCACAAAGCGGGCCGCAGACCGTGCTGGCTGCGGGCCGCCACTGCACCGTGACGAACAAGCCCGGTGCAGCAGCGGTCGGCGGCATTGTCCGTGATCGCCAGATCAGCGGGTTTGCTGACCTGCGGTCCTCTCGCCCGGCTTGAGCGGCACCAAGGCGCGGACAAGATCCTGCATGTGCAGCACACCCACCTGCCGACCGCTCTGCATGACGCGGTAATTATGCGTGGTGTCGCCTTTTGACACCGCGATCACCGATTCCAGCGTGGCGTCATAATCGATCTCTCCGGCCACGGCGCCCGGCAGATCGGAGGTCTTTTCCATGATCGACCGCACCCGCAGCACCCGCGCGCGGTTGATGTCGCTCACGAAGGCCTCGATATAGGGATCGCTCGGGTTGAGCAGGATATTCTGCGGCTCGCCCTGCTGCACCACAAGCCCATCCTTCAGGATGACCAGATGATCGGCCAGCTTCAGGGCTTCGTCGAGATCATGGGTGATGAAGATCACGGTCTTGGCCAGCTCGTTCTGCAATTCGACCAGAAGATCCTGCATGTCCGTCCGGATAAGCGGATCAAGCGCCGAAAACGCCTCGTCCATCAGCATGATGTCCGAATTCGAGGTCAGCGCCCGGGCGATGCCGACCCGCTGCTGCATGCCCCCCGAAAGCTGGGCGGGATACTGGTCGCCCTGCCCTTCAAGACCCACGCGGTTGAGCCATTTCCGCGCCTCGTCGGCATAGTCGCGTTTGCTCTTGCCCGCGATCTGCCACGAGGTGCCGGCATTCTCCAGCACCGTCCGGTGCGGCAGCAGCGCGAATTTCTGGAACACCATCGACATCTCTTTCTGTCGAAGCTGTCGCAGGCGGCGTTCGCCGTAGGTCAGGATATTCTCGCCATTCACATGGACCTCGCCCGCCGTCGGCTCGATCAGCCGGTTGAGGTGGCGGATCAGGGTGGATTTCCCCGACCCCGAAAGCCCCATGATGACGGTCGTCTTGCCCGACGGCATGTCGACATTGATGTCGTTCAGCCCCAGCACATGGCCGGTCTCGCGCTGCAGCTCGGTCTTGCCCATGCCCGCGCGGACCTTGGCCAGCGCGTCGCGGGGATTGTTGCCGAAGATCTTGTAAAGGTTGCGCACCGAGATCTTGATATCGCCGCTCATGACTTCTGCTCCGCGTTGATCCGCGCCAGCGCCGCCTTGGTGACCCGGTCGAGGATGATGGCAAGCAGCACGATGCCGAGCCCGGACAGCAGGCCGACGCCCAGTTCCAGACTGCGGATGCCACGCAGGACCAGAACGCCAAGACCCGGCGCAGAGACCAGCGAGGCGATGACCACCATGGCAAGGCTCATCATGATGGTCTGGTTGACCCCGGCCATGATGTTGGGCAGCGCGAGCGGGATCTGCACGCCGAACAGCTTCTGCCGTTTGCTCATGCCGAAGGCATCGGCAGCCTCGATCACATCCTTGTCGACAAGGCGGATGCCAAGATCGGTCAGCCGCACCACCGGCACGATGGCGTAAAGGATGATGGCGATGCCGTAGAGCTTCGGCTCGGTGACGGAAAACAGAAAGATCAGCGGGATCAGGTAGACGAAGGGCGGCAGCGTCTGCAGCATGTCCAGAACCGGGATCAGCCCCCTCTGCACCCGGTCGCTGCGCGACATGGCGATGCCGATGGGCACGCCCAGAAGGACACATATGAAGGCGCAGACAAAGATGATCGCCAGCGTCTGCATCGTATGGTCATAGAAATCTATGAAGGCGAGAAAGCCGAAACAGGCCGCGACCAGCGCCACCAGCCTGCCCGACCGGCCCACCGCCCAGGTGATCAGCAGCAGGACCGGGATCATGATCCACCACGGCACCGCCTGCATGATCCAGAGCGCGTTTTCCAGCGCCCAGCTCAGCGGCTGGGTCAGCGGATCGACCACGACCTTGAGACTGTCCTTGATGTCGAGAAAGCCGCGTTCCAGCCCGCGGGTCAGGTCGCGCGACTGCGGGATGGCGCTGCACGCCTCGTGCAGGGCATCCAGCGACGGGAAGGGCAGATCCCATAGGCTGGTTTCAGTCGGCCCCCCGGCCTGCCCCATGAGATCGGCCATGGAACTGAGCCCGCCGCCCTGCTCCTCTCCGCACCAGCCTCTCAGGCCTGTCGTGTCGAAGAGAAAATCGTATGTCGCCATCTTTTGCTTTCCCGGATCCGCAACGGACCGTCTGACTGTTTTCGGGTCACCTGTTCACCGCGACCAGAGCCCTGCGGTCTCAGCATGACCGGGCTCGCGCCGCAGCCGGTCCTGCCCTGCCGCAATGTCTGCGGCAGTCCTTGTGCCGGACCACCAGCGGGCCATTGGTCCGGCGGGGAGCCAGTCCTGCCTCCCCGCCAGTTTCCGCATGGCCCTGCGCTTACTGCTCCAGCAGCGAGGACAGGTTGCCGCGGGCCTCGTCATTCAGCCATTCGCTCCAGACTTCCTTGTTGTTCTGGAGGTAGTAGACCGCCGCCTCTTCCGTCGAGGCGTTGTTCTCGTCCTGCCACGCCAGCAGCTGGCTCATCTCGGACGTCTTGAACGAGACCTTGCTGAAGAAGTCGGCCAGTTCGGGGTTGTTGTCGCTGAAATCCTTGGTCATGACCGTGAGGATCGGCGCGGTCGGAAAGGCCGACGGCTTCGGATCGGGGGTGTCGGCGTTCTGGTTGGCGGCATGCGCCTCCTCGTCGTAATCGCCAAGATCGACGCTCGTCATGTCGAACTTGCCAAGCGGCGTGGTCGGACCCCAGTAATAGCCGAACCAAGGCTCCTCGTTCTCATAGGCCGAGGCCATGGAGGTCGCGAGCGTCTCGCCAGAGCCGTGGTTGAACACCTCGATCCCGTTGCCTTCCAGATCGTAGGCGCGGGCAAGGTTGTCGCTGACGATCCGGCAGCCCCAGCCATCCGGGCAGTTGTTGAACATGCCGCCGACCAGCTCGGGATTTGCGAGCACGCCCTCGATCGTGGTCAGCTCGGGGTGTTCTTCGGCCAGATAGGTGGGGATCCACCAGCCTTCGACGCCGCCGGGATCAAGCACGTTGGTCAGCTCGACGATCCGGCCGTTTTCCTTCAGCTTTTCGTAGGCGGCGCCTGCCGAGTTCGGCCACATCTCGGGCACGACGTCGGGCTCGTTGTTCTCCGACAGCGAGGTCACGGCGGGGGTGGTGTCCGAAGGGACCACGGTGACGTCACAGGAATAGCCCTGCGTCAGAATGAATTCGGAGACGGCCACGACGATCTGCGCCGACGCCCAGTTCATCTCCGCGATCGAGACCTCACCGCAGTCCTGCGCGGCTGCAGCCACCGGCATCGCCGCGACCAGAGCGGTTCCCAGAAAGTAACGTTTCATATCGACATCTCCTTGGTTTGTGTTCGTTGCTGGTGCCCCCAAAAAGGGTGCGACACGCGAACATGGCGCCATCGCGCCAAGACTAAGAGCCTGCGCCAGTCGGACAGCACGCGCAGTCCGGGGGGCGTAAATGGGCAAACTATTGCCGAAACGAAACAGGTTTGCGCAGGTAGTGCAACCCGTTTGCAAGATCCCGCCTCGGCCAGCGTCCATCGGGCGGTCAAGACAAAAGGGGTGCGGCGCACGTGGATCACGTGACGCGCGGCACGGCGCGTCAGCATTTTCCGGCGGCATTCCAGTCGGATACGCCTCGCTCGGGATCGCGTCGCCCACGCGGAATCTCCTCCTCAGGGTGAGCGAATTCGGCGCATCCAGTTCAGGCCCTCAGGCCAGCCGGGATATTTCCCCAGCTTGGCCAGCGTCACCGCCCGACACTTTCGACGGGCGGAAGGTGAGCAGCCGGAGGGCATTCAGCGTGACCAGCACCGTGGCGCCGGTATCAGCGAGGATCGCGATCCACAGGCCGGTGATGCCCAGAACCGTCGTGGCCAGAAAGACAGCCTTCAGCCCGAGAGCAATGGCGATGTTTTGGCGGATGTTTGTCATGGTCGCGCGGGCAAGGCGGATCATTCCCGCCGCATCCGTGACCCGGTTGCGCAGGATGGCGGCATCGGCTGTCTCCAGCGCCACGTCGGTGCCCGAGCCCATGGCGACGCCAACATGCGCGGCGGCCAGCACAGGTGCGTCGTTGATCCCGTCGCCAATCATCATGACCCGCGCTCCGGAGGCCAAATCACCGAGCGCTGCCACCTTGTCTTCGGGCAAGAGGCCCGCGCGGTGGTCGATGCCAAGGCGCCCGGCGACAGCCGCTGCGGTGCGCGGGTTGTCCCCGGTCAGCATGACAGAGGTCAGGCCGAGATCTTTCAGCTGCGCGATCGCTTCGGCGGCATCGGCGCGAGGCTCATCCCGCAGCGCGATGAGGCCCTGAGCCACGTTCTCGCAAAGCACGATGACCACCGTCTTGCCCTCGCTCTCCAGCGTGGCGATGCGATTCCGGCTTTCCTCCGTCAGCGCGCCGAGATGCTCTGCCAGCCTCGGAGAGCCGACGCGGACCGTCACGCCAGCTATCGATGCCTCCGCGCCCTGTCCGGGAAGCGCCCGGGCAGCGGTGGCCACGGACGGGGTCACGCCCTGCCTTTCAGCTTCGGCGCAGATCGCCTGACCGAGCGGATGACTTGCGCCGCTCTCGACACCGGCAGCCAGACCCAGAAACTCGGCCTTGCGTCCAGCCAGTTCGACCATGTCGGTGACGCGCGGCCTGCCATGGGTCAGCGTGCCGGTCTTGTCGAAGGCGACATGGGTGATCCGCGCCGCAGCCTCGATCACCCGCCCGCCCTTCATCAGCAATCCGTTGCGCGCGCCCGTCGACAGCGCCGAAGCGATGGAGGCCGGGACAGAGATCACCAGCGCGCAGGGGCAGCCGATCAGCAGCAGCGCCAGCGCGCGGTAGCTCCAGTCACTCCAGGACAGCCCGAAGGCCAGCGGCGGGATGAGGGCCACCATCAGGGCCGCGCCCACGACGGCAGGCATATAGACGCGGCTGAACCGGTCGATGAAGCGCTCGGTCGGCGCGCGGGCGCTTTCGGCCTCGGCCACAAGCCGCACGATGCGGGCGATGGTATTGTCCTCCGCCGTCTTCGTGACCCGGACCCGCAGCACCGCCTCGGTGTTGATCGACCCGGCAAAGATCTGCGATCCGGGCTCTTTGAGGCTGGGCACGCTCTCGCCGGTCACGGGGCTTTCGTCTACACCGGACGTGCCCTCGATCACCTCGCCGTCGCAGGGCACGCGGTCGCCGGGGCGCACCTGCACGACCTGACCCAGACCGAGCCGGTCGGCCGCAATCTCGCGCGTCCCGCGCCCCTCCTCGAGCCGCGCGGTTTTCGGCACAAGCTTCGAGAGCGCGCGGATGCTGTCACGGGCCTTTCCGGTCGACACGCTTTCCAGCAGTTCGCCGACCGCGAACAGGAAAACGACCAGCGCGGCCTCCTCGGGTTCGCCGATCACCAGCGCCCCGCTGACGGCGATGGACATCAGCATCTCGATGGTAAAGGGCATGCGCGCCCGCGCCATCGCCAAGGCGCGCCGGGCGACGGGGAAAAGCCCGATCAGAGTGGCGAGGACAAATCCCCAATGCGCGACATCCGCCGTCAGGACAAGGCGCGCTGCCCAAGCCGCCGCAAGCAGGATCCCGGTGCCGATCACCAGCCTGCCCTTTGCGGTCTGGTGCCATGACGGCGCCGGGGCATCTCCGGACGGTGCGTCGTCTTGCGGCGCAGGATCCGCGGCAGGCGTGATCGCGACCGCGGGGAACGCCCCATCCGGCAGAACGAAGCCAGTTTTCGGCGTTTCGGGCTGCGCGCCTTTGGCAGCGATGCCGAAGCCGACACCACGCACGGCCATCTCTATGCTTTCGGGCGAGGTCTGCGATGCATCCAGCATCAGGCGCAGCCGCTCGGCCATAACGGCGACATCGACATCCGCGACCCCGGGAAGACGTTCGACCGCACCCCGGACTTTCGCCGCGCAGGCACCGCAATCCATGCCCGTCACCCGCCATTCATGCTCTGTCCTCATTCCAACCGACATGGTGCATCCCCTTGTGAGTCCCGGCTGGACATCGCTATAGGAGCTACAGCAACTGTAGGTTCAAGCCATTTTTTGGAAAACTCCGGACCCGCAGCGGCGTAGGGCAAGACAAGGCTGGAGGGTGGGCTCATGCTGTCGATCGGGACATTGGCCAAACGGACCGGGACCAAGGTGCAGACCGTGCGCTATTACGAGCAGATCGGGCTGATGCCCGAACCGGGCCGGACCGATGGCGGCCAGCGCCGCTATGGCGCCGCCGAGCTGGACCGGCTGGCGTTCATCCGCCACTCCCGCGACCTCGGCTTCCCGCTGGAGGCCATCCGCGAGCTGCTGGATCTGTCCGACAGCCCGGAAAAGTCCTGCGCGCAGATTGACGCGGTGGCCCAGAGGCAACTGAAAGCGGTCGAAGCGCGCATTGCCCGGCTGCAGTCTCTGAAGGCCGAGCTTCAGCGGATGATCAGCGAATGCCATAGCGACCGGGTCGCGGACTGCCGCATCCTTGAAGTCCTGCGCGACCACGAGGAATGCCTCTCCGACCACAAGGGGCTTGACCTCTGATGTCGGTGGCCCTTGCGGAAATCGCCAGCTGTTTCGCGCTCTGGCCATGGGGGCGCGGGGCTTTGGGGGTGAGACGGATCGCTCTGCCGTCGCGTGTCACAGGCTCCACCCATGCTCACTTTGGCGTCGGCGGCGAAATCGGCCGGCAATTCGCGCCGACGGAGAGAACGCGAGGGCGAGGCCCTGCTGCGCGGCACCATCCTCTCGACCGGTGACCACCTGCTCCTGCATCGGGGTGACGTGGAGGGGGTGCTTTGTCGCCAAGCCGTCATGGCACTATGCGCCGTGGTGGCGATGCCGGAAGTCAGGCGAACGGCGCGCTGTATTTGTCGAACGGGGCGAGGCTGTGGCGGGATGACCGACGGGGGCCGAGACATCTCCCGGCCCGCCGCGATGTCAGGTCAGCCGGTCACGTCGATGACCACGCGGCCCCGGATCCGGCCCGCGACGATGTCCTCTGCCAGCTGCGGCAGGTTTGACATCGGCTCGACCCGCGCGATGGTGTCGAGCTTGGCCTTGTCCAGATGCGCCGCCAGCAGCGCCCATGCCCTTGCGCGTCTGTCCTGCGGCGCCATCACGCTGTCGATGCCCAGCAGGGCGATGCCGCGCAGGATATGCGGCGCCACCGAGGCTGGCAGATCCATGCCCCCCGCCAGACCGCAGGCCGCAACGGCGCCGCCATAACTGGTCTGCGCCAGCACATTGGCCAGCGTGGTCGACCCCACGCTGTCGACCGCCCCGGCCCAGTGTTCCTTTTGCAGCGCGCCGCCCGGCTCTGCCAGATCGGCCCGCGCGACAAAGCCGCTGGCGCCCAGCCCGGCAAGGTAATCATGGGTTTCGGGCCGTCCGGTGGCGGCGGTGACGGTATAGCCCTTGGCCGCCAGCAGGCTGATCGCGGTGGATCCCACGCCGCCCGCCGCCCCGGTCACCAGCACCTCGCCGCCGCCGGGACGGATCGCGCCCCAGCGTTCCAGCGCATCGACGCAGAGCGCCGCCGTATAGCCCGCCGTGCCGATCGCCATCGCCTGCTGCGCGGTGAACTCCTCGGGCAGCCGGGTCAGCCATTGCGGTTTCAGCCGCTGATACCGGCTGTAGCCGCCCCATTCGGTTTCCGACAGGCCCCAGCCGTTCACCACCACCTTGTCGCCCGGCACCCAGTCGGGCGAGGCGCTTTCGACCACGGTCCCGGCAAGGTCGATGCCCGCCACCATGGGCCGCCGCCGCGCGATCCGGCCCTTGCCGGACAGGGCCAGCCCGTCCTTGTAGTTCAGCGTCGAATAGGCGATCTCGACCAGCACCTCGTGCTCGGGCAGATCGGCTTGGGTGATGTCGGCAAAGCCCGCCTTGGGCTTGCCCTCGACATCGGTGATCATCATGGCGCGAAAGCTGTCGCTCATTCCCTGTCTCCTCCCGGGATGGATGGTTCAGACCGCAGGCCCGGCGGCGCGGCGGTCAAGCGTGGCAGTCAGCAGGCCGCGCATCCCCTCAAGGTGGCGGGCCATCAGTTCGGCGGCGCGGGGGCCCTCCCCCGCCGCGACCGCGTCGGTGATCGCCTCATGCAGGTCGACCGAAAGACGCCGTTCATGGTCGCGGTAGATCAGCATGTTGGTCACCGGAATGAAGCTTTCGATCACCGCATACATCATCAGCTTCAGCGGCGGGTTGTGCGTGGCCTGCACCAGCGCGCGGTGAAACCGCAGGTCAGAGGCGCAGAATTCTTCGTCACGCAGGCTCGGGTCGCGCTGCAGCGCCAGCTCGGCACGCAGCGCGGCAAGATCCTCGACGGTGTGCGCGCGGGCGGCAAGGCGGCAGCATACGGCCTCGGTTTCCGCGCGTGCGGTCAGCATGTCCTCCATGCCGATGTCGCCAGTGCCCACCAGCAGCATGGCCGCGTCGGCAATCGCGGATCCCAGCCCCTGCGGATCGGGGCGCGATACGAAGGTGCCGCCCGCCGGGCCGCGCCGCGACCGGATCAGGTTCTGCGCCGCAAGGATTTTCAGCGCCTCGCGGATGGTGGCCCGCGACACGCCGAAATGCTGCGCAAGCCCGTCCTCGTTCGGCAGTCGGTCGTCGACCTTCAGCCGTCCTTCGACAATGGCCGCACGCAGCTGGTCCGCCACCTGCCGCGACAGCCCGTCGCGGACGATACCGCCGGTCTGAAGTTCACCGCGCAGCGCCATGCCGCCCCCTTGTATTGATGACGCAGAGGCTAGCATCGGCGGCAAAAGATTAAAAGGTCTGACAAATAGGTTAATCATGCCATTCTCATGCCGCGCCGCCGACCTCCGCAGAGCTTTCGGCGGCGCGGATCATGTCCAGAGCTTCCGAAACCGGGCCTAGGCGGCTTCGGTCACGGCATAGGCGGCTTTTTCCAGAAATGCCGGGGCCACCTCGATCCCCCAGCCCGGCGCGTCCGAAACCTCGACCTGACCGTCGCGGACCGCATAGGGACGCTCGACGAACAGGTGATCGGCCCATTGCTGGGTGTAAGGCCCCTCGATCGAGTATTCGAGATAGGGGCCCGCGTTGGGAATGGCGCGAAGGATGTGCATGGCGCACAGCGTGACAAGGCCGTGGTTGGCCGAATGCGGCGTGCAGGTCATCCCGGCCCCAGCCGCCATGCGGGCAACCTCGAGCGTGCGGCACATCCCGCCCAGATACAGCACGTCCGGCTGCACCACGTTCACGCAGCGCTTGCCGATGATGGACTGCCATGAGGACAGCTCGCAATCCTGTTCACCGCCGGTCACGTCGATCGACAGGGCTTCGGTGACCTGCCGCGTCCAGTCATGTTCCCAGTAGGGGCAGGGTTCCTCGAAATGGCTGATGCCGTGATCCTCAAGCATCCGCCCCACCTCGATCGCGCGGGTCGGCGAGAAGCCGGAATTGGCATCGACGAGCTTGGTCACACCGTCGCCCAGTGCCTTGCTGACATGGGGCACGATTTCTTCGGTGCGGCCCGGCCATTTGTCGATATCGCGGCCCGCTTCCTTGCCGACACGCCACTTGAAGGCATCGATCCCCAGCGTGTCCCGCAGGTGGCACAGACGCGCCGCCTCGTCCGCGGCGGTGATGTCGCGGCGCATGGACGAGCCATAGACCCGCAGCGGGCCGGGTGTGCCACCCAGAAGGGCGGTGACGGGCTTGCCCTCGGCCTTGCCGCGCAGATCCCACAGCGCGGTATCCAGCGCACCGGTCGCGCGGCGCAGATAGGTGCCCGGGAATTTCAGTTCCGCATCGCCAATGCGCTGCACCAGACCGGCGATATCGGTCGCATCCGCCCCGAGTGCATGGCGCGCGACCTGCCGGTGAAAGACCGTGCAGGAAATGTCGGCATTATAGGTCGAGACCTGCCCCCAGCCCTGTGCCCCGCACTCCGTGGTGACCCGCAGGAAGCCGATCAGCGGGGTGCAGAAAGTTTCGAGTTTCGCGATCTTCATTTGGTGTCCATTGCATATAGGTTCTGGCGGAGATGCCGTGCGACCGGCACGCCATCGGCAATCAGCCACTCGTCGGTTTCGAAGTAATGCTTGCCGCGCGCGTCCCAGCTTCGGGTCAGGCAGGACGAGGTTCGGTAGGTGGCCCCCACCGGCGCGGGGGCGAGATGCGACACCGAAAGACCGGTAAAGATGACCGGCATCGGCAGGGTAAGATTCCCGAGCGCATCGCCCATGGTCTTGCGGATCAGGCAGCCCGAATGCACCAGACCCCGTTCGGCATAGATCGGCTCGGTCTCGTGGAAATCGGCGAGGGATTCGTGCACCGTGGCGGCATCAAGCACCGAAGGCTCCGCACCAAGCTGGAGGCCGACGGGAACTTCGCCGGGCAGGATGGGGCGGCGGGGGGTGAGGCTTGGCAGGATCGGCAGCTGCGCAGGCGCCGCTTCGGGCGCGTCGGCAAGGCCGAAGCTGCCGTCCAGCACGATGTCTCCGGTGTCGGCGTTGGACACCTGCACCGGCGCGTCGACGCCATCCGCGCCCCGCACCAGCGCGCCGCGTTCGACGACAAGCGGATCGCCCGCATGCACCGGGCGGCGGAACCGGACCTGTGCGCGGCCCCGCGCCAGCCAGTCCTCGCCCCAGCCCATGACCGCAAGGCGCGTCGCGTGCCCGTAGACAAAGACCCCCGGCAGCAGCGCGGCCCGGAACCCCATGGCGCGGGCCGTGGCGTCTTCGTGGCTGGTGCCCCTGTAGCGGTGCTTCGGGTCGAGGATGGCGGTAAGCTCAAGCCGTTCGGGAAGCATGTCCATCACACCCCCGGCGCCGGCACATCGGCAAAGGCCTCGCTGGACAGCATCCGCCGCACCTCCTCCTCGGGCAGGCCCAGCACTTCGCGCAGGATATAGGCGTTGCCCTCGCCATAACCCGGGGCGGCGCTGCGGGCGCTGCCCTGCGCCGTTTCCGAATGCAGCGGCAGGTTCGGATGCGGATGCGTGCCTGCGTGTGGATGGGTCAGCGTCGTGAAATGATCCCTGTCGTGCAGATAGGCCGAGGCGGCCAGATCCGGCGCCGTCTCCACCGCAGCCGCGGCAAGGCCCAGAGCCTGCAGCCGCTCGGCCAGCGCGTGCCGGTCCTGCCCTGTGGTCCAGTCAGCGATCAGCCGGTCAAGCTCTGCCTCATGCGTCTTGCGCCCGGCCAGCGTGGCGAAGCGTGCATCCTGCGCCGCCCCGCCGATCCGCGCCGCGAGCAGCGCCCAATCCTCGTCCGAAAAACAGGCGATGACGATCCACGCATCCTCGGCCTCTGCCGGATAGGCGTTGTGCGGGGCGGCGTCGGGCAGATGGTTGCCGTCGGGGACCACATCGCGGCCCTCGATCAGCTCCGCACCGATGAACTGCATCGCGGCCTCGACCTGCGCCATCTCGATATGCTGGCCCTGCCCGGTGTGGTCGCGGTGATGCAGCGCCGTCAGGATCGCGGCTGCGCCGTTGAAGCCGCCGATGGGATCCATATAGCTGGGCCCGGTCACTGTCGGCTGCCCGCCGGGATAGGCGATCATCGCGGACATGCCCGCGGCCATCTCCATGGTGGGGCCAAGTGCGGCATAGCTGGCATCCGGACCGGTCAGCCCGTACGCGGGCATTTCCATGACGATGAGGCGCGGAAACTCTGCGTGCAGCTTGTCATAGCCCAGCCCCAGACGGTCCAGCATTCCGGGGCGGAAGTTGCAGATCAGCACGTCCGCCTGCCCGATCAGGCTGTAAACGGCGGCAAACCCGTCCTCCGTCTTCAGATCCACGACCAGCGAGCGCTTGTTGACGTTCTGCGAGTTGAAGGTGAAGCAGCGGTCCCAAGGCCGGTCGCCCGGATCAAGGTCGGGATAGGTCGGCGGCGACGGAGCGTCGCGGTTCGATCTCCATGTGTTGGTGCGGGTCGGGCTTTCGATATGGACACTTTCGGCCCCATACCAGGCAAGGATGCGCCCGGCCATCGGCCCGGCCCATGCGGTTGTCAGCTCGACCACGCGCAGCCCTTCAAGCACAAGCATGGCGGCGCTCCTCCTGCGGCAGTGCGGGTGTTTCGCTCAACCGGAATGGCGCGCCCGGCAGCACGTAATCCCGGCCCCCGATGGTGACCCGGCGCCAGTAGCCGCGCGCGGCGAGATGGCGGCTTTCGCGGATTTCAGAGATCCGGTAGGCGCGGGCCGCAATGATGTTCATCGCCTGAAGTTCGGCCACAAAGGCATCGGGGTCGCGGTCGGCAACCTTGGCCTGCACCAGATCGAAAAAGGCCCGCCAGTTCTGCTGGCGCTCCGCCACCTCGGCAAATCGCGTATCGGTCAGGCATTGCTCCAGCCCTGTCGCCTTGCACAAGGCGGCGAAGCGGTTGGAATAGACCCAGAGGCAGATCCACGCGCCCCGGCACTTGACCTCTCCTGCGGGAATGTCCTGATCGCCGCGGCGCCGGTCGGTGCCGTTGTAGATGGTCTGCAGCACATAGGGAAAACACATCGTCGCCGCGACTTCCGCCGCGTCGATGCGGATGCTGTCCCCGCCCGCCCCCTGCCGCCTTGCGCGCAGCGAGGCGAGGATCTGGACATAGGCCGCCTGCCCCGCCGCGAAGGAGGCGCGCTGCGCCACGCCGTAAAGCGGCTCGCGCCCGCGGATGCCGTTCGAGATCATCATGCCCGACTGCGCCTGAAGCACGATCTCTGGCGCGCGCCAGCCCGCCTTGGGCCCGGTATCGCCAAAGCCGGTGATGCGCACGGCGAGCGCTTTGGGGAACCGCGCCCGCGCGGCCTCCGCTGTCTCGTCGGGCGCGCAAAGCACCACATCCGGATCTGCGGGACAGCCGCGCCGCTTGTGCAGGTTGAGATGGATGTCGAGCGCGCTGCCCGGCTTTGCCCCGGCGGCGATGGTCGGGGAGGCGGAGCCCGCATCCCCCAGCCAGACCTCGGCGCCAAAATCGGCCAGCAGCTTGCCGCAGAACTGGCCCGCGACGGTGCCGGACCGGTCCAGCACGGTGATGTCGGTCAGCGCACTCATGCCGCGGTGCTCCGGTTCGCGATGGGGTGAGGCATGGCGAAATGACAGGCCGTCACGCGGCCCGGCTCGACCTCGCGCAGGGCCGGGCGTTCCTTCGCGCAGCGCTCCTGCGCCAGCGGGCAGCGGGTGCGGAAGGCGCAGCCCGACGGCACGTTTGTCGGGCTGGGCACGTCGCCTTCAAGGATGATGCGCCCGGTGCGCCGCGAGGGATCGGGATGGGGCGCGGCGGACAGCAGCGCTTCGGTATAGGGGTGATGCGGGGCAGAATAGATCTGCTCCTTCGTGCCCAGCTCGACGATCCGCCCCAGATACATCACCGCGACGCGGTCGGCGATGTGACGCACGACGGCAAGATCATGCGCGATGAACAGGTAAGAGAAGCCTTTGCTTTCCTGCAGATCCTGCATCAGGTTGATGATCTGCGCCTGAATGGAGACATCCAGCGCGGAGACCGGTTCATCCGCCACGATGAAGGCCGGATCGACCGAGATCGCCCGCGCGATGCCGATGCGCTGGCGCTGCCCGCCGGAAAACTGGCGCGGCTTGCGGTCCATGTAGGCGGGCGGCAGCCCCACCTGCCGCAGAAGCTCCGCCACTTTCTCCCGCCGCTCCTTGCGGGTGCCGGACAGTCCGAAGGCGTCCATCGGCTCTGCGATGATGTCGGCAATGGTCCGGCGCGGCGACAGCGAGCCGAACGGATCCTGAAAGACCATCTGCATCCGCTGGCGCATCCGGCGGATCTGCTCGGATCCCATGGCGTTCAGATCCTCGCCCTCGAAGTCGATCTTGCCGCTGTCGGGCTGGATGAGGTGCAGCAGCAGGCGGCCCAGCGTCGATTTCCCGCAGCCGGATTCCCCGACCACGGCCAGCGCCTCGCCCTTCATCACCTCGAAACTGACGCCGTCGACGGCGCGCACGGGCGGGCGTTTCGGACCAAGGCTCATGCTGGTATCGGCAAAGGTCTTGGTCAGGTTCTCGATCTTCACAAGCACGCTCATGCCACCGCCTCCATGGCCGTGGCCCAGCAGGCGGCGCGATGATTGGGGCCCTGCGTGACCATCGGCGGCATTTCGACCGCGCAGCGGTCCAGCCGTTTGGGGCAGCGCGCGCGGAACGGACAGCCTTGGGTGATCGTCCCTGCCGGGGGCACCGAGCCCGGGATCTGGTAAAGACGCTTTCGCGTGTCGGTCAGTGTAGGCACGGATTGCAGAAGTCCTTGCGTGTAGGGGTGACGGGGCCGGGAAAACAGCGTGTGGACATCTGCGTCCTCCACAACATGCCCCGCATACATGACGACGATCCGCTCGCAGACCTCCGCGACAACGCCAAGATCGTGGGTGATGAGCAGGATCGCCGAGTTCAGCCGGTCGCGGATGTCGAGCATCATCGCGAGCACCTGCGCCTGAATGGTCACGTCAAGCGCGGTGGTCGGCTCGTCCGCGATCAGCAGGCGCGGATTGCAGGCCATGGCGATGGCCGCCATGACACGCTGGCGCATCCCGCCCGAGAACTGCCCGGGATAGGCGTTCACCCGCGCCTCGGGATCGGGCATCCCGACAAGGCGCAGCAGGTCGATCACGCGCTTGCGCCGCTCTGCGGCCGGCATCCGTTCGTGCAGCAGGATCGCCTCCTCGATCTGCGCGCCGATCGTCATGACCGGGTTGAGCGAGGACATGGGTTCCTGAAACACCATGCCGATCTCCTTGCCGCGCACCTCGGGCATGTCGCGTTTCGGCAGCGCCAGCAGGTCGCGCCCGCCATAGAGGATCTCTCCGGACAGGCGGGCCGCCTCGGGCACGAGGCGCAGCACGGACAGCGCGGTCATCGACTTGCCCGAGCCGCTTTCGCCGACCAGTCCCACCGTTTCACCGGCGCCGACCGTAAAGCTGATGTTATGGGCGACCCGCAGCGGTTTGCTGGCCGGTCCGAAGTCGACGCAGAGGTTGCGGATGTCGAGAAGCGGTTCGGTCATTGGCTGGTCTCCGGGTCGAGAACGTCGCGGATCGAGTCGCCGATGATCGAGATCGACAGCACGACGATGGTGATCGCGAGCCCGCCTGCCACGATCGGCCATTGCGTCGTGAACATGGCGTTGAGCCCGTCGCGGATGATGTTGCCCCAGGACGGGTTCGGCGGCTGGGTGCCGATCCCGAGGAAGGACAGCGTCGCCTCGATACGGATCGAGCTTGCCGACCACAGCGCCATCAGCACGACGATGGGGGCCATGATGTTGGGCACGATGTGGCGGAAGATGATGACGGGGGTGCGGACACCTGCGGCGATGGCGGCCTCCACATAGGGTTCCTGCTTGATCGCGAGCGTCGAGGCGCGCGAGACGCGGGCAAAACCCGGGGTGAAGGCGGCGGTCAGGACGACGACGATGTTCCAGAAGCTGCCCCCCAGCGCTGCCGCCACGAGAATGGCCAGAAGCAGTTCGGGAAAGGCCATCAGCATGTCGACCACCCGCGAGATGACGCGGTCGATCCATCCGCCGAAATACCCCGCAGAGACCCCGAGAATGGTGCCGATGCAGGCCGCAAAGACCGGCGACAGCAGCCCGAAGATCAGCGAGTTGCGCGAGCCGTGGATCATCCGCGACAGCACGTCCCGCCCGAACTGGTCGGTGCCCAGCCAGTGTTCCCATGACGGCAGCTTGTTGATCTGCAGGATCGACTGCCGCAGCGGGTCATAGGGCGCGATGAGCGGCGCGAAGATGGCGACGATCACGAAGAGGATGACCACGGCCAGCGCGATACAGGTCGAAGGGCGTTCGAACAGGGCACGCCGGACGGTGTCGAAACGGCCGGGTTCGGCGGCCAGCACCTCGCGTTGGGCGAGATCCTCGGGAGAGGTTTCCTCCATACGAAGGTCGGTCATGATTTCATCCGGATACGGGGATCGACGAAGACATAGACAACGTCCATCACGAGGTTCACGAGGATCACGAAGAAGGCGAACATCATCACCCCGGCCTGAATGACCGGGTAGTCGCGTTCGCTGATCGCGTCGATGAGCAGCCGTCCGATGCCGGGGCGGTTGAACACCAGTTCGACAGCCACCGACCCCGACAGGGTCGCAAGGATCGAGATGCCGATGCCGGTGGACAGCGGAAGCATCGCGTTGCGCAGCCCGTGGCGGTAGATCACCCGGCCCTCCCGCGCGCCCTTGGCCCGGGCGGTGCGGACATAGTCACGGCCCAGCACCTCCAGCACCGACGTGCGGGTGAGCCGCCCCATGAAGGCCGATTTCAGCATCGCCAGCGTCATCGCGGGCAGCAGGATGTGGTGCAGGCCGTCCCAGAAACCGGTGCCCGCGCCATTGATGGGGAACCAGCCAAGCTGGAGCGAGAAGACGATCAGCAGGATCGCGGCAAGGTAGAAATCCGGGATCGAGTAGCCGATCAGCGAATAGATCCGCAGCGCGTTGTCGGGCGGGCGGTTGCGCCGGGTCGCGGCGAAGACGCCGAAGGGAATGCCCAGACACAGGCCCATCAGGACCGAGACGATCGTCAGATAGATCGTGTGCGGCAGGTTCCGCGCGATCAGGTCGGCCACGGGCACGTCGGAAATGAACGACCTGCCAAAATCCAGCCGGATCGCGTCCCACAGGAAGTAGATGTATTGCAGGGGCAGCGGCTCGTTCAGGCCCATGCGCTCGCGGAAGAGCGCAAGCTGGACCGGGTCCGCCATGGGACCCAGCGCGGCAAGCGCTGGATCCCCCGGAAGAATGCGCATGGCGATGAACACCAGCGTCAAGACCAGAAACAGCGTGGGTATCGCGTCTCCCAGACGGTAGAGGACATATTTCGCCATGCGCTGTGCCTCAGGCCGTCGTGATCGAAGCGCGGCAGAACCGCCAGTAGGCGTTGCCGCCCGTGACTTCGTAGCCCAAGTCGATGCGCGGATTGCGCGCGACGACAAAGGACAGGGTCGGCAGCCCGAACATCGGCAGATCCTCCTGGATCTTCAGTTCGACCTCACGCCCCTTCTCGATATAGCCCTCGAAGGAGGTTGCCTGCAGCATCTCCTGCAGCAGCGGATCGACCCCGTCCATCTCCACGCCGTAATGCGAGTAGTTCCCGCCGCCGGTGCCTTCGGCATTCATGTTGGCCGCGGAAGAGGCATAGACGTTGTAGACAAACAGCGGGACCGGCGGCAGCGACCACGAGTTGATGTTCAGCGTGTTCGCGTTCTGCCGGTTGGAGCCGTGATATGCCGAGTGATCCATGATGGTCAGCTCGATGTTCACGTCGATGGCCCGCAGCATCTCCTGAATGATGAGGTGCTGGGTGGAATAGTCCTCGCGCTTGGAGGTGTTCACCGGAATGGTGAGCCCGCCGCCAAACCCCGCCTCCTTGAGCAGCGCCTTGGCCTTTTCCGGGTCGTATTCGTAGCGCAGATCCTCGGGCAGGTCCTCTTCGCTGAAGCCGGTCGGGTAGTTCGGCGGATTGAGCGTGTAGACCATGCGCGACATCGGCTGCAGGGCGTCGACGATCATCTGCTTGTCGATGCCATGGGCAATCGCCTGACGCACCATCTTGTTCTGCAGCGGATCCTTCGACAGGTTGAAGAACAGCGTGTTGAACGAGCCGGGCACGCTCATGTCGAACTGCAGATCCGGCTTCTGCTGCTGCATCTGCTGGATCCAGCCGGGCTGACGCACCCCTTCGGCCATGTCGACCTCGCCCGAGATCAGCGCCAGCGTCCGCGCCGTCGTGTCGGCGATATAGAGGCACTCGACCTTGGCAATATTCGCAGGCTCGCCCCAGTAATCCTCGAACCGGCTGAGGAAGATGCCCTGCTCGCTGTCAAACCGTTCCAGCTCGTAGGGGCCGGTGCCCACGGCCTGCGTCGCGAAGGCCTCGCCAAGCTCTTGCTCGGCCTTCTTGGAGATGATCATCGTCCGCCGGGTGAAGACCGTCGAGCCGAGGAACAGCGGATCGGGGTTCTTCAGGGTGACCGTCACCTCGTATTTGCCAGAGGGCTCGGCGCTGACGATGTTCTCGTAATTCGAGCTGTCGACGCCTTCGTCGCGGGCCCGGATGAACGAACGCGCCACGTCCTCCGAAGTCATCTCGCCATAGCCGCCATGGAACTGCACGCCCTGACGCAGGGTGAACACCCATGTCCGCGCGTCGTCCGAGGTGGTCCAGCTTTCCGCCAGCCACGGTTCGAACTCGTCCGGGGTCTTGCCGAAATCGCCATCCGCGGGCTGCGCGAGGTATTCGAACACCTGCGCGGCGGCCCAGCTGTCGGCGCCTTGGGTGATCTGGTTGGGATCAAGCTTGCGCGGGCCGCCCGCGGAATTGGCAAAGCGCAGCGTGTCCGGTTCGGCGGCGCGAACTCGCGGCGCGTAGAGTCCTGTCGCGGTGGCCGCCATCGCGGTCCCGAGTAGGGTCCTTCTTGTAATCATCTGTCCTTCTCCTCCCTTGGTATGTCCCGCGCTCCCGGTGGTTACGGTTCGGGCGGGCCGTGCGTCCCGGGACCAGCGGGTCCGGGTGCCTTGCGTGGCGCCTCACATGCGGCGCCGATCAAGCTCCTCGTCATGCACCTGCAGGCCCAGCCCCGGACCCTGCGGCACCGTGAACTCCCCATTCTCGGGCCGCGGCGGATTGCCGAAAGCCACATGCATCCGGTCATCCGGATCGGCGAATTCGGCGGGTTTGGTGTTGTGCATCAGCGTCGACAGCACATGCAGGTTGGCCACATGCCCGATGCCCGGCTGGGTCTGGTGCGGCACCAGTTCGACCCCATGCGCAAAGCAGATCGCCGCGCATTGCATGAGACCGGTGATGCCCCCCATCTTGATGATGTCGGGCTGAACCATGCGCACCCCGGCATTGATCATGTCGACCAGCGCCTGTGTCGTGTAGGTCTGTTCCGCCGCCGACACCGTGATGTCGAGCCGCTGCGCAACCTCTCCCATGGCGCGCACGTCGTAATGCTGGACCGGTTCCTCGAACCAGAGGTATCCCAGATCCTCCAGCGCCCGACCGACCCGGATCGCGCCGCCGACCGAGTATTGATTGTTGGCATCGAAGGCGAGCGGGAAGGCGTCCCCCACCAGCCTGCGCACCGCACGGGCCTTTTCGATATCGCCTGCGATGTCATGGTCCTGCCGCGTGCGGTCGCCATCCCAGCGGATCTTGATCGCGGCGGGTGTCTCGGTCTTCCAGCGCGCCTCGACCGTGCGCAGCACCTCGTCGACGCTGCGCCCGGCATTGCCCCCGACAGAAGCGTAGAAGGGCAGCGATGTGCGCCATGCCCCGCCAAGCAGCTTGTGGACCGGCAGGCCAAGGATCTTGCCCTTGAGATCCCAGAGCGCGATGTCTAGCGCCGCAAGCGCCCCCGTCACAGCGCCTTCGGGCCCCAGCTTGATGTAGCGGTGCAGGAGCCTGTCCGAGATGACCGCCTGATCAAACGGATCGGCCCCGACAAGGCTGCCCGCAAAATCGCGCACGACCATCAAGCTGTGCTCTCCGCCCATCATCGGCGAGGCCTCGCCATAGCCGGTGAACCCGCCCTCGGTACGGACCCGCACGAAGGCCGTGCGCCGCCCGGGCGGATCCCCCGGACGCCAGGTCACCTGAAAAGCCTCGATGGACGTGATCCTGTCGCCGCCGGACTGCGTGTGCAGATCCGGCCGCTCATGCGCCGTCGCGGTCAGCATGAGTATTTCCCTCCCTAGTCACCGGCATGGCCAGCTTCCTCGGCATCACGAAACCAGACAATGCTTCCGGATGCAACGATTGATGCTGTTTTTCAGAAAGGAAGTGTGGAATGGACGTCCGGACTGGGTTGGCCTTTACGCCGATCCATGCCCTAAATTGCTGAATAACAGGTGTTTAATGCAAACTTCTGCCTGCCGGTCCGCCGATCTGGAGCGCCTTCAGCGCCGGAACTCCGTCCGCCCGCCGTCGCTGACGAACGTAACGCAGAAATGTGCATCCGGATGCAGAATCAGATTCTTCTGGTGCGCAAATGAATTTTCTCTATTACTATGGCGGCTCGCGGCGACCCGCCCGCCGCGCGCGACGGACCATGCAAAGACGGCCGGGAACAGGGTTTGATGGACCATTCGAAATCCACCAAGAAGCCGATGACGTCGCGGGAACTGGCGGCCCTCATCGGGGTCAGCCAGTCGGCGGTCTCGCGCGCCTTCACGCCCGGCAGCAGCATCGCGCGCGACCTGCGCGAACGGATCCTGATGCAGGCGCGGGAATATGGCTACCAGCCGAACGCCATCGCCTCGATGCTCACCAAAAGGCGCACGAATATCGTCGGCATCGTGGTGTCCGACATGCGCAATCCCTTTTACCCCGCGCTGATCGAGAAGCTCACGCAGGCCCTGCAGCGCGCCGGGCTACAGAGCCTGCTGTTCAACGTGACGCCGGGCGCCGAGATCGAAAAACAGCTGGTCGCGATCCATACCTACAATGTCGACGCGGTGGTGGTGATCGCCTCGACCATGCTGAATTCGCGCATGCTCACCCGCATCACCGAAGGCCGCAAGGCGGTGCTGCTGAACCGAATAGGCCACGAGGACATCGCGTCGGTCTGCTGCGACAATGCGCTTGGGGCGCGGCTGCTGGTGGATCATCTTTACGAGGCCGGGCACCGCAGGATCGGCCATGTTGCCGGGATGACCAGTTCGGGAATCGGGATGCTGCGCTACAGCGCCTTCACCTCGCGGCTCGCCGAGCTGGGAATGCGCCTGACCCGCACCGTATCGCACGAGGCGTTCAGCTACGAGGCGGGCTGGGACAGCGCGCTGGATCTGCTTGCGGACGAACCGGACGCCATCTTCTTCACCTCCGACATCCTTGCGCTTGGCGGCATCGACGCGCTGCGCACCGACCCGCGCGGCGCGGGCGTCGGCGTGGTGGGCTTCGACGACATCCCGATGGCAGCATGGCCGAACTATTCCCTGACGACCTACCGCCAGCCGGTTTCGGCGATCGCCGAGACGACCACACGCCTGCTGACTGAAGACGGGCCGACAACACCCAAGCTCTATTCGCTCCCGGGCGAGCTGGTCATCCGCGCCTCAAGCGCTCCGCGGATCACCGGCGCAGAGTAAGCCCCACAGGGATCCCGACACTCCGCAGGACGGCCCAGCGACGTCTGACCGGTGCTGCCGGAACGGGGTCGTGCCGCCCTGCCCCAAGGCCCGCAACATTCGGCCCTTCCGCCCAGTGGCGAGCCGTACTGTCACCCTAAGGGTTTTACTTCGGGGGGATGCAGGCGCTGACCATCAACCGAGTGACGGGTTGCGCTGGCCTGAGCACCTGACAAAGCCCTGTGATCGGCTTTGACCGCGTCACGCGAGAGAATCGTGCCGGATCTCCCATAGCGAGAACGGAGGGCTTGGTCAGCGCAGGCAGCGCCTCGCTGCGGTGAAATCTTCATGCAGTTTCTGAGTTTTGGCGCATAAACCTCTGGAATTTATCAACTTCCTTTCATCAGGCCGAGACGCGCTCAACGCGCCCTGCCGTCTCAACGGTTTAGGATGGATTTATCCGGGTTATCTGTTAAGGTAAGAAAAAATAAAACATACTTGAGGGCAGTGATGAGCGGGATTCGGGCATCTCAACGATTTGATGTCATGTCAAAGCGGCTTGGCAGCCGCTTGCGTGAACATGCGGAAGAAACCTTCCCGCCCGATGCCCAGAAAGGTCTGCGCCGCTTTGCCATGCGCGAGGCCGCCGAACTCCTTCGCATCAACCAGAACACCTTCCGCCATCACGTGTCAAACCTCGAAGGATTTCCCGAAGGGACGCTGGAGGGGGGCAACCGCCGCAGCTTTTCCGCGGAAGAGATGGTGGAGGCGCAGCGGGTTCTGCTGGAGACGGGGCGCATCAAGCCGGAGGAGCATCCGCACCGGCGGCCCGGCGAGACCTGTCAGGTTCTGACGGTTTTCAACCTCAAGGGCGGATCGGCAAAAACCTCCACCGTGGCGCATGTCGGCCAATTGATGGGGCTGCGCGGCTATCGGGTGCTGCTGGTTGATCTGGACAGTCAGGCCAGCCTGACCAACCTCTTCGGCGTCACCCCGGAACTTGACCCCGACATGCCCACCTCCTTCGACCTGATCCGGTCGGAAAGCCCCCTGCCCGCCTCGGAGATCATCCGCAAGACCAACTTCCCGTCGGTGGACCTGATCCCCGCCTCCATGGACATCATGGAATACGAATTCGAGGTGGCGCTCAGCTTCCGGAACGGCGCCGCAACCTTTCACAGCCGGATCCGCGAGGCGCTCGAGCCGGTGCTTGACCAGTATGATCTGGTCATCTTCGACACGCCGCCGCAGCTCAATTTCTCGGTGATTTCCGCCCTTTTCGCCTCGACGGGCGTGCTGATCCCGCTGAACGCCTCCATGCTTGACGTCATGTCGCTGGCGAGCTTTCTGGGCATGGCCAGCAACCTGATGGGCGTGGTTGAATCCCACGCTCCCGAACACGGGCTGAACTTCGTCCGCGTGCTCATCACCCGCTATGAAAACACCGACGGGCCGCAGGTGCAGATTTCCTCGCTGCTGCGCACCGTGCTTGGCGATGCGGTGCTGCCCGCCGAATTCCTGAAATCGACCGCCGTGGGCGATGCCGCGAACACCCAGCAGAGCATCTTCGAGGTGGAGCCGCGCGACGTGAACCGGCGGACCTATGAGCGGGCCATCGAATCCGTGTCCCGCGTCACCGACGAAGTCGAACGGGAAATCCTGAAGGCATGGGGGCGGACACATGGCTCGTAAGGTTTTTGGCGACTCGCTCAAGAATGCCATGGCGCAGACCGCGCAGCGCGAGGATGAGGCGTCCCTGCCCCGGACCAGCCCCACGGTCGCGCGGGCGCAGGCCTCGGTTCTGGAGGAGGACAAGCACGCGACACGGCTGCTTGACCCCGGCCTGATCCGCATGTCGGCCGTCATGGACCGGATCGATCCCTCCGATGGTCTGGACGAGCTGGTGGAGTCGATCCGCGAGCATGGCCAGAAGGTTCCGGTGCTGGTGCGCAGGCTGGCCGATGGCGGCTTCGAGATTGTTTATGGCCGCCGCCGTCTGCTCGCCTGCCGCGAGCTTGGTAAAAAGGTGCGCGCGACGGTCATGGAAATGACCGACGAAGAAGCCCTGATCGCGCAAGGTGTTGAAAACAATGCCAGACAAGACCCGTCCTTCATTGAACGGGCGCTGTTTGTCGCTGGAATCATCCGCGAGCTGGGCAGGACCGAGGCGGCCAGAAAGAACGCCCAGACCGTGGCCTATCGCGCGCTGCAGATTGACGAATCGCTGGTCTCCAGAATGAACCGGATTGCGACCGGCATCCCGAACGAGCTGATCCGCGCCATCGGACCCGCCCATGGCGTGGGCCGCAGGAACTGGGAAAAGCTGTTCAGGCTCTGCGAGAAAGACCCGGCAAAAGCTGCCCGGATCAAGGACAGGATCCCCCGCGATGCCCCTGCCCCGGCCCGGCTGGAGGCGGCGATTGCGCTTCTGACTCCCGCAAAGCCAACAAGGCCGGAGCCAAAGGTGGATGACCGCGTGCGGATGGTCCGGAAAGGCAACAAGATTACCCTCGACGTTCATCCCGATCTGATGCCGCGCATGGAAGACGCGATCAGAGACCTGATCGCGGAGCTTCTTGACCGCCGTCCAGACGGCATGGGCGAAGGGTAACACCCGCGCCTTGACCGCGGTCAAGGCGCCAAAAAAGAACAACGAGCAGAGAAAAGAAAGGAGGACCGGCCAGAAAAAGAAAGACCCCCCGAAAGCGGAGCTTCCGAAGGGCCTCAATTAGTCTCGACACCTGATTGATACCCGCAAAGCAAACCGATTTCAACACCGCTTGCGGTGAACGGGGAAGCTTTTTCTACCGAAATCATCATGAGACAGGCTTTTTCACCCCGAACCGCCGTGGCGGAACGATCCCCCCTGCCCTGCCGCAGCCCTTACGAGCTTCTCACCCCTGTGCGGGCGTTGCGGAAAGACCTTGGGCTGACGCCCAACGATCTCGCCGTGCTGTCTGCGCTGATCAGCTTTCTGCCCCGCGCAGACCAGGACAAGGCCAAGGCTGACGGGCGCCCCCTGACCATCGTCTTCCCGTCCAACGCCGCTTTGGCGGATCGGGCGAACGGTCTGGATGAACGGACGCTGCGTCGCTCTATCGCCCGGCTTACGGGCTGCGGACTGATCACGCGTCGGGACTCGGCCAATGGCAAGCGCTTTCCGCTCCGGTATAACGGCAGGATCCGGGATGCCTTTGGCTTCGACCTTCAGCCGCTGATCGACATCTACCCGTCGCTGACAGACCGCGCGCGGCAGGCGACCGAAGAACGTGAAAGACTGCGCTCCCTGAAAGCCGAAGCGCTTGCCCTGCGCGCTGCTGTCCTGCAGCATCCCGACATCGGTCAGGATGACCTGTCCACACTCGATGCGATCAGAACCCTGCTCCGCCGCGCGACATTGACCGTGGACACAGTCCTTGCGCTGATCCGCGATCTGCGCAGCTTCAACGTCGAAGCTCCCGTCGGCCATGGTGAAAGCGAAGCAGCAGATGTGCCCACGCTCCCCGCAGAGCAGACACCACAGGACGAACCCGATGAGTCCGGTTGTCTGTCCGGCACGGACGGACAATCTGTCCGGCACATAGAGTCGAATAAGATTGATAAAAAAATAGAAAGGCGCGGTGAGAGGCTGCAGCTCCGTTCAGCGCAGAATGCAAAAGGCCGAAACCCCGAGGAAATGGAATGGAATGAGTTTCACCATGTCTCAGGGTTTTTTCCAGAAGCTCCACGCAACGTGCAGGCTCTAAAGGCTCTCCTGTTTGACCTCGGTGGATTGCTGAGAATAGGCGAGGGGAAAGTCAGGTCGTGCCTTATGCGTTCCGGCCCGGGCAGGCTGTTGCTTGCCATAGATCAGATGATCCCCCGGGCAGGACAGATCAAGGATCCCGGCGCGTATCTTGAGAAAATACTGTCGGCTTGATCCTTGCCATCGGCTTTCTTGACCGCGGTCAAGTCGCGCGGCTGACCGGTCACGCAAGGCAGGCGTCAGGGGCCAGATCCGCGCGGTTAGCTATCGGCAGAACGCCAACTGCTTGGAAGGCTGAAAGCCTGTCGCAAGTCTGTGAAGGGATCAACCGTCATAGTGTCAGTAGTGCTGGGAACCATTCCAGATGCAGTTTCTGCCGCAAGCACCGATCGCCCAATTGCAGGACATCGGAAAGCAGGCTCCGATGCAATCCTAGGACGCCGTTCTTGACCGCGGTCAAGAAGACCCGCCGCAAGCTGAAGCAACACGACCCACCTGCCCCGGCCAGCAAGCAGAGCAGCAGTCTGGTTACTAGCCCCAACACGCAGCGCAAAGCTGTTATACAAAGCAGACGATTGGCTTTGCCTAGATGGATGCGTTGGACCGGATCGGCCACAGCAGAATCTGCACTACAATCAATGTCAGATCAGAAACCTCCAGCAAGGCCGAAGCTGTTTGCGCTAGACCGCGAAGGTGAAGACGGGCAGGACGCGCATCTACCCTATCCCCGGCGCCTTGATTGCATGGCAAGATAAGAACCAAAATTAGTCTCCGAAAGCACCCGTAGGATTGGATGCCGACACGTCCGCGCAGGCAGGATGATCAGAGGCTGCCCGAACCGCCTAACTTACTTGAAATCGGATGTTATAACATCCGAGAAGTGCGCGAGCGCCAATGAAAGCTCCGGCCTCACGGCCAAAACGCGATGAACCGGTCAGGCTGTGCCATGTCAGAACTCCCGCAGCAAATTTCGCCAGTACATGGCGTTGTCCAGATCACGCAGCATGGACAGCGGTAAAGCCTGCCCCCGCAACCGGGGCAGGGCGCAGCGATTGACCTTGGGCCGGCCAAGGAGCACGATGTGGCGCAACCGCCAGAGGTGGTCGCGGGACCACACTCTGTCCACCGGCGGCAGGAACACCTCTGGCCTTGGCAGGGATTTGCGCAGAGAAGCCTGTCTTGCGACCTGTCGCCGTCCATCCGTCCTGATCGATCTGTAATTCCGGAGCTTCCCATGACCGCCTACCGCCTTGCCCTCATTCCCGGTGACGGGATCGGTGTCGATGTTACCCATGCCGCCATGCAGGTGCTGCACGCCGCCGCCAAGGATCGTTTCACGCTGGAGACCACCAGCTTTCCGTGGTCCTGCGCCTATTACCTTGAGCATGGCGTGATGATGCCCGCAGACGGGATCGAGACGCTGCGCAACTTTGACGCGATCTTCCTTGGCGCTGTGGGCTGGCCTGAGACCGTGCCGGATTCCGTGTCGCTGCACGGGCTGCTGCTGCCGATCCGCAAGGCGTTCAACCAATATGCCAATATCCGCCCGCACCGGCTGCTGGCCGGGGTCGAGGGGCCGCTGAAGGCGACGGGCTTTGACATCCTGTGCATCCGCGAAAACACCGAAGGCGAATATTCCGGGGCAGGGGGCCGGGTGCATCAGGGACGCGGCAACGAGGTGGCGGTGGAAACCGCGATCTTCACACGCGAGGGCGTGGAGCGTATCCTGCGCTTCGGCTTCGAACAGGCGCGGGCGCGGCGCAGGCATCTGACCAGCGTGACCAAATCCAACGCCCAGAAATTCTCCATGGTGTTCTGGGACGAGGTGACACGCGAACTCGCTGCCGACTATCCCGACGTGACCGTCAGCCATATGCATATCGATGCCATGGCGGCCAAGATGGTGATGGCGCCGCAGGATCTGGATGTGATCGTGGCCTCCAACCTCTTTGGCGACATCCTCACCGATCTGGGGGCGGCCATTCAGGGGGGCCTCGGGTTTGCGGCCTCGGCCAATATCAACCCCGAACGGGACGCGCCCTCGATGTTCGAGCCGGTGCATGGCTCCGCCCCGGACATCGCCGGGCGCAACATCGCCAATCCCATCGCCGCCTTCTGGTCCGGAGCGCAGATGCTGGAGCATCTGGGCGAAGCCGAGGCCGCGCATGCCGTGCTGACCGCCATCGAGACCGCGACCGCCCGCGGCATCGGCATCCGGCCCGGGCTCAACACCACCGACGAGATCACCGGCGCCGTGATCGCCGCACTCGAGGCCTGAGAGGGGACACAGCAAGCCCTGTCGCCCCCGCATCCGCGCAAGCCTGTCTGACCGGGATCTCGGTTGCACGGCAGGGCTGACCGATGGGGCAGGGGTCGTCTGTGCCGATATGCGGACGATCCCGCCGCCTGCCTTGCGCGGCGGGATCATCCTCAGACAGCCGGAATTCACCGTCTATCTGACGTTGGCGCTCGCCGCTCTGGCCTAAGGCGCGGGCAGGGGCATCCTCCGCCACGCCGGGGGTGCGCAGCCGTCCTTCACCGGTGCCGCCCGCGTGGGGGCACTGCTGGCCGAACAAAGAGCGCCAGAGATTCGTCTATCAGCGTCACCAACCTCACCGAAACCGCGCATGTGCTGGACAGCCGGGGCATCTGGAACAGTCGGGGTTGCGATATGGCGCGGGTTGGTAAGCGAAGCGTTACCGCGTCGGTTCTGAGGTGAAAACTCCGGAAACTATTGAAAAGACGTAGTTTTTATGGAAGCGAAACGCCCAGTCAGGCACCGGTTTGGCCGGATGACCCCGTCTGAAACCCAAAAGAGACAATCTGTATTAAATCGAAAGGGAATAAGCCTTGCTGTCGGTACGTCTTTGGATGCGTGATGACTGTCGCACGTCTTGGTGTCGAACGCTATCGCGCCTGAGGATGTGAGCGGGAGGCAGCAATTTCAGGAATGGGCAAGCGAAGGGACGAGATGAATGGCTGATTTTACGGCTAACAAATATATCTATTTGAGCGTTGTGACCCTCTCCGACGGTACACTGAGCTGGAATTCGGCATCGGATCATTCCGCTACATATACGGTAACGGATGTCGGTGCTGATGGCGTGCTGACTGCGGGGCAGGATTATTGGATCACTTCTGTATTTATGTATAACGGATATACCGTCAATGTTAACGGCAAAGACTATGGCATCTTCGAATACAGTAATAACGGCTATATCCCCTACGACGATTCCACTGACGATCTGTCCTCTTTGGTCGGCACTGCTGGCTCGACCTCGACCTATCAGCCTGCGCTGAGCACCGCCGCCAACTGCTTTCTGACCGGCACGCGGATTGCGACACCCTCGGGCGAGGTGGCGGTGGAGACGCTGCGGACCGGCGACATGGTGCTGACCGCCGATGGCCGCGCCGTTCCGGTGCGCTGGCTCGCGAAACAGACCATCGCCAATATTCCCTATGCCCTGTCGCCCAAGCTGGAACCGGTGCGGATTGCCGCAGGCGCGCTTGGCGCTGACCTGCCCGAAACCGATCTGGTTGTCTCTGCCGATCACGGGATGATCCTTGACGGTCTGGTGGTGAATGCCGGCGCAATGGTCAATGGCAGCAGCATCCGGTTTGTGCCGCTGTCCGAAATGCCCGCAAGCTTCATCTGGTGGCATATCGAGACCGAAGCGCATGACGTGATCCTTGCCAATGGCGCGCCAAGCGAAAGCTTCATCGACTATACCGGGCGGAAGGCCTTCGACAATTATGCCGAATACCTTGATCTTTATGGCGCTGACCATCTGATCGCCGAAATGCCCGCCCCGCGCGTGTCAGCGCAGCGGCAGCTGCCCGCCAGCCTGCGCGCCCGTCTTGGCATAGCGGTCCCCGAGCCGGACATGACCGAGATCGCGCATCTGATCCAGGCCGCCTGACAGCGGAATGCCCATGCCTGACACAGCGCCCGACGCCGCCGTTCAGGACGCCTTCGATCGGGCAGGGCGCCTGCGCCGCCGCGGCACGCGCGCTGCGGCGGCACAGGCGATTGCAAAGCTTCTGACCATGGCGCCCCGGCATCCGGGGGCGCTGTGCCTGCGGGTTGATCTGGAACTGGCATGGCGCGATTACGCATCGGCGCTGCGGTCGGTGGAAGAGGGACTGCAGCTCTGCCCCGGGGAGGAGGGGCTGCTGGTACGCAAGGGCGAGGTGCTGCGCCGCACCGGGGCGCCCGCCGCCGCCGTCAGCTTCCTGCGCGACATGGTGCGGCGCTGTCCGCTTTCGGCGCCGCTGCGGGCCGCGCTGGCCGAAGCGCTGCGCGAGACGGGTGATGCCGACGGCGCGGAGACGCTGCTGCGGACCATGCCCGGCGGCGAGGCGGGGGAGCATCTGGCCCTGATCGGCCGGGCCGAGGCGCTGCTGCAGGCGGGTGCCGCGCAGGAGGCGCGCGCGCTGATGGAGCAGGCCGCCGCGCGCTGGCCCGAGGATCCGCGGGTGCTGCGGCTGCTTGCCAAGGTGCTGGGCCGGATGGAGGCCACGGCAGAGGCGATCGCCGTCTTGCGCAGGCTGCATGAGGCGCGCCCGGGCGACCGGCGGGTGCTGATGGATCTGGCGGGCAAGCTGCGGGCTTCGGGCGACAGCGCGGGCGCCGAGACCCTGCTGGACAGCCTGCCGGACTGGGTGCCCGAACAGCATCGGGCGCTGTCCGAGCGGGTGACTGCCGCGCTGGCGGTTGGCGAGGTGCCGGCGGCTCTGACCCTGTCGGCGCGTCTGGTCGCGGGCTGGCCGCAGGATGTGGCGGCGCTGCGGCTCCGCGCGACGGCTCTGGGCCGCGCCCGCCGGACAGAGGATGCGGTGCAGCCTCTGCGGCAGGCCATGCAGCTTGCGCCACAAGATAGCGCGGTCCGCCTTGATCTGGCGCGCGCGCTTGCCGCGCAGGGGCATCACACCGAGGCGGAGGATCTGCTGCGGAGCCTTGCCCCCGACGATCCCCTGCGGCCCCGGGCGCTGGAGGGTCTGGCGGATCTGGCTCTGGACCGGCTGCAGGCAGCACCCCGGCGCCACGCGCTGGCGCAGGAGCTTCTGGCGGCGCTGCGGGGCGGGCAGGCGGCGGAAGCAGCGGATGCCGCCCTGCTGATGGCGATCTGCAGGCTGACCTTCGGCGCCGACCCCGGCGCGACCTTTGCCCGGGCCTTCGCGCAGCTTGTCCCGCTGCACCGGCATCTTCGGGCGTCGCAGCAGCTGGCGCTGCTCGATCTGGCCGAACGGCTTGGGCGGAGCGAGGCGGCACAGGCGGTCGAGGCGACGCTGCTCTCCAGCGGACGGCTGGACCGCCGCAGCGCGGTGCGGCTGGTGCAGCGCGCGCTGGCGTCGGGTGCGGACAATCCCGCTGGCCTCGCCGACAGGCTCTGCGCCCGCATCCCGCAGGAGCAGCGGCGGCTGTTCCGCGCGCAGTCGGCCAGCCTGCTGCAGGGATCCGCCGCGGCAATCGCCGTGCTGCGGCAGCCCCGTTCCGCGCCGCGCAGCCCGATGGAGGCAGCCTCGCTGGCCAGCAACCTTGCGCAGGAGGGGCTGTTCGCCCTTGCCCTGCGCTATCTGGCCGCCTGCCGTCGCCGCTGGCCGCAGGATGCAGACCTGCTGATCCGTCAGGTGCGCACGCTGTCCGGCTGCGGACGCGGCCCCGAGGCGCTGGATGTGCTGGCGCGCGCCGCCGCGGACCAGCCCGATCTGGCCGCTCCGCTGGAGCCGGTGCGGGGCGAGATCCTGTTCCAGATGGGCGCGCTGGACGCGGCGGATGCGCTGTTCGAAGCACTGACCGGGGCAAACCCGCTGGGGCATCTGCGCAGCCGCCTGCAGCTTGCCCTGATCCGCAACGACCGGGCGCAGATCGACCGGCTGGCCGCGCTGATGGCGGACCGGCCGGGCAGCGGGGCGCGGGAGGTGATGCAGTTCAGCCTGACGATCCTCGGGACCAAGCGCAACGAGACCCTGCTGGAAGAGATCGCGGCGGGGCAGGGCGCGCAGATCCTGCCGGACAGGGCGGAGCGGCTTCGGGACCGGGCCGCCGGGACGCTGTTCTTTTCCGCCGCGGCGGTTCTGGACAACTGGTGCCAGCGCCCCGAACCGGCGCCCCCGGCAGAGCCTGCGGGGGCCGCGATTCCGCGCGCCATCTTCCAGTATTGGGACCGTCCTCCCTTGCCCGACGCGCTTGGCAGGCTCACCGAGACATGGAAATCGGCGCCCGGCTTCACGCATGTGCTGTTCGACCGCACCGACGCGCTGCGGTTCCTGCAGCAGCATCTTGGGGCGCCTTGGGTGCGGGCGTTCCACATGGCCAACCACCCGGCGGAGGAATCGGACCTCATCCGTCTGTGCTGGCTGCTGGTCAGGGGCGGTGTCTATGCGGATACGGATGACCGCCGCCTTGCGCCACTCGACCGGCTGCTGCTGCCGGTGCGGCGCCTGCTGCTTGTGCGCGAGCCGATGGGGTCGCTTGCCAACAATTTCATCGCGGCGGCACCGGGCCATCCGGCCCTAGGCCGCGCGGCGCTGATGGCCCGCGACGCGCTGCTGCGGCGCGAGAATGACAACACATGGTCAAAGACCGGGCCGGGCCTGCTGACCCGCGCGGTGGCACAGCATCTGACGGCAGCAGACAGCGGCGGCGCGGATCTGACGATCCTGCCGCAGCACGCCATCGCCCCCTTCGTGCAGGTCCATGTCCCGCAGCCCTACAAGCAGACCAGCGCCTATTGGGCCAATGTCGCCTGATCCAAGACAGCAATGCCACCGGCTTTGCAACCCACCGAGAAGCTTGCCTTCCAGCGCACCGATGCAGGCTCTGTCGCTGGCTTTCCCGGGCCATCGCGGCGGAGGTCATCATGCGCCGCGCCCCGGGGGTGTTTACGTGCCCACGAGCAGCCCGGCATAGATGCCGCCTTTTGCCGCCAGCGCCTCATGGCGGCCCGTCTCGACCACGCGGCCGCGATGCATGACCACGATCAGATCGGCATGACGCACGGTCGAAAGCCTATGCGCGATGGTGATGGTCGTGCGGCCCTTCGACATCGTCTCCAGCGCCAGCGACATCGCGCGTTCGGTGCGGGTGTCAAGCGCGCTTGTCGCCTCGTCCAGCAGCAGGATCGGCGGGTCGCGCAGAAGGGTGCGGGCCAGCGCCAGCCGCTGCTTTTCTCCGCCCGAAAACCGCGAACCGCCCTCACCGACCAAGGTGTCATACCCCTCCGGCAACCCGGCGATATGGTCATGGATCTGCGCCACCTTTGCTGCCGTGATCATCTCGTCCTCCGTGGCGCCGGGGCGGGCGAAGCGCAGGTTCTCGGCCACGGTGGCATGCAGAAGATAAGGTTCCTGCGACACCACGCCCAGCATCTGCGACAGCGTCTCGAAGCTCAGATCGCGCAGATCCACCCCGTCAAAGCGGATCGCGCCGCTTTCCACATCGTAAAGCCGCGCCAGAAGGTAGCCGAGCGTGGTCTTGCCTGACCCGGTCGGGCCGACGATGGCGACATGGCTGCCTGCCGGGATGGTGAGCGACACGTCATTTAGCGCAGGACCGCGCCCGTCGGCATAGGCAAAGCTGACATGGTCCAGCTCGACCTCGCCGCGCATCGCGGTGCGGGGGATGGTCACGGGGTCACTGCGTTCGGTGATCTCGACCGGCTTGTCGAGATATTCGAAGATGCGGGCAAAGAGCGCGCGGGTCTTGCGCGTGTCGCGGCCCACCTCCAGCAGCTGCTCGAACGGCCACAGGAGTTGTTCCTGAAGCGCGATCATCGCGACGAGCGTGCCGATGCTGGCCGGATTTCCGCCCTGCATCAGCAGGCCGCCCGCCAGCAGCGTCAGCGCGGGCAGGGTTGCCAGCGCAAAGCCGATCAGGGACCACTGCCATTCGCCCGCCGTATGCGACCGCACCTCCAGCTGTGCAAGATCGTGGGAAATACGGGTGAAGCGCCGCGTGAGCCAAGGGCCGCGCCCCATGGTGCGGGCCAGAATGATGCCCGGTGCGGACAGGGTTTCCTGCACCGCCGCCGACATGTCGGAGGCACGCGCCTGCTGCTGAAAGGTCAGCGCCTCGCGCAGCCGGGCGACACGGGCGCTGATCAGCACGGTCACCGGCACGATCATCAGCACGAAGAGCGCGAGCCGCCAGTCCAGAATGACAATCGCCACCGCCGTCATCACCACCGCGCTAAGGGACCGGCCAAGCTCGTTCGCGCTGTCGGTCATCAGGGACTGCAGCCCGGCGATGTCGCCCGCGATCCGCGCCTGCACGTCACCGGTGCGGGTGGCGGTGAAGAACCGCAGCGACAGCGTCTGCAGATGCGCATAAAGCCGGACGCGCAGATCATGCAGGATCGCCTGACCGATACGGGCGCTCAGCACGACCTGCAGCGCGCCGATCCCGGCGGAAGCCAGCGCCGCCGCGATCATGCCGCCAGCGAGCCAGACCAGCAGCGGCAGATCCTGCTGCGGCAAGGCGATGTCGATGATCGCGCGCAGAAGAAACGGCCCGGCAAGCCCGACGGCTGCGGCGAGGATCATCAACGCCACCACTGCCGCGATCCGCAGGCGGTAGGGGGCAAAGAGCCGCAGGACGCGCCGCAAGGAGACATGCCGCGCGGCGAGATCGTCGTAATTTTCGGGTCCGTCAGTCATCGGTTGGTCCAGCAGAGGAGGGGCGTTGCGGCAGGCGGATTTCCACGGTCAGGCCGGGGCTGGCCTGCGGGAGGATCCGGGCCTCGCCGCCATGGGCGCGGGCGATGGCGCGCACGATGGGCAGGCCAAGGCCCGACCCGCCCCGAGCACGCCCGCGCGAGTCGTCGGCGCGCCAGAAGCGATCAAAAGCGCGCATCTGGTGGTCTGCGGAAAGCCCCGGCCCGGTATCGGAGCAGCGAAAGACCACGTCTTCGCCTTCGGCGCGGGTCTCGACATGCACGCGGCTTTGCGGTGCATAGCGGCGGCAGTTTTCCAGCACCGCGACACAGGCCTGATGCAGCCGCGTCTGGTCGGCCAGCACCGGGGCCGGGGCCAGCGACAGCGTAAGGGTGATCCCAGCCGCCGTCAGTTCGGCCTCCATCCCGGTCACTGCGGCGGCGACAACCTCCGCCAGATCGAGCGGGCGATAGCTCAGGTCGAGCTGCCCGGCATTGCTGAGCGCGAGCGTGCGCAGTTCTTCGACCACGGCGGAAAGGTGGTCGACATGCGCGATCAGCCGGTCATAAAGCTGGGGCGTGGGTGCAAAAACGCCATCCGACAGGCCCTGCAGACGGCCGCGCAGGATTGTCAGCGGCGTGCGCAGTTCATGGGCGATGGCGGAGTTGGAATAGGCCAGCTCGGCCTCGGCGCGGTCCAGCCGTTCGGCCATGGCGTTGAAATCGGCCATCAGATCCGCCGCCTCCCGGAAACTGCCCGGCGGCAGGGCGGCACGGGCAGAGAAATCTCCGCCTGCGATCCGCCGCGTGGCCCCGGCCACGGCGTTCAGCGGTGCCACGATGCGCCGGGCCAGACGCCAGCCGATCGCCGACGCGGTCAGCAGGCCAAAGGCCAGCAGCGTCAGCATCATGACCGTATCGGCGGTGCGCCATGCGGCCGGATCCTCGGGTTCGGGATAAAGCCATTCGTAGATAAACAGGAAATAGGCCATGAGACCCAGATAGACGATCAGCCCCGCGATCAGGGTCAGCGCGATCATGGTTCTGGAAATGCGCGCGTTGAGGTCAGCGGACATGGGCGACATCCAGACGATAGCCGATCCCGCGCACGCCTTCGAGCAGGCCATCCGCGCCCGCTGCCGCAAGCTTGCGGCGCAGGTTGCTGACATGGCTGTCAACGGTGCGGTCCAGCGCCGAGCCTTCGGGAAGGCAGGCATCCACCAGATCGCCGCGGCTGAAAGCCCGGCCCGGACTGCGCGCCATATGGGCGAGGATGCGGTATTCGGTGGGGGTCAGATCCAGCGTGACCGGCCCTGCGCCGCCATCGACCACCGCGCGATAGGCCTCTGGATCGACCGTCAGCGGACCGATGCGCAGCAGGTGATCGGGCGCCCGCCCCCTCGTGCGGCGCAACACGGCGCGGGCGCGGGCGATCACCTCATGGGGGTTGAAGGGTTTGACCACATAGTCATCGGCCCCGATCCGCAGCGCCTGCAGCTTGTCAAGATCCTCGGCCAGTGCCGTGACCATGATGACCGGCGTTTCGCCGCGGCGCCGGATCGTGGCCAGCACCTCGTAGCCGTCCTGTCCCGGCAGCTTGATGTCCAAGACCACCAGATCGGGGCGCAGCATCTGGTGATGCGCGAGCCCGGTCGTGCCGTCACGGGCGCAGATCACGCGAAAACCTTCTCGGGTGAAATAGGTTTCGAGGATTTCGGCAATCTCGGGCTCGTCCTCGACGATCAGGATCAGGGCATCGGTCATGGCGCGGTCTTTCCGGTCTTGCCGCCCGACGCGCTGCGCGTCAGGCGGATGGTCACAACATAAAGCACGGGCACGAAGAAAACTGCGAGAACCGTGGCGGACAGCATCCCCCCGAAAACGCCGGTGCCGATGGCATTCTGGATCTCTGCCCCCGCGCCCCGGGCCATCATCAGGGGCACAACCCCCAGAATGAAGGCAAGCGAGGTCATGAGGATCGGGCGAAGCCGCAGGCGCGCGGCCTGCAACGTGGCCCGATGCAGCCCCATGCCCTGCTCCCTCAGATGGCGGGCATATTCCACCATCAGAATGGCGTTCTTGGCTGACAGCCCGATGATGGTGATCAGCCCCACCTTGAAGAACACGTCATTCTCGGTCCCGCGCAGCAGCACGGCGGCCACCGCGCCCAGCAGGCCAAGCGGCACCACCAGCATCACCGAAAGCGGCACCGACCAGCTTTCATAAAGGGCTGCCAGCACCAGAAACACCACCAGCATCGAAGCCGCCAGCAGCATCGGCGCCTGACTGGCCGATTGCTGTTCCTGCAGGGACTGCCCGGTCCATTCCACGGCGAAGCCCTGCGGCAGCGCCTGCGCCAGCCGCTCCATCTCGGCCATGGCCGCGCCGCTCGACACGCCGCGTGCCGCCGCGCCAGAGATGCGCGTGGCAGGATAGCCGTTGTAACGTTCAAGCTGCAGGGGCGTGCTTTCCCAGACCGGCGTGACCACTTCGGACAGGGGCACCATGCCGCCGCCAAGATTGCGCACCTCAAGCTGCAGAACATCCTCGACATGCATCCGGGCCGGGGCGTCGGCCTGCACGATCACCTGCTGCATGCGGCCCTGATTGGGGAAATCGTTCACATAGGCCGACCCGATCGCGGTCGAGATTGTCTCGCTGATCGTGTCGAACCGCAGACCAAGCGCCTGCGCTTTTTCGCGGTCGATCTTCAGGGCGATGCTCATGCCGTCGGGCAGACCCTCGCTCATCACCCCGGTCAGCAGCGGGCTCGCCTCCGCCCGCGCGATCAGCTGATCCTCCGCCGCCTTCAGCGCGGCGGGACCGGCATTGGCGCGATCCTCAAGCCGCAGCGAGAACCCCGAGGTCGTGCCCAGCGATTCAATCGCCGGGGGCTTCATGATCATGGCGACGCCTTCGGGAATATCGGCCATGGCGACCTCGGCGGCAGCGATCTCCTCGTCCACGGTGGTCTTGCGCGCGCTCCAGTCCTTCATGCTGGTGAAGGCCTGCGCCGCATTCGGGCCAGAGCCGGAGAAGCCGAAGCCAAGGATCACGGTATTTTCGGTGATGTCGGGGCGGGTCGCGGTATGGGCCTCATAGGCTGCGATCACGGCACGGGTGCGTTCGGCGGTGGCGCCTGCGGGCAGTTCGAACATGGCCATGAAACTGCCCTGATCCTCTTCCGGAACGAACGAGGTCGGAACCCGCATGTAGCCAAAACCCATCGCCGCGACCAGCGCGGCATAGATCACCAGCATCCGCCCGCTCCGCCGCAGGGTCCAGCCCACATGGCCCATATAGCGCCGGGTCAGCGCCTCGAACCGGCGGTTGAACCAGCCGAGGGCGCCGCGTCCGTCGTCATGTCCGGCCACGGGTTTCAGGAGCGTGGCGCAAAGGGCCGGCGTCAGCGTCAGCGCCAGAAAGGCCGAAAACAGGATCGAGACCGCCATGGACAGCGTGAACTGGCGATAGATCGCGCCGACCGATCCGCCGGCCAGCCCCATCGGGATAAAGACGGCGGCCAGAACCAGCGTGATGCCGACGATGGCGCCCGAGATTTCGCGCATCGCCTGTTGCGTGGCCGCTCTGGGGGACAGACCCTGACGCGCCATGATGCGTTCGACATTCTCGACCACGACGATGGCGTCATCAACGATGATGCCGATGGCCAGCACCATGCCGAACATGGTCAGCACGTTGATCGAAAAACCTGCGGCCCACATGACCGCAAACGTGCCCAGAAGCGCGATGGGGGCGACGATGGCCGGGATCAGCGTATAGCGGAGCTTCTGCAGGAAGAGCAGGATCACCAGAAAGACCAGCACCATCGCCTCGATCAGCGTCTGGATCACCTTGGTGATCGACAGTTTCACGAAAGGCGCGGTGTTGTAGGAGATGGAAACCTCCATATCCTCGGGCAAGGCAGGGCGCAGCTCTGCCAGCCGCGTTTCGATGGCCTCCGCAGTGCGCACGGCATTGGCGCCGGGGGACATCTGGACAGCGGCGGCAGCGGCCCCCTTGCCGTTGCTGCTGACGCTGAAGGCCGTGGTCTGCGCGCCGATTTCCAGCCGCGCGACATCGCCCAGAACGAGGCGTGATCCATCGGTATTGGCGCGCAGCGGGATGGCGGCAAAGGCCTCGACTGTGGTCAGCTGACCGTGGATCGTCAGCGGGGTCGACATGCGGGTGCCCGGAACCGTCGGCTCGTCGCCGACCCGGCCCGGCGTGGCCTGCGCGTTTTCGCTGGCAATCGCGTCGGTCACATCGGTCATGGTCAGGCCATAGGCGCCAAGCCGGGCCGGATCGACCCAGACCCGCATCGCACGGTCCGACCCGAACTGCTGCACGCGCCCGACGCCGGGGATGCGTTTCAGCTCCTCGGCCAAGCTGCGGGTCAGGTAATCGCCAAGGCTCAGCTCATCGGTCTTGCCGTCGCGAGATCGCAGCGTGATGACCATCAGAAAGCCGGACTCCGCCGCCTCCACCCCGATGCCGGAGCGGCGCACCGGATCTGGAAGCAGGGCCTCGGCGTTCTTCAGCCGGTTCTGCACATCCATCTGGGCCATCTCGGGATCCGTGCCGGGCTTGAAGGTGACCGAGATATTGGCGCCGCCCGTCGAATCCACGCTGGAGTCATAATAAAGCACGTTCTTGACGCTGGAGAGTTCCTTTTCGATCGGGCGCACGACGCTGTCACTGACGGTTTGTGCGTCAGCCCCGGAGTAGCTGGTGAAGATGCTCACGCTCGGCGGCGCGATGTCGGGGAACCGCGCGACCGGCAGCTGCGGGATCGCAACGATCCCGGCCAGCGCGATGAATATGGCGATGACCCAGGCAAAAACCGGGCGGGTGATGAAGAACTGCGACATGATACCGGTCTTTCGGGGGAGGGCTTCACGGATGGGGGGCGGCGGGCAGATCATCTGCCGCAACCGGCGTGACCTGCAGCGTGGTGCCATCTGGCACGCGGTCCTGCCCGCGGATGGCCACGCGTTCTCCGGGCTTCAGGCCGGAGGTGACAAGGATGCGGGTGCCGATCCGGTCACCCAAGCGCACGTCGCGGCGCGTGGCCTTGGTCTGATCCGACACGACGACAACCTGCGCCATGCCGTCACCCCGGCGCAGAACCGCATCTTCCGGCACCAGCAGGGCATCTTCGGCAACCCCGCGCGGCAGTCTCGCACGGACATACATGCCGGGCAGCAGGGCAAGATCGGGATTGGCCACTTCAACGCGGACAGAGGCATTTCCCGTGCCGGGATCAACGATCACATCCGAGGATCTGAGCTGCCCCGCCCTCGGCTCTGCCCCGTCCCGGTCCGCCATGACCCGGACCGGCCCCAGCCCCGCCTCGGACGCCAGCAGGATGGCGTCCAGCCCTGCGGCGGGCACCTGCAGATCGACAAAGACCTTCTCCAGATCCTGCACGACCGCCAGCGGCTTGTCGCCCCCCGGTGTCGCCAGCCCGCCGATATCGGCGAGCCCCGACGCGACATAGCCGTCTATCGGGGAACGCAGCGTGGCGAAGTCCAGATCCAGCCTTCTGCGCTGGACCACGGCGCGTGCCTCGGCAAGGTCTGCCGCAGCCAGCACCAGATCGTTGCGGGCGGCATCGTGTTTTTCCGGGCTCACCACGTTCTTCGCCAGCAGTGTGTCCGAACGGTCAAGCATCCGGCGGGCCTGTGCCGCGACCGCTTCCGCCCGCGTCAGGGCTGCCTCGGCCGCGCCCAGATCGGCGTCGAAAGGTGCCGGATCGATGCGAAAAAGCACGTCGCCCGCCGCCACCCGCATCCCCTCATCCACCTTCCGGTCAAGGATCAGCCCGCCGATCTGCGGCCGGATCTCGACCCGCCGATAGGCGGCAACCCGGCCGGACAATTCACGCTCCAGCACCACGCGTTCAGGCAGAACCGGTGTCACCGTCAGCTGAACGGTCAGGTCTGGCCCGCCCTCGCTTCCCTCCGCCTCGCTTGAAGGGCTGGCAGGCAGCAGGAAAGCAAGCGATCCCGCCAGCAGGGCAGGACCAAAGAGGATGAAGAGACTGCGGCGCGTCATGGCGTGATCCTTGGTTTCACAAGGCCCGCTGGTCGCACCGCTCCGTCGAAGAACCGCAGAGGTTTTGTGGAGATTGCGTGGAGACCGCTCCGATGCAGGCAATAGGGGACTGGCCGCGCGGGATGCCGGTCATGCCGCCCGAGAGCATTCGCCGCTGGTCCGGGCCGCATCTGGGGCCGGGCAGGGGGCCTTGGCCACAGCAAAGGGATCACAGCCGCAATAGCGCCACGTTACGAAACGCCGCCCGAGCATGGCGGCTTGCCTGCGGTCCGCAGCATGGTAGGCCTAGCGCATGACCATGCCCGTTCTTCTGAACCCTCTCGCGCGGCGCCTGTTTCTGGACCGGCACGCCTTGGCCGAAGCCCCAACAGGGGCCGCGACCGGTGCAGAGCTTGCCGCACTGATCCGGCGCATCGGCTTTGTCCAGATCGACAGCATCGCCACGGTCGAACGGGCCCATCACATGATCCTGTTTGCCCGGCGCCAGAGCTACCGGCCCCGAGCGCTGAAACCCCTGCTCGAACGCGACCGCAGCCTGTGGGAGCACTGGACCCATGACGCCTCCATGCTGCCCCTGGAGACCTTTCCCTATTGGCGGCACCGGTTTGACCGCAACGCCGAAAAGCTGCGGGCCGGCTGGCAGAAATGGTTCCCCGACGGTTACGAGGCGCGTTTTGACGAGATCCTGAACCATGTCGCCCGGCACGGGCCGGTCACATCCTCGGATATCGGCAGGGAGGAAGTGCGCAGCCGGGGCGGCTGGTGGGACTGGCACCCGTCAAAGACCGCTCTTGAATGGCTGTGGTGGACGGGAGAGCTGTCCGTCACACGGCGCGAGGGGTTTCAGAAGGTGTACGATCTGACCGAACATGTGGTGCCTGCGCCGCTCCATGCCGACCTGATCCCGTTTGCGGCCATGGTGGACTGGGCATGTGCCTCGGCGCTGGATCATCTGGGTTTTGCCAGCGTCCGGGAACTGCAGGCCTACTGGAACGCGGCGCCTCCCGAGGCGGTCAAAGCGTGGAGCGTCGCGGCACTCGCGCGCGGCGAGATCCTCGAAATTCTGGTCGAAGGCGCGGATGGAACCCGGCGCCGGGCGTTTGCGCGCCCCGATGTGCTGGACCGGGCCGATGCCGCGCCGGATCCAAGCCAGCGCCTGCGCGTGCTGTCGCCGTTCGATCCGGCTCTGCGGGATCGGGCCCGCGCGGAATTCCTGTTCGGCTTCCGCTACCGGATCGAGGTTTTCGTGCCCGAGGCGAAGCGCCGCTGGGGCTATTACGTCTTTCCGGTGCTGGAAGGCGACCGGCTGGTGGGGCGGCTGGATGCCAAGGCGGTCCGCACCGAATCCGTGCTGCGGGTCCGGGCCTTCTGGCCCGAGGCCGGGATCCGCCTGACCAAGGCGCGGGCCGCAAAGCTGGACGCAGAGCTTCAGCGGCTCGCCAGATTCTCCGGCTGCGACCGGCTGGAGTTTCTGCCCGGCTGGCAGCGCGATCACATCCTCCCCTGAAACGAAGACGGGCGGATGTCCCAGCCGCCTGCAGGCTCCCCGTCGGCACCGGCATGTCGAATGGGCCCGCTCCGCTGGCTGCAGCTTGTGCGCACTTTCGCGGATGAAGGCCCATGAAGGCATCATCTGAAAGACGCGCGCCTACCGGCGCTGGCAGCCCTGCGGCGACACGATCAGCCCGGCACCGAATGTCTCGTCCTTTCCGGTGGCACCCAGATCCCTTGCGCGCTGGCTCAGCCGGGTCCGGACCTGCGCCACATGCCCGCTGCGGCGCAAGCCGGGGCCGGCGGCAGTGCCGGAGGTGACAAAGGCGGCGGCGGCGGCAGATGCCGGGGATCGACGACAGGGTCGCGGGCGGGCTGTGGCTGCAGCGTCGCGCAGGCCGAAACACACAGGAACAGGAACACTGCCAGGACTCGCATGTGGTGCACGCGGGCTTTGGCAATGACGTGGTGTCGATCGCGGGCGGCGAGGTCTATATCGACGGCGGTGCCGGGCAGGACGTTCTGTCGGCCAATGGCGTGGAAGTGGGGATCGCGGTCAGCCTGCATACCGGCGCCGAACCGGGCAGCGAGACGAATTTCGTCAGCGGCGGCGGCACGCCGGTGACAAGCTATGTCAGGCTTGCCGTCGCACAGGACGCGGACAGGGCGGGCAGTTCCGGGATCGGTCGATCCCTCGGTGTGACGCCGATTGCCGTGAGTGGGCCAAGCGACGGTGCCACGCAGCAGCAGACAAGGTTTGTCAATTTCGAGGATGTCATCGGCGGCAATGGTGATGACACCATCACCGGGAACGAGGTCGACAATGCGCTTCTGGGGGATGCTGGCAATGACAGCATTGACGGAGGTGCCGGCAACGATCTCGTCAATGGCGGCACAGGGGACGATACGCTGAAGGGCGGCGCGGGGCGGGACATCCTGCTTGGCGGCTCGGGCAATGACGTCCTTGTCGGGCTGGATCCGGAGGACAAAATTGATGGCGGCGCGGGCGTCGACACGCTCGACCTTTCCGGCGACGCCTCTGACTGGACCATCAAACTGACGCTTGGAAGCAGCGCGCATGGCGTGATCGCCAATGTCGAAGGGCTTCTGACGGGTGACGGGGCAGAGGGCAATGACACGCTGGACGGCCTTCAGGGCGACGATCTGCTTTACGGGGGCGCCGGGTCCGACAGCCTGCGCGGTGGCAGCGGCAGCGATCTGCTGGACGGCGGCACCGGCAGCGACGCCCTGCGCGGTGAGGCTGGCAATGACGTGCTGAGCATGGCCGTCACGACAGGAACGGCCCGGCCCGGTCACGATGTTCTGGACGGCGGCGGTCACGATGCGGGCACGGCGGGGGATGTCGTTTCGTTCAATGCGCAACCGGCAGATTTTGGGGTTCAGGCGGACCTTGCCACTGGCGCGGCTGATGCCAGCCTATCCGGGACCGAAGGTCTGGTGGGCACGGACCTTGACGACCGGCTGTTCGGTGACGGCGCGGACAACCTGCTGGTCTGGGGAACCGGGGATGACCTGATCCTTGGCCGTGACGGCAATGACGCCCTGCTGGGGGGATGGCGGGGACGACACGCTGATGGGCGGCGGCGGGGACGATTATCTGGCCGGGGGTGACGGGCGGAACGTGCTCTCCGGCGGGGCAGGGGGCGATACCTTCCTGCTGGATGGCGGGCAGACCCGCATCTTTGGCGGCGCGGGGCACGATGTGGTCGAAGTGCAAACGGCGATCGTTCAGGAAACAGATGCCGAAGGCCGGGTGATCCGTGAGGTCACGTCGGATTTCGATATCATCGAAGAGAACGGCACCCTGACCGTGCTCCATTATGCCGCGAGGGGTGGTGTCCTGACCGAACTTGGCCGGGCCGAAATCGACGCGGACGTCGAGACGATCCGCATCTTTGATCCCATCCCGTCAGATCAGGCCGCAACGCAGGGCTTTGACAGCAGCGACCGCAGGGTTGCGCAGGACATCGACGTTGCCACCCTGCCGAACGAGCTAAAACCGAGGTGCAGGATGTGATCACTGTCCTGCCCGAAGACGAGGCAGCCCCGGAAGCGCCCGCTGACGAGGGCATCCGCTTTTCCGTCAATCCCACGGCGATCTCTGTCAAGGGTCACACCGTCGGCAGCTATCTGCAAACCGCCCCCCCGTCGGATGGCGCGGTGGTCGTGGTCTATCTTGACGAAACCGCAGGAAACCGGCTGATGGTGCAGCGCCTGACGCCGTCGGGTCAGCCGGACGGGGCGCCTGTGACCTTGCCCACGGAGTTCAACGGCACCGCACCCGCGGATGACGCAGACGATGCCTTTGACATCCTCACCCTTGACGGCAATCGCCTTGCGGTCGCCCAAAGGCTGCCCAGAGCCGAAACGGCGACCAGCGCGGTCTATGATGTCAGCGACGGGACACCGGACCTGGTCGACGGCGAGGTGACCCAGTTCACGAGCAGTGCATTCGTGTTGGGGAGCGAATTTGGTTTTACCTTCAAATCGGGACAGCTTTTCAGCCGTCGCTCTGCGGGATCACGGCGGATCATCTGCAGGTGCACATGGCCGACACGCTCAAGGAAGGCTTTGTGGTCTCGGACAACTTCACCGAAGATTGGCTCTTCGGTGCGCCGACTGCCCTCTTTCTGGACAAGGAAGTCAGCAGCGTATCGCTGATCGACACTGCGCGGCTGACCAATGGCAGCACCGTGGCGGTGAGCGATATCAACGGCGAAGTCGGCAGGTCTTTCACCGTCACCATCACGGACGAAAGCGGCCAAAGGGTGACAAGCAAATCCATCACCATCGGCTCCGAGCGGACCGGCAACCCCGAGGTGAGGGCGCTGAGCAACGGCAATTTTGTCGTGACGGCAACGGATCACGACCGCGACCGGGACGTGCGCGCGATCATTCTGGATGCAGAGGGGCAGCACGCCGACCAGCGTGCTTCACATCGACAGCAACGGGACGATCGATCACAACACGGCACCCTCGGTGGTAGCTCTGCCTGATGGCGGTTTCGCGGTCTTTTATGTCTATGACAACGGCGCCGGGATCAAGGCGCAGCGCCTTGATGCGCAGCGGAATGTCGTGGCCTGTTCCGGGTGGCCGAGCCGGTCCGGCCCGGATCGCACCCGGCGGCCACGCTGCTTGCCGATGGCACCATCGCGCTGTCCTTCGTCGCCGCCGAAAGCGGCGGTGGGATCAGGACTGCGCTGGTTCCGTCTTTCGATCAGCACCAGTTTGGCGGCTCGGGCGATGAGGTGCTGACCGCCACGGACAAGGCCAGCTATCTGGTGGGCGGCTCGGGTCACGACACGCTGGAGGGCGGCGCCGGAAGCGACCTGCTGATCGGCCAGAACGGCAACGATCTGGTGCGGGGCGGCACCGGGAACGACCGGCTTGAAGGCGAAGCGCATGCCGACACTCTGCTGGGCCGGGCGGGTGAAGATGTCCTGCTAAGCGGCTCCGGCGAGGATCTGCTGAACGGGGGAAAGGGCAATGACACCCTGACCGGTGGCCGTGACGCTGACCGGCTTCAAGGGAGCAAAGGCGACGACATCCTGACGGGCGGCACGGATGCGGACCAGTTCATCTTTGCCACCGATCAGGTTCGGCTGATCAACGGCAGCACGGAAACGCTGGAGGTCGTGCTGAGCTTTGGCCATGATGTCATCCCCGATTTTGACACCCGCCGCGACCGTATCGATCTGCGGCTGGTCGGCGAGGTCGACAGTTCTGATGATCTGGTGTTCGTGCAAGAGGGCGGCAACGTCCGGATCCTGATCGCCGACAGCTCGATCACGCTGGCAGGTCTGCACAGCACGGATCTGGCGGCCAACGACTTCCTCTTCTGACCACGGATCGCAGGGGGCTTGGGGGGCCCGGGCAATCTGCCACGCATCGGGTCGATGAAAAGCTGCACCCGATGCGTGGCCGATCCCTCCCCCCGGACCGACCGGGGCTGTCCGCGACATGGGGCATCTGGCCGGTGCGGCAGCGTCTCCTAAAAATATCTTCTGCCGCAGGATTATTGCCTGCCCGCCCGCGTCATTCATTTCAGGACGCCGCGATCTGCGGTGCGTCCAGCAACCCGGAGTGACCCTCATGAACCGTCTCATCCTCTCTCTCTGCCCGCTGATCCTTGCCGCGGGCGCCGCCATGGCTGATCCTGCCCTCACCGCCCAAGGCGCGGGCGGCGCCCTGCTCACCGATGCCGGGGGCATGACGCTTTATACCTTCGACAAGGACATGGCGGGGGTGTCGTCCTGCGCGGGCGACTGCGTGGCGATCTGGCCGATCCTTGCCGCAACGGCAGAGGACAAGGCCGAGGGCGAGTATGCCGTGATCGACCGGACCGATGGCGCGCGGCAGTGGACCTACAAGGGCATGCCGCTTTATACCTTCGCCAAGGATGCCGCTCCCGGGGATGTGGCCGGGGACGGGGTCAAGGGCGTCTGGCACATCGCCCGGCCCTGACCGCCTGCGCCCTTTGGACATGTGACGGAAAGCCCGGTCGATGAAGGTCCTTGACGAGATCGAAGCTGCGATACCGGCGCTGCGGCGCTATGCCCGGGCTTTGATGCGGGACCGCGACCGGGCCGATGATCTGGTGCAGGACTGTCTGGAGCGGGCCGTTGCCAGCCGCCATCTGTGGCGCGGCGACGGCCCGGTTCAGGCGTGGCTGTTCCGGATCCTGATCAACCGCTACCGCGACCTGCAGCGCCGGTCCCCGCTGCCCGGCCATCTGGTCGCCATCGAGGATCTGGTGTCGGAACCTGCGCAATGCGGCGGTCAGGAGGGCGCGCTGGCGCTGCGCGAGGTGCAGGAGGCCATCGCCCGCCTGCCCGTCGACCAGCGCGAGGCGCTGCTGATCGTGGCGCTTGAAGGCCGGAGCCTCGAGGAGGCCGCCAGCCTGCTGGACATCCCGAAAGGCACGCTGATGTCGCGGCTGGCCCGCGCCCGTGCCACATTGCGCGTGCTGACCGGACGCGGCACAGGGGCCGAGGTGGTGCCCGGACCAAGCCGGGGGAGGAGATGATGCCCGACAGACCCGCCCTGACCGAGACCGAACTGCTGGACTATGCGCAGGACGTCCTGCCGCCCGAGGACCGGGCCGCGCTGGAGGCGCGTCTGGCCGAGGATCCCGCCGCCCGCGCCACGCTGGCCGAATGGCAGCGGCAGGACGGCGCGATCAGGGCGCTTTACGATCCCGTCGCGCAGGAAGCCGTGCCGGACCGGCTGACCGACATCCTGCGCCGGGCGGCAGCGGAAGACGCCGGCGCGGAGCCTCCCCGCCGCTCCGGCAGGCGCGGCCTGATCGCGGCGACGCTTGCGGCGCTGGCGCTGGGGGCGGGCGGCGGCTGGCTCGCGCGCGATCTTGCGACGCCTTCCGCCGCCGCGCAGAGCCTTGCCGCCCGCGCCATGGGCGCCTACGCCACCTATGTGGTGGAGGTGGCGCACCCGGTCGAGGTGCCCGCCTCGGAGGCCGAGCATCTGACCACCTGGATGTCCCGACGGCTGGGCCACGAGATCCGTCCGCCGGATTTTGCCGCGGCAGGGTTCAGCCTGATGGGGGGGCGGATCGTGCCTTCGGATCAGGGGGCCGCCGCGCTTTTCATGTATGACAATGCCGAGGGGCAGCGCATCACGCTTTACATCGCGCCGCAGGGGGCCGGTCAGGAGACCGCCTTCCAGTTCGCGCAGGAGGGCACCACCCAGAGCTTCTTCTGGATGGACCGCGACCTGAGCTATGCCGTGGTGGGCAGCGTGCCGCGCGATCTGCTGCGGCGCATCGCCCTTGAGGCTTATGACCAGCTGATCTGACCCGCCGCCGGACGGGTGGCTGCGGCGCGCGCAGGGCGGGCGGCTAAGCCCTGTCCTGCGGTGCCGGATCCCATGTGCCGATCTGGCCATAGATGGCATCGCGCAGGGCGGTGATGTCCCGGTTCAGCCGGGCAAGCTCCGAAGCGGGTTCGCCCGAGGCGTCGAGCAGCGCCGCGCCCAGACAGCCCGCCCCACCGCGCAGCGCCCGGCCTTTGTCGGTCAGCGCGATCAGGACCTGCCGCTCGTTCTGCGGATTGCGGGTCCGGCGCAGCAGCCCCGCCGCCTCCAGCCGCTTCAGCAGCGGGGTCAGCGTGCTGGACTCCAGCGCCAGCCGCGCGGCAATGGCGCCGACGCTCTGACCCTCCTCCCGCCACAGGACATTGAGCACGAGATATTGCGGATAGGTCAGGCCCATCTCGTCCAGCATGGGCTTGTAAAGCCGCTGGATCGCCATGCTGGCCGAGTGGATGGCAAAGCAGAGCTGGTCCTCCAGCGGGACGGGGGGGGAGGGGCTGTCGGCTGTCATGACCTGTTCCTGACGGTGGCGGGATGCGGGAAAATATTATCACGATAATTTATCAAGGTTGCAAGCCGGTCCACCCCGCGCGGGTCCGGCGCGCCCGTGTTCACCGCCCATGCCATCGCGGCGCGCGGCGTTAATTCGGAAAATTTCCCCTGCTGCGGGATTATTCCTCCGCCGCCCGCGTCAGTCTTTTCAGGATGTCGCGCTCTGCGCCGCATCCCGCCCCATGCCCTGCTGACCCTGTGGAGGGCAGGGCAGTCCCGGATCTGCAGCGGGACAGGGGCTGTGCAAGGTCTGGTGGTTTGACCAGTTCCTGAGGGCGTGGCGGGGCCTCTCAGGAAATACAGTATCGCGATAAGTTTTACTTTGACAAGTAGCCCCGCCTCACTGTAGATGAACAAATATCGCAATAACTATTATCGCATTAATCAGAATCGGAAGGACGATCCCATGACTTCGAAATTCAAGACCCTCCTTGCTGCCGCAGCCACGGCAGGCGCCCTCGGAACCGCGGGCCAGAGCCATGCGCAGGCCATCCCGGAGGATCAGCCGATCCGCCATGTCGTGCTGGTTCACGGGGCCTTCGCCGATGCCTCCGGCTGGCGCGGGGTCTATGACCAGTTGACCGCGCGCGGCTACAGCGTGACGCTGGTGCAGAACCCGCTCACCTCGCTGGCCGAGGATGTGGCGGCCACCAGACGCGCGCTGGACCGCCAGAATGCCCCCGCGATCCTTGTCGGCCATTCCTGGGGCGGCACCGTGATCACCGAAGCGGGCGTCCATCCCAACGTGGCGGGGCTGGTCTATGTCTCGGCCCTGTCGCCCGATGCCGGGGAAACCACCGCGCAGCAATATGACGGCTTCACCACCCCGCCCGAATTCGTGCTCGATATCGGCGAAGATCAGTATGGCTTTGTCGCGCCGTCCATGTTTCAGGCCGGGTTCGCCCATGATGTCAGCGATGCCGATGCCGCCTTCCTGCGCGACTCTCAGGTGCCGATCAGCATGGAGGTCTTCGGCACGGTGCTGGAAAATGCGGCATGGCGCAGCAAACCAAGCTGGGCAGTGATCGCCACCGAGGACAAGGCCTTTGATCAGGCCATGCTGCAGCACATGGCACAGCGCATCGGCGCCAAGGTGACCGAGGTCGCGGCGAGCCACGCCGTGTTCATCACCCAGCCCGAGGTCGTGGCCGATGTCATCGACGAGGCCGCCCGCACCGCCATAGTGCCCGGCAACTGAACATGGCCACAGCCCGACCGGAGGCGCGCTGCCTCCGGTCGGGCTCCGTCCGCTGCGCAGGGCTTCTGCGGCGCCCGAGGCCGCGCGGGCCTCAGGCCCTGCGGTCATTCCGGTGTTCGCGCCAGACCGTGAAGATGCCGCTCGCGATGATGATCGCCGCGCCAAGGAAAACCGGGGCCTCGGGGATCTCGTGCCAGACCAGCCAGCCTGCCAGCGTCGCCCAAAGCAGCGCGGTGTAATCCAGCGGGGCCACCACCACGGCGGGGGCCATGCGGAAGGCCTGGGTCATCAGCGTCATGCCAGCCGTTCCGAAAAAGGCGATGGCCGCGAACAGCCAGAGATCCGCCATGGGCACGGGCCGCCAGACGAAGGGCACCAGCACCGCGCTCAGCAGCGCCCCCGCGCCCGTCAGATACAGCAGCAGCGTCCAGACGCTTTCGCGCCGGTCCACCCAGCGGGCGCTGACCATGAGCAGGGCGTAGAACAGCGCCGTCGCCACCGGCAGCAGCGACACGAGCTGAAAGCTGGCAGCCCCCGGACGGATCGCGATCAGCACCCCCGCGAACCCGGCCAGCACGGCCAGCCATCGCTTCCAGCCCACCTGTTCGCGCAGCACCAGCGCGGAAATCGCGGTGATGAACAGCGGCGCGACAAAGACCAGCGCCGTGGCCTCGGCCAGCGGAAGATACCGCAGGCTGGTGAAGAACAGAAAGGCCGCCGCCACCCAGACCACGCCCCGGACAAGATGCGCGACAGGCCGGTAAGAGCGCAGGGCGCGCGTCCCGCCCATCCGCAGGGCGATCCCTATCGCGAAGGGCAGCGCGATCAGGTTCCTGAGGAACAGCACCTGCAGCGGGGAATAGTCGGAGGTAAGCTGCTTGGCGACCGCGTCATTGATGCTCAGGCAGGCGACGCCCACACACATCATGAACATCCCCATCGTGACATCGCTGTGCCGTGCCTGAAGCGAGACCTGCATCCTGTTCCTCCATTGCTCCCCCCGCTCTAGCAGGCGCAGGCCCGGAGGCACACCGGCCCGCCCCCGATTTGCGCAAATTCCGGGCACCGGCAGCGGATCGCGCATCTTGGGTCCGGGGGAGGACGTGGGCCCGGATTACGGATCCCCCTGAAGCGCAAGCTTGGTGAGGCTGCAGCGCTTCGGTTGAGGGCGCGCCTGCCGGTCACCTCTGCTCCCTCAGGCGGGGGTCAGGTCGCGCTGCACCCGCAGGGTGATCATCCAGCACCACAGCGCCATGACGGCGCACCACGCGCCCATGACCGCCGCCTGAGCGGGAAAACCGATGCCGCCGTCGATCAGGATCCCGGTGATCCCCGGCCCGATCGCGGTGGAAACGACCATGATCGTGGTGGCCAGCGACCGGATCGCGCCAAGGTGCGCGGTGCCGTAGAGCACCGGAAACAGCACGCCCCAGAGCGAGCCCGCCATACCCTGCGTCATGCCCACCACGGCCAGCGCCAGATACCATCCGGTCACGCTCTCCGACGGGGCAATCAGCGCCACGCCCAGCCCCATGGGCACCAGAAGCCCCGGCAGCAGCCGCAGCGCGCCAAAGCGGTCCGCCGCCCAGCCCGCCGCGAAGGCCGCAACCACCGTGGACAGGCCAAAAGCCGTATAACCCGGCGCCATCTCGGCCAAAGTCCAGCCCTTGACCTGCGCGATATGCGCCTGATGGAAGAAGATGACCGTGGTGATGAAGCCCGGTGTCAGCAGCACGGGCAGCAGGGCGGGCAGCAGCCAGTGCCGGACGGCATCCCGGCGCTGCCATTGCCGCCCGAGCAGACCCGGGCTCTGGATCCGGGCGGCCTGTCCCACCGGGTCGCGGCCCTCGGCCAGAAGCCAGCACAGCAGGGGCGCCACCCCCAGCACCAGAAGCGCGGCCACCAGCAGCCATGTGCCCTGCCAGCCAAGGATCCCGATCAGCAGGACCACCAGCAGCGGCATGAGGATTTCCCCGGCGGGGTGGCCCAGCGTGGTGATGGACACGGCCTGTCCGCGCCGCGCTTCGAACCAGCGCCCCATCGCCGTCATCGCGATATGGCTGAACATGCCCTGCCCGCAGAAGCGCAGCAGGAACAGCGACAGTCCCAGCACCGCCACCGACGGCGCCCAGGCCATTCCAAGCGCGGCGAGGGCGAAGACCAGTGCAACCATCGGGGCCAGCCGCGACAGCGGCACGCTGTCCGCCATGCCGCCCCGCCAGAACATCAGCCCCGCCGAGGCCAGCGTCGCGGCGGTATAAAGGCTGCCCCAGCTGCCATCGCTGAGACCATGCTGGTCCTTGATGAAGACGGCAAAGAGCGAGATGAACCATGTCTGCCCGAAGGCAGAGGCGAAGGTCAGCAGCAGCCCACCCCCAAGCCAGCGCAGGTTGTTGCGGAGAAAGGATAACATGCAGGGTCCGGTCAGAAAGGGAGGGCGGGGAGGATCCCGCAAACCCCGATCTGTTTCATGATCCGGCGGCAGGAGCAACCGGAGGCGCCCCTCCCGCGAAGGCGCGAGACGCCGGATCCCATGGCGGCAGGGTCGGGTGCCGCCGATCTGCCCGGGCGGCGCAGGCCGCGACCCGGGGCAGGGGGCATGAGGGAGCATCCCGGGCGGTCCGGGGCATGTGCTATGGCGGGCTGACACGGGTGCCATAACGCCGGGCGGTGCCGCTCTGGCCTTGCGGCACGGCAGCAGGGACTGAGGCCCGGCGGGGCCGATCGAAATTGTCTGAGAAGGGGGAGGACGCGGCGACCCCCAGGGAGGAGGAGAAGAGGGTCGCCGCTGATTTCCGGGGCTCAGGGAGGAGGAGAAACCCCAGGAAACTTGGGACACATCGCTGTGTCGTTGTCCTTAATTAGCCAATGCCGCGTCGCGGCACAATGGTCAGTAGTGCAGACCTGACTTGTCCTCAGTGCATGGCAGCGCGTCTTTGCCAGAAATTCGCGCACCTGCCGACCCCCGCGCACTGGCCCCTGCGCCCCGCCCGAGCGGGGGCCAGTGCGCGGGAAACCCTACGGTCTGCGTTCCTCTGCGGCGGCCCGGAACGCGCTCCGGATAGGGCGCGGGGCCTGAGCCAAGGCCTTGATCCCGCCTTCCGGGGTGGGCGGCGCGGCTCTCAGGTCTGCCCGGATCCCCGGCCCACCGTGTCGAACCCGTTCGGGACCACACCCCGGGGGGCGATGGCCGCATAGGGGCCACGCGCCAGAAACCGGCCGCTGCCGGGCTGTGCAAGGAGGACACCGTCCCGCATGACGATTTCGCCCCGGCGGATCGTCAGGACCGGCCAGCCCCGGGCGCGGTAGCCTTCCCATGGCGTGTAGTCGATGGCGTGCTGCATCTCGCCGACGGTGATGGTCCGTTCAAGCTCCGGATCCCAGAGCACCACATCGGCATCGGCCCCGGGCATGAGCGTGCCCTTGCGACCGCCCAGCCCGTAGCGTTCGGCGGCATTGGCCGAGGTGAGGCGGACAAAGGTGGGAAGGTCAATCCGCCCCGTCGACACCCCTTCGGAGAAGAGCACGGTAAGACGGTTCTCGATCCCCGGCGCGCCGTTGGGAATGGCATTGAAGGCCGGGGTGCCATCGGGGCGCAGCATCGCGGCCCCCTGCCCGTAACTGGAGGCGCCGGGATCCTTCTTGGCAGTGGCGAAGGAAAAGCCGCAATGGTCCGAAGAGACGATGTCGATGGTGCCCGCGCGGATCGCTTCCCAGAGCCGGGCCGCCTCTGATCGGTCGCGCAGGGCCGGGGAGCAGACGAATTTGGCGCCCTCGAAATCGGGCCGTTCAAGGTCATCCACCCCATGGGTCAGATAATGCGTGCAGGTTTCGGCCCAGACCTTCTGGCCGCGGGCCTTGGCGCGTGCAATCTCTTCGGCCACTTCTCCGCAAGACACGTGGAAGATCTGCAGGGGCTGGTCCACAAGTTCGGCCAGCGCCATCGCGCGCAGGGTGGCCTCGCGCTCGACCACCGGAGGACGGGCCCAGGCGTGATGCACGGGATCGGTAAGCCCCGCCGCCAGCAGCGCCTCCTGCTGCCAGGCGATGGCGTCGAAATTTTCGCAATGGACGGTGACCAGCAGGCCAAGCCGCCGGGCGGAGGCCAGAACCTTGAGGAAGTCGCCATCGGTCAGGCGCAGCGGATCATAGGTCAGAAAGACCTTCAGGCTGCGGATGCCGCGGGCCGCCAGCGCGGGGATCTCGGTGGCCAGAACCTTGGGCGTCGGATCGGTGATGACCTGGTGGAAGGAATAGTCGGCCAGCGACCGTGCGGCGCGGGTTTCGTAATCCGGGGCGCTCTGTGCCAGCGTCTGCCCGCGCCATTGCGGCTTGAAGCAGATGAAGGAGGTGGTGCCCCCGGCCAGCGCCGCGCGGGATCCGGAGACGAAGCTTTCCTCCTGAACCGATCCGTCCGCGCCGACCTCCTCGATATGGCAGTGCGGATCGATGCCGCCGGGCAGGACCAGCCGCCCTGTGGCATCGATCTCTTCGCGGCCTTTGCCAAGATCGTGGCCGATGGCGGCGATGGTGCCGCCCCGGATGGCAAGATCAGCGGTGAAGACTTCGGCGGCGGTGACGATGCGCCCGCCTCTGATGACGATGTCGTAGTCTGGCACGTTCGGCTCCTCGGGTTTGGGAAGGGGGGCGGGGCGGCTCAGGCCGCCATCCAGCCGCCATCGACAAAAAGCGTGTGACCGGTCAGATAGCTGGCCTCGTCGCTGGCAAGGAACAGCGCCGCGCGCGCCACGTCCTCGGGGCGGCCCAGCCGGGGCCACGGCGTGCGCTGTTCGGAATAGGCAAGCCAGCGCGGCTCTACCGCGCGGCCGCCCTTGCCGGTGAGGATCTTGCCCGGAGCCACCGCGTTCGACACGATGTGCTGCGGCCCGTAATCGGCGGCGATCTGGCGGGCCATATAGGCGATCCCGGCCTTGCTGACGCCATAGGCGAAATCCTCGGGCGCCGAGACATGCCCGTGCTGTGACGAGATATGCACCAGCCGCCCGCGCGCTTCGGCGCGGATCTCCTGTGTCAGCATCTGGCGCAGCGCGGCGCGGGCACAAAGATAGGCACCCTTGAGGCTGACATCCATCACGCGGTCCCAGTCGGCCTCGGTGGTGTCAAGCAGCGGCTTGCCGGCGCGGAGCACGGCATTGTTCACAAGGATGTCGAGCCGACCATGACGGGTGACGGCGGTTTGCACCAGCGCCTCCACCTCGGTCTCGCGCGCCACGTCGGTTTTCACGAAAAGCGCGGATCCACCTGCCTCCGCGACAAGATCGCAGACGGGGCGGCCCCCCTCCACGGCCTCTTCGGTGATGTCGGCCACCAGCACATGCGCGCCCTCGGCGGCAAAACTCTGCACGATGGCGCGGCCGATGCCGGAGGATCCGCCGGTCACGATGGCAACGCGGCCTGCAAGGCGCAGGGTCTGGGTCATGGGCGGGTCTCCTTCGGGGTCAGGGGGCTGCGATATGCTGCAGCCAGTCGGCGGCGGCCTCGGGCAGGGGGGTCGGGCGGCGGGGCACAAACGAGGCGAGCCGGTCCGTGGCAAGCGCGGGCCGGTCGCGGTCATAGCCGTAGCGGATGGACGGTGCCGCGGCATCGATCTGCCAGCGCAGCCCGGGCAGGTGCGGGGCAAGGGCTGCGCACCACGCGGGCAGGTCGGTGATGCGGCCCGCCCCCACATGCAGCAGATCCGGCAGCGGCCCGGGATGCAGCGCCAGATCCGCGATGGCGGCGGCGGCGTCTCGGGAATAGCACCAGTCGGCGGGCACCGCGCGGGGCAGGGTCACGGGCTGGCCCGCCCGCGCCGCCATGAGGATCTGGTGATGCGGGCTCGTCACCTGTCGGCTGTCCGAGGCCTGTTCGAAGGGACCGAAGATCGGGCCAAGCCGCAGCACCGACAGCGCGACGCCAAGCGGGGCGGCGAGCCGCTGCAGGCTCATCTCTGCGGCGAGCTTGCTGATGCCGTAAAGGCTTTGCGGTGCGGGGCGGCTGCGATCCTCGTGATAGCGCCCGTCAGGCTCGGGTGCTGCGGTGCCATAGACCGCGATGGAGGAGATCTGCAGCAGCCGATCGATGCCGCAGGCTGCCGCCGCCTGCAGGAGCCGCACCGCCCCCAGCAGGTTGACCTCAAGGATCAGGTCGGGCTCTGCCGTCTCGCGCGCGGCATCGGGGGTAAGGGCTGCGGCATGGATCGCATGGGTCAGCCCCCGCCCGCGCAGCGCGGCGGCAAGGGCCACGGGGTCACGCAGATCGGCGGTGGCAGCGGTCATTCCGGGCAGGATCTGCCGGGGCGGGTGCCGGTCAAGAGCCAGCACGGGCACGCCGCGGGCAGAGAGGTCGGCGCAGATTGCCGCCCCCACAAAGCCCGCCGCCCCTGTCACGAGCACATGCATCAGACCTCCTCTCCTCCGGGACGGTGTGCGCGCAGCGCCTGCGCGATCTCCTCGGCATGGGTCTGCGCCCCGGGTCCGGCCTGCCGGGCGGCGGCGGCCATGCGGGCGAGCCCCTCCGGCCCGGGCCGGGGGCTGCCCGCGCGGTGGCGGATCACGCCCGCGACCATGGTCATGACCGTATCGGCCCCGGTGCAGCGGCTGATCACCAGATCAAGCGGGTCGCAGTCGGGATCAAGCCAGGCGCCGCGCGCCCGGCGGGGATCGATCGCCACCAGATCCGCGCAGAGCCCCGGCGCGATCCGCCCGCAGCCGGGCTGAAAGATCGCCCGGGCGCCGGTTTCCGTGCCCATGGCAAGGGTCAGGCGGTTTGCGGCACCCGGATCCTGCGGCGCGGTGCCTCTGGCCAGCAACCCGCCGAGCCGGAGTTCCGACAGGTAATCCTCGTTGTCGTCCAGCGCGCAATTGTCGGTGCCAAGCGCCACCGGCAGCCCCGCCTCGCGCCATGTGGCAAGCGGCGGCGCGCCGTTGAAAAGCCGCATGTTGGCGCCGGGATTGCTGACCACGACCAGCCCCAGCCGCAGGGCCTCGTGCAGATCCTCTGCCCGGGCCTGAGTGAAATGCGCGGCGCTGACGGCGGTCTCGAACAGGCCGAGCCGCTGCAGATGCGCCAGAACCTGACCTGCATAAAGCCTGTCCGCCGTGACGCGCTGCGCGGGGGATTCGAGCAGATGGAAATGGATGCCAATGCCGCTGCGTGCCGCGTGCCGTGCGATGGCCCGCCAGCCCGCGTCGCTGACCCATTGCGGCCCGGCGGGACCATAGGCCAGCGTGATGGTCGGATGATCGGCGTAGTCGGCGCGGAGTTGGTCCATCAGATCCAGCGTGTGGTCGAGCGGCAGATAGCCGGGTCGCGCCGCCGCCAGCAGGGCCTGCGCCCCCGGCGACAGCGCGGCGCGAAAGCGCGCCTCGTCCGCCGGGGGATAGACCAGCCCGCCCTGATCGGCATAGCCCACACAGACCGTGGCGCGCAGCCCGGTCTCGTCATAGGCGCGCAGCACCCCGCGCAGTTCGGCCTCGTAATCGCCGGTGGCGTAGCTGTAATTGGCGTGCAGGGTGGCGGTCACGCCGTGGCGCAGCATCTGCTCGGCGGCGTGGCGCGTCAGCAGATAGGGATCGGGGGTGCCGCGTCCGCGCCGCCGCGCGATCCATGGCTCCAGCGCATCATCGGGATAGCCCAGCTGGATCTGGCTCAGCCCGCGCCCGTGCTGATGGGCGTTGACGAAGCCCGGCAGCAGGATCGCGTCGCCAAGCTCGGTGCGGGCCGCGTCCGGAAAGCGGGCGCGCAGCGCGGCGGGCGGTCCAAGCGCCGCGATCCGCCCCGCCGCCACCGCCACGGCACCGGGCCGAAGCGGCGGCGACGCCGCATCCGGGATCACGCAATCGGCCTCGACAAGCTGCATGGTCAGAACAGCAGGCCCGGCAGCCAGAGCACCATCCCCGGCCAAGCGATCAGCAGCACCGTGAAGGCAAGCATGAGCGCCACGAAGGGCATCGATCCCCAGATCACGTCCATGATGGATCCCGTGCCCCGCACGCCCTGCACGATGTAAAGGTTCATCCCGATCGGGGGCGTGATCAGCCCGGTTTCCATCATCAGCACGAGGAAGATGCCGAACCAGACCGGATCGATGCCCAGATGCACGACGAGCGGGAACACGACGGGCAGCGTGGCGATCATCATCGACAGGGTTTCCATGAAACAGCCCAGCACGAGATAGAACAGGATCAGCAGGAACAGCACCTGAATGGGCCCCGCACCCAGATCGGCCACGACCCCGGTCAGGGTCTGGGGAATGCCCAGCATGCCGATGACGAAGTTGAGGAAATGCGCCCCCACCATGATAAGCAGGATCATCGCCGAGATGCGCACGGTCGCGATCATCGACTCGTGCAGCAGGCTCAGGGTCATCCGGCGCTTGGCAAGCGCCACCAGCAGGGCGCAGCTGACCCCGATCGCGGCGGATTCGGTGGGCGTGGCCCAGCCTCCGTAGATCACCCCCATGACCACGGCAAAGATGGCAAGCGGCGGCAGGATGTCGAGCAGCGCGCGCAGCTTTTCGGCCATGGGCCGTGGCGGCAGGCTTGGCCCCGCCACACCCGGATTCACCAGCGCGATGGCGGCGATCAGCGCCATGAAGGCCAGCGTCAGCGCGATGCCGGGCACGATCCCCGCCGCAAAGAGCTGACCGATGGAGGTGTTGGTCATGGAGCCGTAGATGATGATGTTGATCGAGGGCGGAATGAGGATCCCCAGCGTCGCCCCGGCGGCAATGGTCCCCGCCGTCAGCCGCTCGTCATACTTCCGTTCGGACAGGATCGGGATGGCGACATTGCCGATGGTGGCGGCGGTGGCCACCGACGAGCCCGACACTGCCGCGAAAAAGGCACTGGCGCCGATATTGGAATGCAGCAGCCCGCCGGGCAGCCGGCCCATCCAGTCCGAAAGCGCGCGGTAAAGCCCGTCTGCCACGCCGGACCGCACGAGGATCTCGCCCAGAAAGACGAAAAGCGGGATGGCGGTTAGGATGAAATCGTTCTGCCCGCTCCAGATCTGGTTGCCGAACGTCATGAGGATGGGCCAGCCCATCGTGCTCAGCGCGGCGATGAAGGCGGTCAGGAACATCGCCACCGCCACCGGCAGGCCGATCAGCATGAGCCCCAGCATCATCGAAAACCCCAGCAGGGCTTCACCCGGTCCGATCATCGTGCCCCCCGCGCCGTCATCCCGGCCTGTTCCTCGTCAATGACTTCCTTCAGCGCCTTGGGGCCGTAGAAGCGGTTCAGCCTGTCACGGTCGCGGGCAAACAGCAGCGCCGCGTGCAGGAAAAGCGCGGTCGAGACCAGCGCAAAGACCGCAAGCCCGAACACCCAGACGCCCTGCGGCATCCAGAGCGGCGTCATCAGCGGCGTCCCCGAAAGCGACCGGAATTCGACACTTTCCATAAGCGCGACCCAGCCCTGCCACGCCATGAACAGCGCCATCAGCATCGTGCCCAGCGTCGCAAGCAGGTTGAGCACGGATCCGGTGCCCGGCCCGGCGCGTTCGGTCAGAATTTCCACCCGGGTATGCGCCCGCTCCAGCGCGGCCAGCGAAAAGCCGAAAGCACCGATCATCGCCAGCGTATAGCCGCCAAGCTCGTCGCTGCCCTGAAGCGAGATATTGGCAAAGCGCCGCAGCAGCACCTCGACCGTGATGACGAGGGTCAGCAGCAGCAGCGCATATCCCGCCAGCAGCGCAAGCGCCCGCGCGGCGGGCGTCAGCGCCTGAGCGACCCTGTTTTCCTGTGGCATTCAACCTCTCCCGGGTTCGGGTAAAGGCTGTTGCGGGGGGCGCCCGATGCCCCCCGCAACAGCCCGTGACGGCCTGCGGGCCTAGCGGATGGTGAGGCCTGCGGCGGCACCGGCTGTCTCGTTCCAGGTCTCCGAACAGGAGGGATCGACGGCGTTGCAGGTTTCCTTCCACATCGGCAGCACCACGGTTTCCGCGACCTCCTTGATCCGGTCCCGGTCCTCTGCGCCGATCTCGACCAGCGTCATGTCGAAAGCCTTGTGATCGGTGCAGCTGTCGGCGCCGGTGTTGCAGGCCACCGCATCCTCATTGGCCGAAACCGCAAGATCCCAGAGCTGGTCTTCAAGCGTCTGGAATTCGGCCTCAAGCGCGGCCTGCTCCTCGGCGGAGAATCCGTTCCACGTGTCCAGATTGATGAAATGGCCCTGCACCGACCCGGAAACCGACAGCGGCAGCTGGTGGGTCGTCACCTCGGGCCAGTTCCCGGTATTGCCGGAGGTGGGGGAAGTCACGCCGCAGCTGACCACCCCCCGCTGCAGCGCCGGATAGACTTCGGAGAACTGCAGGGTGACCGGGGTGGCGCCGAGCGATTCCAGCATCGCCGACATGGAGGGCGTAAAGCTGCGCACCTTCTTGCCCGCCAGATCCGCCAGCGTCTCGATCGGTTCGTTGCAGTAGAACACCTGCGGCCCGAACGGCCAGAGGGTCAGCGCCTTGGCATTGAACTTCTCCTGCAGGCGCTGGTCGAAGGAGGAGCGATAGGCCTCGACCACGGTGCGCAGCGCGCCCATGTCGGTGGCGACGCCGATCAGGTCGATGCCTTCGAAGAACGGGTCATCCCGGGAGGCCATGCCGATCTGCACCGACATCACGTCGAAGGCGCCGCTGCGCAGCAGGCGCAGCGCGTCGGGGGCCTTTACCCCCACCACGTCCATCGGGTTGTAGTTCATCCCGATCTCGACCCCGGCGGCCTCGCCGAGCCCGTCAAAAAAGGCCTGCTCGATGGCGACCTGCTTGGTGTTCTGGGAAAAATTGCCCGCGACGCGGAGTGTGTCCTGAGCGGCCGCGAGGGCCGGAAGACCGACCAGAGCGGTCGAGATCAGGGCGGCGGTAAGAGATTTGCGCATGATGCTCCCCATGGATTGTATTCATTATCTTCTGATGAAGGCTTTCAGAAGCCGCACGCTGCGATCAATGCAAAAGCCCGGTCTGGGCGTGAGGTTTCTGCAAATGCTGAAGGTATGGTGAAAAAATAGGCGGAAATCGCCCATATATGGCGAAAAATCAGCCTGATCCTGACGTTTTCTGCCGTCAGGCATAGTTCTGGTTGCAGCCACGGGACGCTTCTTGCCAAGAGGTGAAGCCATAGGGGAGTCGCCGAAAATGAATGCAGTTCCCCAAAGTGACGCATCAAATGGACTCTCTAATGCAGACACGCGATTCTTCCGGCCCCACCCTGATCGGCATGCTGACGCCGTCCTCCAACACGGTGGTCGAACCGTTCACCGCAGCGCTTGCATGGCCGCTGTTTCCACAGGTCTCGGTGCATTTTGGCCGTCTGCGCGTCACTCGGATCGCGCTTGACGAAGGATCGGACCAGCAGTTCGCGATCGAGCCCTTCCTTGCCGCGGCGGATCTGCTGGCGGATGCGCGTGTCGATGTCCTCGCCTGGAATGGCACCTCGGCAAGCTGGCTTGGCTTTGACAGCGACGCGCGGCTCTGCGCGGCGCTGACCGAACGCACCGGCGCCCGGGCCACCAGTGCGGTGCAAAGCCTCAACCGGCTGCTTGGAACCTTCGGCGTGCGCCGTCTGGGGCTCGTGACGCCCTATACACCGGACGTGCAGGCGCGCATCATCGCGAATTACGCCGACATCGGCATAGAAACGGTGGCGGAGCGGCACAGCAACCGGTCCGACAATTTTTCCTTCGCCGAGGTCGATGAGGCCGAGATTGCCCGCATGTGCCGCGAGGTGGCCGAGGCCCGGCCCGATGCCATCGTCATCCTCTGTACCAATATGCGCGGCCCGTTTGTTGCCGCCGCGCTCGAACGCGAATTGGGCCTGCCGGTGCTTGATTCCGTGGCCTTCACGCTTTGGGGATGTCTGAAAGAGGCGGAAGTGGACATGGCGCCGCTCGCCGATTTCGGCATGATGTTCGCGAAGTGAGACCAGAGGGGCAGGGACAGGCGGCATGACCGACATGGAGAGCTGGACGGCGGCACCCGAGGATGCAGACACCCAGATGTCGCTGCACGAGACCCTCGTGGCCCGGTTGCGCCAGCTGATGATCGAGGGGCCGCTCGCCAGCGGCCAGCGCATCCCCGAGGCCGAACTCTGCCGCCGTTTCGGCGTGTCGCGCACCCCCCTGCGCGAGGCGCTGAAGGTGCTTGCGGCGCAGGGCTTTGTCCTGCTCCGCCCTAATCGTGGCGCCATCGTCGCCCCCGTGGACCCGGCACAGATCGGGCCTATCTTCGAACTGAAGGGCGCGCTCGAGCGGCTGATCGGCCTGACGGCGGCGGAGCGGGTCACGCCTGCCGATCTTGATGCGCTGGCAGCGCTGCATCTTGACCTTGATGCCGCAGTCCGGCGCAGCGCGATCGAGGATTACACCCGCCTCAACTATGCCTTCCACAAGGCGCTGGCCCGCATCTCCGGCAATGCGCTGCTCTGCGAAAGCTACGAGACGCTGCAGCAGAAGATCTGGCGCTACCGCTTTCTGGTGAACGAAGATTTCTCGCGCGTGGCCGAATCCTTTGCCGAGCACGAGCAGATCATGATCGCGCTGCGGGCGCGCACCCCGCTCGACCTTGCCGCCCGGCTGGAGGCGCATAACCAGCGCACCTGCGACGCGATGATTGAGGCGGCGCGGAAGACGCTTGCGGATAGTGGCGCGCCCGAACGTTAGGGCGCGCCTTGATCCGTGGTGGTCAGCCTCGGGTCTTCCGCTTCGTCGCGCTATGCGGGCGGGGTCTGCGCCTCGTCCTTGCGGGTCTTCCACAGGGAATAGACCACGCCTGCGGTGAGGATGGCGAAAGTGATGCCCAGCGACCAGACCGGCGGGAATTTCTCCCAGCCCATGAGATCGGCCACGAAGATCTTCGAGCCGATGAAGACCAGCAGCACCGACAGGGCATATTTCAGATAGGCAAAGCGCCGCAGGATCGCCGACAGCGCAAAATAGAGCGCGCGCAGGCCGAGGATGGCGAAGATGTTCGAGGTATAGACGATATAGGGATCGGTGGTGATGGTGAAGACAGCGGGCACCGAATCCACGGCAAAGACCACATCGGCAAGCTCGATCACGATCAGCGCCAGCAGCAGCGGCGTGGCATAGCGCAGGGTCTTGCCGCTGACCGGGTCGGTCTTTCTGACCACGAAATCATGGCCATGGATCTCGTCCGTGACCCGCATCCGCCGCTTGAGAAAGCGCACGAGCGGATTGGTGGCAAGGTCGTGCTCTTCCTCCTCGCCGCTCCGCAGCATCTTGATCCCGGTGAAGATCAGGAAGGCCGCGAAGATGTAGAGGATCCAGTGATACTGCTCGACCAGCGTGGCGCCGATCCCGATCATGATGCCGCGCAGCACGATCACGCCGAGGATGCCCCAGAACAGGACGCGGTGCTGATAGGCGGCAGGGATGGCGAAGAAGCCGAAAATCAGCGCGATGACGAAGATATTGTCCAGCGCCAGCGTCTTTTCGACGACGAAGGCCGTCAGATACTGCGCTGCGGGCTCCGTGCCCATCTGCCACCAGACAAAGCCCGAGAAGGCGACGCCCAAGGTGATGTAGAAGGCCGATGTCCGCAGGCTTTCGGCAACGCCGATGACATGGTCATCGCGGTGCAGCACGCCAAGATCAAGCACCAGCAGGCCGATCACAAGCGCGAGGAAGGTAAGCCACATCCAGAGCGGCTGGCCAAGAAACAGGGTTAGGAGGATATCCACGTCAGACCTCTTCGGAACAGTTGGGCTCGAGGTCTGCGGGGGCGTTTACGGTCCGGGCACAACATCGAGCACACTCGATGCGGTCCGACATCACGAGACGTCAGTGTCTCGCCAGAGGGGCCCGGCCCGCAGGCGCCAAACTGGCCCCCGCAGCCCCGGAATGCAAGCCGCCGCGGCGGATATTTTTGCAAAGGCGTGGTGGTTCGCGCGCCCTGCCCGGGGGCGCCGTCCCGCGACTGCACGCGATGACCCAGTGTGGCTGCCCCGCAGGGCACGGGCAGATCATGCCCGGCGGGTGGCTGGCGGATGCTCCGGCGCGCCACCCTCCTGCAGCCTTGGTCGCGGCAAGGGCCACGTCAGCATCGGACCCCGGCCCGACCGGCTTTCCGGGCCGGGTGATCTGCAGACCGCCACGGTGCCTGTCAGACCCTGCGGGACCGATGCGCCGGTCGGTCGCGGCCACAGGGGACCGCATGCCCAGTTATGATGGCGAGCCGGTTTGGGGAAGACGCGACGGCTTCTCCTTCCGTCCAAGACCACCGGACCCGGTGGAGATGCGGCGCCGGGACAGTTCCGCCGCCTTAGCGCGTGAGGCCCCAGAAATTCGCGATGTGACGGGTGGAGGAGATGCCGACATCCAGCATGTATTTGCTTTCCTGCCCAAGGCCTTCGTCGCCCTTTGCGCAGATCGGGGTGCCGTGGCCCATATCCTCGATGATGTATTCCTCGATCACCACCCGCCCGCGCGGATCACACCAGATCCGCCGCGCGGCGCCGTCGACCGTTTCGATCCGGGTCGGGGTTTCCGCAACCTTGTGGATCCTCTTCCACTGCCCGACGATCCGGTCGGCATTGGATCTGTCGACGGTCTCGTCGCTGCCGCCATGCCAGACAGAGATCGTGGGCCAGCGGCCGGTAAATCTCGAGGCGCCGCGGACCAGCGCGTGGAGCTTGCGGTCCGACGGGCTGCCAAAGCCTTTCATGCGGAAAAACGCCTGCATCAGGCTGTCCGCGCTGCGATAGGGGAGCCCGGCGATGATCGCGCCGCCTGCAAACACCTCTGGATAGGTCGCCAGCATCACGGAGGTCATGGCCCCGCCAGAGGACAGGCCGGTGATGAAGATGCGCGCCGGGTCGATGGCGTGATCCTTGGCCACCTGACGGATCATCTGCCGGATCGACAGCGGTTCGCCGCCGCCGCGCCGGTTGTGCCGCGACTTGAACCAGTTGAAGCTGCCGATGGCGTTGTTGGTTTTCCGCTGCTCTGGAAACAGCAGCGCCACCCCGGCTTCGTCGGCAAGAGCCGACCAGCCGGAGCCCACATCATAGGATTCGGCGGTCTGGGTGCTGCCATGCAGCACGACGACCAGAGGGCCGTTTTTGGGAAAGCCCTTCGGGATATAGGTCTTTGCCGCCAGCGAGCCGGGATCGGTCCCGAACCCGTCAAGGACGGTCAGGTGATCGCGGAGGTCCGATTGTTGAGGAAGAGACTGATTTTGCATTGAATTTGGCTCCGTCGCGACACCCTTCGGGGTCAACGCCAAGAAATCCTCCCTGCATCCAAGGTAATGCTGCGACGCAGCAAGACCAGTGCGGCGGATGCCAGAACCGGATCTTACCTTGCGGCAGTGCTGCCTGCGGGGGCCGCCGCATGCCCGCCCGGCCCTGATGCATATCAGTGCGCGGGTCTGGGCATCGGCCTAGGCTCGGGCCTTCCCTGTGCGACAGGCGCGCAGCATCAGCCGAAAGGAGCCCCCATGCCCGCTGTGCTGTCCGAAGGGCGGGTTCATGCCGTGCGGGGTGCTGTCATCGATGTGCGCTTTGACGCGGGCGCCCTGCCTGCGCTGAACGAGGCGCTGACCGTCGCATGGGACCGTCCCGAAACCCTGACGCTGGAGGTTCAGGGGCACCTTGACCTGACCACGCTGCGGGCGGTCGCGCTGCAGGCGACGGCGGGTCTGGCGCGGGGCGTCACCGTGCGCGCCACCGGCGGCCCCGTCACCGTGCCGGTGGGCGAGGCGGTTCTGGGGCGGCTGCTGGATGTGACGGGGGTCGTGCGCGACCTTGGAGAGCCGCTGCCTGCGGCCACGCCGCGCCGGTCGATCCATGCCGCGCCGCCGCCGCTTGCCGCGCAGGCCACCACGACCGACCTGTTCGAGACGGGCATCAAGGTGATCGACCTGCTGACCCCCATGGCGCAGGGCGGCAAGGCCGCGATGTTCGGCGGCGCGGGCGTGGGCAAGACGGTGCTGGTGATGGAGCTAATCCATGCCATGGTCGAAAAATATCAGGGCATCTCGGTCTTTGCGGGCATCGGCGAGCGGTCGCGGGAGGGGCATGAACTGCTGACCGAGATGGCGGAGTCCGGCGTCCTGCCCCGCACGGTGCTGGTCTATGGCCAGATGAACGAACCCCCCGGAGCGCGCTGGCGCGCGCCGCTGACCGCGCTGACCATTTCGGAATATTTCCGCGACACGAAACACCAGAACGTGCTGCTGCTGATGGACAACGTGTTCCGCTTCGTTCAGGCCGGGGCGGAGGTGTCGAGCCTTCTTGGCCGACTGCCCTCGCGCGTGGGGTATCAGCCGACGCTGGCCACCGAAGTGGCGCGGCTGCAGGAACGCATCGCCTCGGTCGCGGGGGCGGCGGTGACCTCCATTCAGGCGGTCTATGTGCCTGCCGACGATTTCACCGATCCGGCCGTGACCACGATTTCCGGGCATATGGACTGCGTGATCGTCCTGAGCCGCAGCTTGGCGGGGCAGGGGGTCTATCCGGCGGTTGATCCGCTGGCATCCTCGTCCACTCTGCTGGATCCGGCTGTGGTGGGAGAGGATCATTACCGGACCGCAGGCGAGGTGCGCGAGATGCTGGCGCGGTTTGCCGAACTGCAGGACATCATCTCGCTGCTGGGGGTCGATGAACTGGGCAGTGCGGATCGCAGCGTCGTCACCCGCGCCCGGCGCCTGCAGCGTTTCCTGAGCCAGCCTTTTGCGGTGACCGAAGCCTTTACCGGCACGCCGGGCCAGTCCGTTGCCCGCGCCGACACGCTGGCCGGGTGTCGCGCCATTCTGGAGGGCGAGACGGACGCATGGGCCGAAACCTCGCTTTACATGGTGGGCACGCTTGCCGATGCCCGCGCGAAAGAGCAGGCCGCGCATGAGCCGCCCCATGTCCCTGCGCATCCTGACCCCGCTTGCGATCATCGTCGACCAGCCGGTGCGGAGCCTGCGCGCCATGGATGCCAGCGGCAGCTTCGGGATCCTGCCCGGACATGCCGATTTCCTGACCCGGCTTGCGGTCTCGGTCGTCTCCTGGACCACGCCCGAGGGGGGCGCCCGGTTCTGCGCCGTGCGGGGCGGGGCGCTGACGGTGCGCGCGGGCAACGTTGCCATCGCCACGCGCGAGGCGGTGACGGGCGATGATCTGGCAACGCTGGACCGCGAGGTGCTGGCCCGCTTCCGCGCCGAGCTGGACGAAGAGCGGATCGAGCATGTGGAAACCACCCGCCTGCAGCTGACCGCCATGCGGCGGATGCTGGCGCGGCTGCAGCCGAAACCAAGGGGGGCGGGGGCATGAGCGACCCGCAGGACACTGACCCGCTGCTTCGCGAAGTGCGCAGCCATCAGGCGCGGTGCGCGGCTTGGCTGCGGGACGGCGACGCCTCGGTCGGGCGGCGTCTGGCGCAGATCGGCGTGCTGGGCTGGATCATCGTGGCGCCGATGCTGGGCGGCATCGCCTTGGGCCGCTGGCTGGACGGGCGGTTCGGCACGGATCTGTTCTGGACGGCGCCGCTGCTGCTGGTGGGGCTCGGGCTTGGCGGCTGGGGCGCGTGGCGCTGGATGGGCAGCGCATGACCGATCCGGTGATCCTCGGGCTGTGGCTGGCGGGCGGTGCCGTGGGCGGCCTGATCTATTTCCGCATGGTGCGGCAGAGTGCCGGGCTGCTGCTGTCGGGGCGGCGCGGCGCACCGCTGCTTGGCGGGGCGCTGGTGCTGCTGCGCATGGCCGGGATTGGCGGCGGGTTGTTCCTGGCCGCGATGCAGGGCGCCGGGCCGCTGCTGGCCGCCGCGCTTGGCCTGCTTCTGGGGCGTCATGCCGTGATGCGGCGGGCCGCGTGATGGAAAGCCCGCTGGAATCGCTGCCGCTGGTCATGCTGGGCCCGGTGCCGATCATGGCCTCGGTCGTGGTGACATGGGCCATCATGGCGCTGCTTGTGCTGGGGGCCGCCCTGCTGGCCCGCCGCCTGCGGCTTGTGCCGTCGCGGGTGCAGACCGCTGCGGAACTGCTGGTCGGCACGGTCGACAGCCAGATCCGCGACGTGACCGGTGCGCCCCCGGCGCCCTACCGGGCCTTTGTCGGCACGCTGTTCCTGTTCATCCTGATGGCCAACTGGGCCTCGCTGATCCCCGGCATCACCCCGCCCACCGCCACCATGGAAACGCCTGCGGCCCTTGCGGCGCTGGTGTTTCTTGCGATCATCCATTTCGGCATCAGGGGCGGGGGGCTGCGCGGCTTCCTGCGCGGCTTTGCCCGGCCCAACCCGGTGATGATCCCGCTCAACATTCTGGAAAGCCTCACCCGCAGCGTGTCGATGTTCGTGCGGCTTTTCGGCAACGTGATGAGCGGGGTCTTTGTCATCGCCATCGTCGGATCGCTGGCCGCGCTTCTGGTGCCGATCCCGCTCATGGTGCTCGATCTGCTGACCGGCGCCGTGCAGGCCTACATCTTTGCCGTGCTGTCGATGGTGTTCATCACGTCCGCCGTCGAAAAGGGCCAACCCGAACCCAAGGACATCTGAATGGAATATGTGAACATCGTCAGCATCGTCTGCGCCGCCTTTGCGGTGTCCTTCGGCGCGCTTGGCCCCGCGCTTGCCGAAGGCCGCGCGGTTGCCGCCGCGATGGATGCCATCGCCCGGCAGCCCGAAGCCGCCAACACCATCTCGCGCACGCTGTTCGTGGGGCTTGCCATGATCGAGACCACGGCGATCTACTGCCTTGTCGTCGCACTTCTGCTGCTTTTCGCCAATCCGATGATGCCATGACCTTTGATGTCTGGACGCTGGGATTTCAGGCGGTCAACGTGCTGGTTCTGGTGTGGCTGCTGCACCGGCTGTTCTGGAGGCCGGTTGCCGCCATGATCGCCACGCGTCAGGCCGCCGCCGCGACGCTGCTGGACGAGGCCGGGGCAAAGCGCGCCGAGGCGGAGGCGGCGCTGGCCGGGATCGCCGCCACGCGGGCGGGGCTTGCCGCAGAGCGTGACGCGATGCTGGACCGCGCCCGCCAAGATGCGGCGGCGGCGCGCGAGACCCTGCTGGCCGAGGCGCAGGCCGAGGCGGAAGCCCTGCACGACACCGCCAAGGCGGCCCGCATCCGCGCTGCCGCAACGCTGAAGGCCCATGCGATGGACGAGGCACAGATGCTTGCGGTGACCATCGCCAGTCGGCTTGTGGCGCGCCTTGACGGTCCGGCGACGGAGGCGGCCTTTCTGGGCTGGCTGGTGCAGGGTCTGGCCGCGCTCTCTGGTCCCGAGCGTGCCGCACTTGCCGCCGAGGATCTGGAACTGGTCAGCGCGACCGAACAGGGCATCCCCGCGCAGGAGCGGATCAGGGCCGCACTTGCCACCGTGTTCGGCGCGCCGGTCGTCTTTGCCCTGCCCACCGATCCTGCGCTGATCGCGGGGCTGGAACTGCACGCGCCGCATTTCAGCCTGCGCAATTCGTGGCGGGCCGATCTGGCCCGGATCGCCGCAGCGCTTGGCGAAACGGATGGTCTGTCCGATGCCGCATGAGGCCCACTGGCTGACAGAGGCCACCGCGCGCGTGCAGGCCACCGGTCTGGGCCCCGCCGCCGAACACCGGGGCCGGGTCGAGGAGATTGCCGATGGCGTGGCGATGATCTCCGGCCTGCCGCAGGTGCGCCTTGACGAACTGCTGCGCTTTGACTCCGGGGCGGTCGGCTTTGCGCAGGTGCTGGAACCCGACCGGATCGGCTGCGTGCTGCTGGAGGCCGCAGCGGCGCCACAGGCCGGGGATGCCGTGCGGGGCACGGGGGATGTGGTCCGCGTGCCGGTCGGCCCCGGCCTGCTGGGCCGCATCGTCGATCCGCTGGGCCGTCCGCTGGACGGGCGCGGGCCGGTGGTGGCCGAGGCAAGCCTGCCGGTCGAACGCGAGGCCCCCGGCATCATCGAGCGGGATCTGGTGGTCCATCCGGTGCAGACCGGGGTGCTGGTGGTCGATACGCTTTTCGCCTTGGGGCGGGGGCAGCGCGAACTGATCATCGGGGATCCGGCCACCGGCAAGACGACGCTGGCTCTTGATACCATCATCGCGCAGCGCGACAGCGACCTGATCTGCGTCTATGTCGCCGTGGGGCAGAAAACCTCTGCCGTGCGCCGGGCGGTGGATGCGCTGATGACCCATGCCGCCTTTGACCGCTGCATCGTCGTGGTGGCCGGGCCCGCGACCCCGCCGGGCCTGCAATGGATCGCCCCTTATGCGGGCATGACCATGGCCGAGCATTTCCGCGACAGCGGCCAGCACGCCCTGATCGTGATCGATGACCTGACCAAACACGCGGCGACCCACCGCGAAATCGCGCTGCTGACCCGGCAGTCGCCGGGGCGCGAGGCCTATCCGGGCGATGTGTTCTACGTGCATGCGCGGCTGCTGGAACGCGCGGCGAAGCTGTCGCAGGCCAAGGGCGGCGGCTCGCTCACCGCCCTGCCGATTGCCCAGACCGAGGCGGGGAACCTTTCGGCCTATATCCCCACCAACCTGATCTCGATCACCGACGGGCAGATCGTGCTGGGCGCGGCGCTGTTTCAGGAGGGGCAGAAACCCGCCGTCGATGTGGGGGTGTCGGTCAGCCGGGTGGGGGGCAAGACGCAGGCGCCCGCGCTGCGCGACGCCGCGACATCGCTGCGGCTGGATTACGCGCAGTTTCTGGAAATGGAGGTGTTCACCCGTTTCGGCGGCACCATCGAACCCCGGGTGCAGGCACAGCTGACGCGGGGGGCCCGGCTGCGTGCGGTGCTGCGCCAGCCCCAGCACGCGCCGATGCGGCTGGACGAGGAAGTGGCGCTGGTGATGGCGGTGCAGGAGGGGCTGCTGGACGGGCTCGCGCCCGAACAGGTCGCCAGCCTCCGCAACCATCTTGCAGAGACGCTGGAGCCGGGTGCCGCCGCAATCCTGCGCAAGATCGCGGCGACCGGCACGCTCGACGTTGCGGACAGGGCGGCGCTGCTTGCCGCGCTGCGCATGCGCTCCGCCGATGTCTGACGCGGATCTTTCCGCCCGGATCGACGGCATCCGTCAGCTGGGAAGCGTGGTGCGCGCCATGACCGGGATCGCGGGCGCCCGCGCCCGCACCGCCCGCCAGCAGATGGCGGCGGTCGAGATCTATGCCGCCACGCTGCACGACGCGGTGTCGCAGGGTCTGGCGGGGCCTGATCTGGCGGAGGACAGGCTGACGGCGCGCCCTGCGCTGGTGGTGTTCTGTGCCGAACAGGGCTTTGTCGGCGGGTTTACCGACCGCGTGCTGGAGGCGCTTGGCGCAGTGCCGCCGGAAACCGACCTGTTCCTGATCGGCAGCCGGGGTGTGGCGATGGCGACGGCGCGCGGCCTGCATCCGGTCTGGGCGGCTGCGATGCCGTCGCGATCTGCCAGCCTGCCCAAATTCGCGGACCGTCTGCTGGCGGCGGTGTTCGCGGACAGCGGGCTGCGCGCGGTGTCGGTGGTTCATGCGGTCTGGACCCGCGGACAGGTCACGACCGACCGCCGCGTGCTGTTTCGGGCGCCGCGCGCGGAGGGGGGCGCCCCCTGCGCCGCGCCGCTTACCAACCTGCCTGCCGCCGATCTTGCCGCCGCACTCGGGCTTGATCAGCTGCACGCGGCGGTGACCCGGGCGGCCCTGCATGCCTTCGCTGCCGAGAACGAGGCGCGGATGGCCACCATGTCCGCCGCCTCGCGCCAGATCGAGGCTGAACTGGTCGCGCTGGACGCGCTTGCCCGCAGGCAGCGGCAAGAGGCGATCACCGCCGAGATCATCGAAATCGCCTCTGGCGCAGAGACCGGGCGCTAAAGCCTGCCGCGTGTCGTTGCGCGGACCTAACCTGCGTCAGCACGGCCCGGCCTCCGTCAGGCTAGCGTGATCCCGACGCGTCATCTCAGGGAAGCAGTCTCATGCCATCCACCGAAGAGCCCGCCGCGAAACCCAAGCTCCGTTTCCCCTCCGCCTTTACAATCCTCTTTGCCCTGATCGTCCTTGTGGCGGCGCTGACCTGGATCATTCCGGCGGGCCAGTACGAGCGCGTCACCTCCGAAGCACTTGGCAAGGAGGTGCCCGTGGCGGGCAGCTATGCGCCGGTGGAGGCGGATCCGCAGGGCATCTTCGACGTGATCCTTGCCCCCATCGCGGGCTTTTACGACCCCGTCACCTATGTTGCCCGTGCCATCGACGTGTCGCTGTTTGTCCTTATCATCGGCGGCTTCATCGGGGTGGTGACCGCAACCGGCGCCATAGATGCCGGGATCGCGCGGGCCATGGTCCGGCTGAAAGGCCGCGAGATCTGGATGATCCCGTTCCTGATGGCGCTCTTTGCGCTGGGGGGCACGACCTATGGCATGGCCGAAGAGACGCTGGCCTTTTACGTCCTGCTGATCCCGGTGATGATCGCCGCCCGATATGACGCGCTGACGGCGGTGGCGGTCATCCTGCTGGGCGCCGGGGTCGGCGTTCTGGGATCGACGGTCAATGCCTTTTCGACCGTCATCGCCTCGGATGCGGCGGGCGTGACCTTTGCAGACGGTCTGGCGCTGCGGCTGGTCATCCTTGCGCTGTGCTGGGCGGTCACGGTCGCCTTTGTGATGCGCTACGCGGCGCGGGTGCGGGCCGATCCGACACGATCGCTGGTCTATGACCGCAAAGCCGCGAATGAGGCGCATTTCCTGTCCGCAGCCCCGGCGGAGGCTGCGACCTTCACCGGGATGCACAAGATCGTCCTGATCCTGTTCGCCCTGACCTTTGGCGTGATGGTCTGGGGCGTGGTGCTGGGCGGCTGGTGGATGGCCGAGATGAGCGGCCTGTTCCTTGCCGCAGCGATCCTTGTCGGTCTCATTGCCCGGCTGGGCGAGGGCAGGCTGGTTGACAGTTTCGTCAGCGGCGCGCGGGATCTGCTGGGGGTGGCGCTGATCATCGGTCTGGCGCGCGGCATCGTCGTGGTGATGGATGCAGGCCACATCACCGACACCATCCTGCATGCGGCGGAAACCGGCGTCGGCGGCCTGTCGCGGACCGCGTTCATTCTGGTGATCTACTGGATCGAGGTCGGGCTGTCGTTCTTCGTGCCCTCCACCTCGGGCCTTGCCGTGCTGTCGATGCCCATTCTCGCGCCGGTGGCCGATTTTGCGCAGGTCAAGCGCGAGCTGGTCGTGACCGCCTTTGCCACCGCCAGCGGCATGGTCAACCTGATCACCCCCACATCGGCTGTCGTGATGGGCGGGCTGGCCATTGGCCGCGTCCCCTATGAGCGCTGGCTGCGCTTTGTCTGGCCGCTGCTTGTGGTCCTGACATGTATCGTCATGGCCGCGCTTGCGCTGGCCACCGTGCTGGGAGGCACCCCCACATGACCCTGACCTATGGCGTTCATTCCGAGGCGGGCGTGCTGCGCCGCGTTCTGGTCCACCGGCCCGGATCGGAAATGGCGCGGCTGACCCCGGCAAACGCGGAAAGCCTGCTGTTTGATGACGTGCTCTGGGTGAAACAGGCGCGCATCGACCACATGGCCTTTGTCGATGTCCTGCGCGACCGGGAGGTCGAGGTGGTGCTGCTGCGCGAGATGCTGGAGGTGGTCGTCGCGGATCCCGTGGCCCGCCGCTGGCTGCTGGATGCGCGGATCAACGACAATTCCGTGGGCGTGGGTCTGGCGCGCGATCTGCATGCCTGCCTGATGGAGCTGTCGGCCAATGCGCTGACCCATATCCTGATCGGAGGCATGAGCCGGACCGAACTGCCCATTCCCATGGCCGGGGTCGTGGCGCCGATGCTGCGCGACGAAGATTTTCTGCTGGCCCCGATGCCCAACCAGATCTTCACCCGGGACAGTTCGGCATGGATCTATGGCGGGGTTGCGCTGAACCCGATGTTCTGGCCCGCCCGGCGGCTGGAGACGCTGAACCTTGCCGCGATCTACCGGTTTCATCCCGATTTCAGGACAGCCGAATTTCCGGTCTGGTTCGGGGATCCGCTGACCGATCACGGGCAGGCCACGCTGGAAGGCGGCGACGTGATGCCCATCGGCAATGCAACCGTGCTGGTCGGCATGGGCGAACGCAGCACGCCGCAGGCGGTGGGACAGCTGGCGCGTTCCCTGTTCGCCGGGGGCGGGGCAGAGCGGGTGATCGCCTGCCAGTTTCCCCGCGCCCGGTCGTCCATGCATCTTGATACGGTCTTCACCTTTTGCGACCGCGATCTGGTGACGGTCTTTGCCGAGGTGGTCGACGCCATCCAGACCTATTCGCTGCGCCCGGACGGACGTGGGGGCCTGACCGTCACCACCGAGACCCGGCCCTTTCTGGAAGTGGTGGCGGGCGCGCTTGGCCTTCGGGCGCTGCGCACCGTGCCGACCGGCGGCGATGCCTATGAATCGCAGCGCGAACAGTGGGATGACGCCAACAATCTGCTCTGCCTCAGCCCGGGGGTCGTGGTCGGCTACGAGCGCAACACCCATTCCAACACGCTGCTGCGCAAGGCGGGGGTCGAGGTCATCACCATTTCCGGTGCCGAACTGGGGCGCGGGCGCGGCGGGTCGCACTGCATGTCCTGCCCGCTGATCCGCGATGCGCTGTGACGCGCTGCAAGGCGCCCGATTTCCTGAAAGGATGACCCGATGCCGCAAAATCTGCATGGACGCAGTTTCCTGAAACTGCTCGATTTTTCACCCGACGAATTGCGCCTTCTGCTCCGGCTTGCCGCCAGTCTCAAGGAGGCGAAGGCCACCGGAACGGAAACCCAGCTTCTGAAGGGCAAGAACATCGCGCTGATCTTCGAAAAGGACAGCACCCGCACCCGCAGCGCCTTCGAGGTGGCGGCCTTCGATCAGGGCGCGCATGTCACCTATCTGGGGCCGACGGGCAGCCATATCGGCACCAAGGAGACCATGAAGGACACCGCCCGCGTCTTGGGACGGTTCTATGACGCCATCGAATACCGGGGCTTTGGCCAGTCCGATGCCGAGGTGCTGGCGCAGTTCGCCGGGGTGCCGGTCTATAACGGGCTGACGGACGAGTTTCATCCGACGCAGATTCTGGCCGATCTGATGACCATGCGCGAATATACCCACAAGCATCTGTCGGACATCGCGTTCTGTTTTCTTGGCGATACCGGCGGCAACATGGGAACGTCGCTGATGGTGGGTGCGGCCCTGATCGGGATGGATGTCCGGCTCTGTGGTCCGCAAAGCCTCTGGCCCGACGCGGCGCTGGTGGATCACTGCCGCAGGCTGGCGGAAACCAGCGGCGCGCGCATCACCCAGACCGAAAATCTGGCCGAAGGGGTCGAGGGCTGCGATTATGTCTATACCGATGTCTGGGTGTCGATGGGCGAGCCGGACAGCGTCTGGGCCGACCGCATCGCCCTGCTGTCGCCTTTTGCGGTGACACAGGCGGTGATGGATCTGACCGGCACTCCGCACAGCAAGTTCCTGCATTGCCTGCCGGCCTTTCACAACCGCGACACGAAAACGGGCGAGAAAATCTTCCAGACCTATGGCATCGACTCCATGGAAGTGACCGACGAGGTGTTCGAATCCCCCGCCTCGGTCGTGTTCGATCAGGCCGAGAACCGGCTGCATTCGATCAAGGCGGTGCTTGTCGCCACCATGGGCGCCTGAGATGCGCATCGTGGTGGCCTTGGGCGGCAATGCCCTGCTGAAACGCGGCGAGCCGATGACCGCAGAGGCGCAGCACACCAATGTGCGCGTCGCGGCGGCGGCGCTGGCCGATCTTGCGCGCGATCATCAGATCATCGTCGCGCATGGCAACGGTCCGCAGGTCGGGCTGATGGCCCTGCAGGCCGCCGCCTATGCAAAGGAGACGGTCTGGCCGCTGGACATCCTTGGCGCCGAGACGGAAGGCATGATCGGCTATCTGATCGAGCAGGAACTGATGAACGCGCTGCCCCGGGGCACCGATTGTGCCACGCTGCTGACGCGGGTGGAGGTGGATCCGCAGGATCCCGCCTTTGACCAGCCCACAAAACCCATCGGCCCGGTCTATGGAACCGAGGAAGGCCGCCAGATCAGCACCCGGAACCGCTGGTCGATGGTCGAGGAATCGAAGGGCGGGTTGCGCCGGGTGGTGCCGTCGCCGCTGCCGGTGGCCATACTGGGGCTGAAGCCGATCCGTCTTCTGGTCGAGGCCGGGGTTTGTGTCATCTGCGCGGGAGGGGGCGGCATTCCGGTGGTGCGCGGCGCCGATGGCCGGATGGAAGGGGTCGAGGCGGTAATCGACAAGGACCGCACCTCGGCCCTGCTGGCAGAGGCGCTGCAGGCGGATGTGCTGCTGATGCTGACCGATGTGGAGGCGGTTTTCCGCGACTGGGGCGGGCCGGATCAGTCGGCGATTGCCAGCATCACGCCGGATGCGCTGGCGGCCATGAGCTTTGCCGCAGGCTCGATGGGGCCAAAAATCGCCGCCGCCTGCAATTTCGTGCGCGGCGGTGGCACCATGGCCTGCATCGGGCGCCTGCAGGATGCGCGCGACATCGTGGAGGGGCGCGCAGGCACGCAGGTGCGGCTTGACCTTCTGGCGCCGGACCATCGGTCAGTGACCGAACACCGCTGCGCCCGGCTGTCCTGATGCCAGGCTGACGCAGCGGGGTGACGCCCGCTGCGCCGCGTCACTTCAGCAGCGGACCGTCGTGATCAAGATAGGTCTTGTCGAAATCCGCCAGCAGCACCAGCGCGTCAAGATCGTGGATTTCCACATGGCCGTGCTGGAAGGTCACCAGCCCTTCTTCGCGCAGCTCGCGCAGAACGCGGTTCACATGCACGGCGCTCAGCCCCAGCGCATCGGCCAGCAGGTATTGCGACAGCGGGCAGTCATAGCCCGAGGTGGTGCCCAGCCCCACCAGTTTCAGCCTTGCGCCGAGTTCCAGAAGGAAATGCGCGGTGCGTTCCTTGGCATCGCGGCGCCCGATGCCCACCAGATGCTCCACCACCATCGCCTCGTCCCGCGATGCCGCCCAGAGCATGGCCGTGGCCAGCCGTGGCGTGTTGCTGAAGGTTTCCAGCAGGTCGCTGGCCAGCACTTCGGAGGCTTCCAGCTGCGTGACGGGTTCGATGTTGTGATCCGACGTGCGGAACAGCACCGACCGCAGGCCCAGAAAATCGCCCGGGATCTGGAAATCGACGATCTGCCGCGTGCCCCCGGTCAGAAGCTTGTAAGAGCAGGCCCAGCCCGAGGCCAGAATATAGGCGGACTGGTTGGTCTGGCCCTGATGCACGATGTCCCGACCGGCGGGAAACTGCTTCTTGCGGACATGAAGCTTGTCGATGGCCGTGATCTCTGTCGCGGACAGGGCGACGAAGGCGCCAAGTTTGCGCGCGAACGGGCTTTGCAGGGCGGTCAATTCCGACGCTCCTTTGCTGGCAGATGTCTGGGGTCAGGCGTGTGGCGCCGGGGCGCCGGGCGGCGGCCGTGCCGATACGGTCGGTCAGACTGATCTGCCTCAGTGCAGGATACCACACAACTGCGAGACAGGTGGAATGTTCCTGTCCCGGACCTCCTGTCCCGGGGCCTGCCCCTGTAAGGTCATGTAAGGTCACACCAAATGTCAGAAATTCACGATGTCCCCGGAACGGCGGCGCTTGCCATCTGCGAATCGCTCCTGCTTGCGCTGAACGACCGCAACATTCTGCCCGAACACGAAATCCTCGGCATCCTGCGCGATGCCGCCGCCGCACATTCCAACGATACCGGCGCGGATGGTCAGGCGGAGCTTCACGAAGCCGTCGCGGCACTGATCAACGGCATCATCCTTGGCGGAAACTCGGTCCGCCGAAGGTAACGGCGGGATCTGGCGCAGGGCGCCCGGCAGACCCGGCGGCACTGATCCATGATAGCGCGGCCGCAGCTCAGGACCGCTAGTCCTGACCACACACCCCTGCCTTTCCCCCATCACCTGCGCCGCGCGGCATGTCGGGGACCATCCCCCTCCTTCGCCGCCCGCGCCCGAAAGGACCTGCCATGAACTGGAATCAGATCGAGAACAACTGGGCGGCCATGACACGGCGCGTGCGGCCGGACTGGACGGCGCCCGCCGCCGCGAATGCCGCAGACGACCGTGCGGACAGTGGCGCAGCCGGGGACGCCCCCGGTCTCATCGAGAACAGCGCCGCCCCGGCCCCCACGGCGGACACGACCCTCCTTCCTCGTGAGCGCGCGTGAGCGCAGCAGGCACCGCATACGCCCTGCGCCAAGCCGCCAGCCGGATCACCGGACTCCTTCGGCCTGAAACCGGCCTGTGGCGCGACACGACCGCGATCCGCTCCGAACTCTTCGGCACCGAACGGCTGGAGCATCATGCCCTGACGCTGGCTGCGGCGCAGACCGTGGCCCGCGTTCCGGGGCGGCGGGTGCCCAAGCTGACCGCGCGCGTCAAGAACAACGCGCATTCCCTGCTGGGGGCATATCTGGGCTGCGCACGGACGGTGGAGGCGGGGCGCGCCATCACCCCTGCCGCCGAATGGCTTCTGGACAATTTCCACCTTGTCGAACAGCAGCTGCGCCAGATCGACGACGATCTGCCCGAAGGGTATTACCGGCAGCTGCCGAAGCTGGCTGACGGCCCCTTTGCGGGCTATCCGCGCGTCTTCGGGCTGGCATGGGCCTATGTCGCCCATACCGACAGCCTGCTGTCGGAGCCGGTGCTTGCCGCGTTCGTAAAATCCTACCAGCAGGTCAGCCCCCTGACGATCGGGGAACTGTGGGCCGTGGCGATCACGCTGCGGATCGTGCTGATCGAGAACATGCGCCGCCTTGCCGACCAGATCACGCTGGGCAACAGCCAGCGCAGGATTGCCGATGACATCGTCGACCGGGTGCTGGCGGCCCGCAAGGATCCGGCACAATCCCCGCAGGCGGCGCTGCGCGCCGCGATTGCCGGGCTGGAATCGGCACCGCTGGACGAAATCCTTGCGGCGCAGATCGCCAAGCGGCTGCGCGGCTTTGATCCGTCCGACACGCCGCTGCACGCATGGCTGGCGGATCGCCTGCACCATCAGGGATCCTCCATCGAGACCGTGGTGCAGAACGCCCAGCTTCGGCAGGGCGCGTCCAACGTGACGATGCGCAATATCGTCACCAGCATGCGGCTTGCCTCGGAACTGGACTGGGCGGATTTTGTCGAGGATGTCAGCCTGATCGACAGCCGCCTGCGGGCGAAGTCCGATTTTGGGCAGATGGATTTTGCCACCCGCAACAGCTACCGCACCACGATCGAGGTGCTGGCGCGCGGCTCCGGCCAGACCGAGATCGCCGTGGCGCAGGCGGCGCTGGATTTTGCTGCCCTGCATGACGAGGCGCGTGACCCCGGCTTCGGCCTGATCGGCCCCGGGCGCCCGCGCTTTGAACGCGAGCTTGGTTTCCGGCCCGGCCTGCGGCTGCGCATGGCGCGGACGGTGGGCCGTCTGGGGCTGCCCGGCTATCTGGGCGCCATCGCACTTGCCACGGCGGGCGTTCTTGCCCTCGCGCTCTGGCTCAGCGGGGCGGGCGGGCTGGCGCTGATCCTGCTGGCGCTCACCGGCCTGCTTGCCGCCTCCGAAGCTGGCACCGGGCTGGTCAACACCGCCGTGACCCGAATCCTGCGCCCGGATCTGCTGCCGGGGCTTGATCTGACCGCCGGGATTCCGCCGTCTCTGCGCACGCTGGTCGCGGTGCCGGTGCTGCTGCAGGATGCCGATGATCTTGCGGCGCAGATCGACCAGCTTGAGGTGCATCACCTGTCCAGCACCGGCGGCGCGCTGCATTACGCGCTGGTGTCGGACGGGCCGGATGCGGCCAGCGAAACCACGCCGCAGGACGCGCCGCTGATCGCGGCGGCCCATGCGGCCATGGCCCGGCTCAACGCCCGCTATCCCTCCGATCAGGGCACCCGGTTCCTGTTCCTGCACCGGCGCCGGCTCTGGAATGCCTCGGAAGGGGTCTGGATGGGCTGGGAACGCAAGCGCGGCAAGCTGACCGAGCTGAACCGCCTGCTGCGCGGCGCCACCGACACGAATTTCCTGCCGCAGACGGGGGTGCCACAAGAGGTCCGCTTCGTCATCACGCTGGATGCCGACACCCGGCTGCTGCGCGATACCGTGGCACGGCTGATCGGCAAGATGGCGCATCCGCTGAACCGCGCGGTGGTCGATCCCGTCAGCCGCCGCGTCACCGGCGGTTATGGCATCATCCAGCCCAGCGTCACCCCAGCGCTGCCGGTCGGCAGCGAAGGATCGGTATTCCAGCGGGTCTTTTCCAGCCCCGGCGGGATCGAACCCTATGCCGCGGCCACCTCCAACATCTATCAGGATCTGTTCGGCGAAGGCTCCTTTACCGGCAAGGGCATCTATGACGTCGATGCCTTCGCCGCCAGCCTTGCCGGGCGGGTGCCGGACAACACCCTGCTGTCGCATGACCTGTTCGAGGGGGTGTTCGCGAAGGCGGGGCTTGCCTCGGACATCGACGTGGTCGACGCCTTTCCGGCCCGTTACGATGTCGCCACCCGCCGCCAGCACCGCTGGGTAAGGGGCGACTGGCAGCTTCTGCCGTGGCTGCTGCGGTCGGGAAGCGGGCTGTCCGTGCTTGGCCGCTGGAAGATGATCGACAACCTGCGCCGCGCGCTTGTGGCGCCGCTGACGCTGGCCGCACTGGCCACAGGCTGGCTTCTGCCCCTGCCGGTGGCGGCGGTCTGGACCTTGGCGGTGCTGGCGATGCTGGCGCTGCCGCATCTGCTGGGCCTGCCCTTTGCCGTCCTGCCAGGGCGCGCCGGGATCACCTCGCGCAGCCATGTCGCGGCCCTGCTGGCGGAAACCCGCAGCGCGCTGGCGCAGATCGCGCTCAACACCACGTTCCTGCCTGACACGGCATGGCAGATGCTGGATGCCTGCCTGCGCACGCTGATCCGGCTGGGTGTTACCCGGCGGCATCTGCTGCAATGGGTCACTGCGGCCTCCACCGGTGCCAGTGCCCGGCCCGGCCTGACCGCCCAGTATCTGCGGATGGCAGGAGGGCTGGTGCTGGGGCTTGGCGTCTGCGCCGTGGCGCTGACGCGCAATCCCGGCATCTGGCCGGTGGTGGTGCCCTTTGCGCTGCTCTGGCTTGCAGCCCCCGCCATCGCGCATCGCATCAGCCTGCCGCAGCGCGACCGCGCCGCGCTGCCGCTGGGCCAGCCAGAGGCGCAGGCCCTGCGTCTGATCGCCCGCCGGACATGGCGCTATTTCGAAACCTTCGTGACCGAGACCGACAGCTTCCTGCCCCCCGACAACTTTCAGGAAATCCCGGCTCCGACCGTGTTTCACCGCACCTCGCCCACCAATATCGGGCTTTATCTGCTGTCCGTCACCGTCGCCCGCGACATGGGCTGGATCAGCCAGATCGCCGCCGTCACCCGGCTGGAGCAGACGCTGGCGACGCTGGCGCGGATGCCGAAATTCCGCGGCCATCTTTACAACTGGCATGACACGCGCGACCTGCAGGTTCTGGACCCGGCCTATGTGTCTTCGGTGGACAGCGGCAACCTTGCGGGCCATCTGATCGCGGTGGCGCAGGCCTGCCGGGACTGGCAGGACAGGCCGCTGGACGAGCCCGCCCGCCGCGCGGGCCTGTCCGACGCGCTGTCGCTGGCACAGCAGGCGCAGACCGCCGAGCTGTCGCCGCTGCTGGACCGGCTGCAGGCCGCCATGGCGCGGGGCGATGGCTTTGCGCTGCTGCAGCCCATGGCCAGCGACGCTGCGGCCAAGGCCCACGCGCAGGATCCGGACAGCGATCTGGCCTTCTGGTGCGGCGCCGCACGGGACTGCATCGCCGCCCATCTGGAAGACACGGCGGCGGAGAGCGCACCGGATCTGGCCCGCGTCGAGGACCGCGCCCGCAGCCTTGCCCTGTCGATGGATTTCGGCTTTCTGCTCGACCCCGAGAAAAAGCTGCTGTCCATCGGCTTTGCCGTCTCCACCAACACGCGCGATCCGAACTGTTATGACCTGCTTGCCTCCGAGGCGCGGCTTGCCAGCCTTTTTGCCATCGCCAAGGGCGACGTGCCGACCCGGCACTGGTTCCGGCTGGGCCGCGCCGCAACGCCGGTCGGCGCCGGATCGGCGCTGATTTCATGGTCGGGCAGCATGTTCGAATATCTGATGCCGTCGCTGGTGATGCGGGCCCCGGCGGGGTCGGTGCTGGAACAGACCAACCGGCTGATCGTCAGGCGCCAGATCGCCTATGGCGCCTCGCATACGATGCCATGGGGCGTGTCGGAATCCGCCTATAACGCCCGCGATCTGGAAATGACCTATCAGTATTCCAACTTTGGCGTGCCCGGGCTTGGCCTGAAACGGGGGCTGAACGAAAACCGGGTCATCGCGCCCTATGCCACCGGGCTTGCCACCATGGTGGACCCGCGCGCGGCGCTGCGCAATTTCGACCGGCTAGCCGAAATCGGCGCCGGGGGCCGCTTCGGCTTTTACGAGGCGGTGGATTTTACCGCAAAGCGCCTGCCTGCCGACGCGGATCATGCCATCGTGCAAAGCTTCATGGCGCATCATCAGGGCATGACCATCGCCGCCATCGCCAACACGCTTCAGGCCGGACGGCTGCGCACCCTGTTTCATGCCGAACCGATCATCCGGGCGGTCGATCTGCTGCTGCAGGAACGGGTGCCGCGCGATGCCACCGCCGCCCTGCCGCGCGCGGGCGCCGTACAGGTGACGGCGGCAGAGATCTCTGACGCGCCGGTGGTGCGCCGCTTCGATGCCCCGGCTGAGGGCATGCCGACCGGGCATCTGCTGTCGAATGGCAGCTATGGCGTGGCGCTGACCCCCACCGGCGGCGGCTACAGCCGCTGGCGCGATCTGGCCATCACCCGCTGGCGCGCCGATCCGACCCGGAACACGCTGGGGTCGTTCATCTTTGCCCGCGATGTCAGGACCGGCGCGCTCTGGTCCGCCGGGGTGCAGCCCACGGGTGCCGATGCGGACCGCCATTCCGCCACCTTCTGCGAACATCACGCAAGCTTCGTGCATCAGGGGCGACGGCTGAGCATGACCACCGAGGTCGTGGTCTCTGCCGAGGACGATGCCGAGGCGCGCCGCGTCACGCTGACCAATACCGGGGGCCGGGCCCGAGAGATTGACCTCACCTCCTATGCGGAACTGGTGCTGGCCCCGCCCGCCGCCGATCTGGCGCATCCGGCCTTTTCAAAGCTGTTCGTGGTGACCGATTTCCTGCCGGAACTTGGCGTCATCATCGCGACCCGCCGCCGCCGCACCCCCGCCGATCCCGAAGTCTGGGCGGCGCATATCGCCGTGGTCGAGGGCAAGGAAACAGCCCCCCTGCAGCATGAAACCGACCGGGCGCGGTTCATTGGCCGCGGACGCGACATCGGCACGGCGGCGATGCTGCAAAGCCCGCTGTCGGACACCACCGGCACCGTGCTCGATCCGGTGTTTTCGCTGCGCCGCCGCGTGCTTGTGCCCTCTGGCGGGATGGTCCGGGTGACCTTCTGGACCGTGGTCGCCGCCACGCCAGAGGCGCTGCTGGATCAGGTGGACCGTCACCGCGATCCGTCCGCCTTTGAACGCGCGGTGACCCTGTCCTGGACCCAAGGTCAGGTGCAGCTGCGCCATCTTGGCGTCAGCTCTGCCGCCGCCGCCGATTTCCAGCGCCTTGGCGGCATGATCCTGCGCGACGATCCGCGCCTGCGCGGCACGGGGGGCCAGATCGAAGCCGGGCTGGATCTGCAATCGGCGCTCTGGCCCATGGGCATTTCCGGTGATCTGCCGATCCTGCTGTTCCGGATCAGCGACCCCGAGGATACCGCCGCCCTGCACGAGGTTCTGGCCGCCCATGAATACCTGCGGATGCGGCAGCTGGATGTGGATCTGGTCATCCTGAACGACCGCGCCGCCTCTTACGTTCAGGACATGCAGATCGCCATCGAGGTTGCCGTGCGCTCCGCGCAGTCGCGCCCCCGCAGCGACGCGCCCCGGGGCGGTGCCCAAGGCGCCATCCATGTGCTGCGCGCCGATCTGGTCACCTCCGGGCAGCGCGCGATGCTGGTCGGGGTGGCCCGGGTGATCCTGCTGGCCAGCCGGGGCAGCATCGGCGACCAGATCGACGCGCTGGCGCCCGGGGCACCGCTGAGCCCGGACACGCCCGCCGCGCGGGCCCTCCTGCCCGAGGCCAGAGCCGCGGTCAGCGCGACCGGCACCGAGGATCTGGAGTTTTTCAACGGCACTGGCGGCTTTGCCGAGAATGGCCGCGAATATGTCACCGTGCTGCGCGACGGGCAGACCACCCCCGCGCCATGGATCAACGTCATCGCCAACCCGTCCTTCGGCTTTCAGGTCTCGGCCGAGGGCAGCGGCGCTGTCTGGGCCGAAAACAGCCGCGAAAACACCCTGACGCCGTGGTCGAACGACCCGGTTCGCGATCCCGCCGGAGAGGCGATGTATCTGCGCGACAGCGACAGCGGCGCGCTCTGGACCCCGACCGCGCTGCCGGTCCGGGGGCGCGGCACCTATGTCGCGCGGCATGGCTTCGGCTACAGCCGGTTCGAACACGGCGCGCAGGACATCGCCGCCGAGATGGTGCAGTTCGTGCCGATGGAGGATCCGGTCAAGATCACCAAGCTGACCCTGCGCAACACCGGCAAGACCGTGCGCAGGCTGACCGTCACCGCCTATGCCGAATGGGTGCTTGGCCCGTCGCGGGCCGCGACCTCGGCCCATCTTGTCACCTCCGCCGATCCGGTGACGGGGGCGATTTTTGCCCGCAATCCCTTTGCCATGGCCTTTCCGGGCCGCGTCGCCTTTGCCGATCTTGGCGCGGACTGTGCCAGCCTCAGCGCGGACCGGACAGAGGTGCTGGGTGCGGCGGGCAGCATGGCCGCCCCCGCAGGCATCGGGGCAGCACCCCTGTCGGGGCGCACCGGACCCGCGCTTGACCCCTGCGCCGCCCTGCAGCGCCATGTGACGCTGGCCCCCGGCGAAACCGCGACGGTGGTCTTTCTGCTGGGGCAGGCGGCGACGCCCGAGGCGGCGCAGGCGCTGATCGAGCGTCATCGCGCAACCGATCCCGACACCACGCTGGCCGCCGTGCGGCAGCACTGGACGGATCTGCTGTCCGGCGTGCAGGTCGCCTCGCCCGACCGGGCGATGGACATCCTGCTGAACGGCTGGCTGCTCTACCAGACGCTTGTCTGCCGGATCTGGGCGCGGGCCGGGTTCTATCAGGCGAGCGGCGCCTATGGCTTCCGGGACCAGCTGCAGGACGGCATGGCCCTGACGGCGCAGCGCCCGGATCTGACCCGCGCCCATCTGCTGCGCGCGGCATCCCGGCAGTTTCCCGAAGGCGATGTGCAGCACTGGTGGCTGCCGCATTCGGGGCAGGGCGTGCGCACGCGGATTTCCGATGACCGGGTCTGGCTGGGCTACGGCGTGGCGCAATATGTGGCGGTGTCCGGGGATGCCACGATCCTTGACGAAGATCTGCCGTTTCTGGACGGCCCCGCGCTGCCGCCGGGGGCGCATGACGATTTCTTCCTTCCCACCGTGTCCGAAACCCGTGCCAGCCTGTTCGAGCATTGCGCGCGCGGCATCGATCAGGCGATTGCGCTGACCGGCGCCAATGGCATGCCGCTGATCGGCACCGGTGACTGGAACGATGGCATGAACCGGGTGGGTGAAGGCGGCAGCGGCACCTCGGTCTGGCTGGGCTGGCTGCTGGTTGCCACGCTGGACGCGCTGATCCCGCTGGCGAAAGACCGCGATCCCGCACGGGCGCGGCACTGGAGCGCGCATCGCGCGGCGCTGGTGCAGGCCATCGAACGCGACGCCTGGGATGGGGCATGGTATCGGCGCGGCACCTTCGACGATGGCACGCCGCTGGGATCGGCCACATCGGAAGAATGCCGCATCGACAGCATCGCGCAGTCATGGGCGGTGCTGTCGGGTGCGGCGGATCCGGGGCGGGCGGCCACGGCCATGGCCAGCATGACCGAGCATCTGGTCAGGCGCGATCCGGGCCTTGCCCTGCTGTTCACGCCGCCTTTCCACAACACCCCGCTCGATCCCGGTTACATCAAGGGCTATCCGCCGGGGCTGCGTGAAAACGGCGGACAATACAGCCATGCCGCGATGTGGGCGATCCTTGCGCATTGCCGCATGGGCGATGGCGATGCGGCGGGGGATCTGTTCGCGCTGGTCAACCCGATCAACCACGCCCTGACCGCCAAGGAGGCCGCGCGCTACAAGGTCGAACCCTATGTAGTGGCGGCAGACGTCTATTCCACCGCGCCGCACGAAGGCCGGGGCGGCTGGACATGGTATACGGGCTCTGCGGGGTGGATGTATCGCGCCGGGATCGAAGGGCTGCTGGGGCTGACGCGGGAGGGGCCGGAGATCGTGCTTGCCCCGTGTTTTCCGAAACACTGGCCCCGGATCACGGCCACGCTGCGGCTGGGGCAGACCCATCTTGCGATCACCATCGACAATCCCGGCGGGACCGGCACGGGCGCCGGATCCGCGCAGCTGAACGGTGTCGCGCATCCGGTCGAAAACGGACGGCTGCGGCTGCGGCTTGTCCCCGGCAGGCAGGATCTTGTGCTGACGCTGGGAGGAGGGCGGGTCACAAGCCAGCCCTAAAAATCGGCCCCACCGCGTGAGGGAACCCGCGGTGGAGCCGTCCGGCAGGGTCAGCCTTTACGTGGCGGGACTTTCCGGTTGCCGAATGCCTTGAGAAACTCGCCATCCTGCGGTTTGTTGGCGGCTTCACGGGTTTTGTATTCGCTGGGCTGCTTCACGCTTTTCGGAGTGAGGGAAGCGGCCTTCTTTTTCTTGTTCTTTTCCATGTATCGACCTTTCGAAGCGAGGTGTTCAGAACGTTCTCAGCATCGGTAGCAGGCGTTTTCCGGTGGCAATGGCAGCGGTCCATGCTGCGGCGTCTCCGCAGGCGGGACCGTCCCGACGGGAGTCGGACCGGCAACGCACAGCCCGACAGTAGCGCCCCCCCTGACGGGCGATACAACATGGATCAGTCCCGGGCGCGCGAAGGGGCAAAAGCCAAGGCAGGGGACAGGATGTTTCCGGCCTGAGGCATCCGGGCTGATCCAGGTAAGTGCGGCGCGGGTCCAGTCTGCGATGATGGGATTTCGGGGGTGCAGGCCGTGCAGGCAAAGGGGCGATGCTCCGCGCTGCGGCAGGCAGGCTCCGCTCAGGTGCCGGGCGTGGATCCCTCCTCCGGGTCCGGGCCCCGCACCGGCGCCACTCTTTCAGGAAGGTTTGTCATGTCCCTTGTCAATCTCGTTGTCACGCTGGTTCTGGTGGGTGTGGGGCTGTGGGTGATCAACACCTATGTCCCGATGGATCGCAAGATCAGGCAGATCCTGAACGTGGTCGTGGTGATCTTCGTGATCATCTGGCTGCTTTACGGGTTCGGGCTGATGGGCAACATGGGCGCGATGCGCGTTGGCGGCTGACACGTCCCGTGAGGCTCCGCTGGCGCTTGCCGGTCCGGTCACGCTCGGCACCCTGGACGAGACCGGCGCGCGCCTGCGCCGGGCCAAGGCCGATGTCGCGGTCGATCTGTCGGCGGTCACGGCGCTTGATACCGCCGGGGCTTGGCTTCTGGCCTCGTCGGGCCGGGCTTTTGGCGGGGGCGACGCCGCGCAGACCCTGCTGCTGCGCACCGTGCAGGACGCGCTGCCTGCCCCCGCCAAGGCGCCGCGCCGCAAGATGCGGTATCGCGCAGGGGACGGGCTCGCCTCTGTCGGCATGGCGGTGGGCCGCCTGCTGGCGGCGACCGGCGATAGCCTTGGCTTTCTGGGGCTGGTCATGGCGCGGCTTTCCGGCCTGCTGCTGCGGCCCCGGCGGCTGCGGCTGACCGCACTGGTCCATCACATGCAGGAGGTCGGGCTGAACGCCGTGCCCATCGTGGCGCTGATGGGTTTCCTGATCGGGGTCGTGCTGGCGTTTCAGGGCGCGGCACAGCTGCGCCAGTTCGGGGCAGAGGTCTTTGTCGTCGATCTGATCGCCGTGTCGATCCTGCGCGAGCTTGGCATCCTGCTGACCGCGATCATCGTGGCCGGGCGCTCTGCCTCGGCCTTTACCGCTGCCATCGGGTCCATGAAAATGCGCGAAGAGATCGACGCGATCCGCGTGCTGGGGCTGGACCCGATCGCGCTGCTGGTGCTGCCGCGCTTTCTGGCGCTGGTGATCGTGCTGCCGATCCTTGGCTTTGTCGCCAGCCTGTCGGGCCTTTTTGGCGGCGGGCTGATGGCGTGGATCGAGCTTGGCATCACGCCCAGCCAGTTCCGCACCCAGATGCTGGCGGATGTCAGCGCGGCGCAGGCGCTGGTGGGTCTGGTCAAGGCGCCGGTCTTTGCGGCGATCATCGCGCTGGTGGGCTGCCATCAGGGGTTTCAGGTCAAGGGCGATGCGGAATCGCTGGGGCTGCGCACCTCGCGCGCGGTGGTGATCGCGATCTTTCTGGTGATCGTGATGGATGCGCTGTTTTCCGTGTTCTTTGCGGTCTGGGGGATCTGATGCCGACCGAAACCGTCATTGCGATCCAAGGCCTGACCAACAGGTTCGGCAAGACCATCGTGCATGAGAACCTGTCGCTTGACGTGCGGCGTGGCGAGGTGCTGGGGGTGGTCGGCGCCTCCGGCAGCGGGAAATCGGTGCTTTTGCGCAGCATCGTCGGGCTGATGACCCCCAGCGCCGGGCAGATCACGCTGCTGGGGACCGATGTGCTGGGGGCCAGCGCCGCCGACCGCGCCGCCGCGGGCGCCCGCACGGGGGTGATGTTTCAGGATGGCGCGCTGTTTTCGGCACTGACGGTGCGCGAGAATGTCGAGGCCCCGATGCGCGAACGCCTGAAGGTCGATCCGGTGACGCGACGGGCGCTGGCCGATCTGCGCATCGCCATGGTCGGCCTGCCCGCGACGGCGGGCGATCTTTATCCGGCGGCGCTGTCCGGGGGGATGCGCAAGCGGGCCGGGCTGGCGCGGGCCCTGTCGCTGGACCCCGAGATCCTGTTTCTGGACGAACCCACCGCCGGGCTGGATCCGATCAGCGCCTCGGCCTTTGACACGCTGCTGATCTCGTTGCGTGACGCGCTTGGCCTGACGGTGTTTCTGGTCACGCATGATCTCGACACCCTGCAGGCCACCTGTGACCGCATCGCCGTGCTGGCCGACCGCCGCGTGCTGGTCACCGGCACCATGGCGGAAATGCGCGATGTCGCCGATCCTTGGGTGCATGCCTATTTTCACGGACCGCGCGCCCATGCGGCGCTGGCGGCGGCGGAGGGCTGATGGAAACCCGCGCGCGCTTTGTGCTGATCGGCCTCTTCACCATCCTTGGCCTTGTGGCCATGCTGGGCTTCGTGCTGTGGCTCGCCAAGGTGCAGATCGACCGCACCTATGCGCAATACGACATCCTGTTCGGCACCGCTGCGGGGCTGAGCCAGACCGCCGCCGTCCGCTATAACGGGGTGGATGTGGGCAGCGTCGTGGCCATCGCGCTTGACCGCGACGACCCGGCCCTGGTGCGGGTGCGGATCGAGATTTTTGCCAGCACCCCCGTGCGCACCGACACCATCGCCACGCTGGCCTCGCAGGGCGTCACAGGTGTTGCCTTCATCGCGCTGGAAGGCGGCAGCGCCGGGGCCGACCGGCTGCAGGCCGTGCCCCCCGCCGAACTGCCGGTGATCCGGTCAGAGCGGTCGGTGGTGCAGGATCTGATGGTCACCGGCCCGGATCTGCTGGCCGAGGCGACGGCGCTGATCGCCGAGGTGCGCAGCTTTGCCTCGCCGGAAAACCGCGATGCGGTGGCGGGGATCCTCGTCAACCTGCAGCAGGCGACCGGGCGCATCGATGCGCTGGCCACCCGCGCCGAGGCGTCGCTGACCAAGGTCGATGGCGTTCTTGATGCCGTCGAATCCGGGCTTGGCGCCACCGACGGGCTGCTGGCGCGCGACATTCCCGCGCTGATCGCCGATCTGCGTTCCGCCGTTGCCAGCACCACCGGCGCGATGGCGGCCCTGCGCGGTGTCGTGCAGGGCGAAGTGCCCCGACTGTCCACGCAGGCTGGTGCCCTGATCCAGCAGACCAGCGGCGTGATCGCCACGTTTGACGCGCTTGCCCGCCAGATCGCCAGCGACCCGGGGCGGTTTCTGCTGGGCAATGAAACCCCCGAATACAGGAGATGACCACGATGATGTCGCGCCGCAGGATACTGTCTCTGTCCCTTCTTTCGGCTCTGCCCGGCTGCGGCGCCCTGACCGCCGTGTCAAAGGCCAGCGAGCCGCTGGACACCTACACGCTGTCGCCGCTTACCTCGGGCCCGCCGCTGCGCGGCGGCGAGGGCCATCTGGTTGTCGAACTGCCCACCTCGGGCGGGGAGCTGGCAACCGACCGCATCCTGATGAAGGTCTCCGCCCGGCAGGCCGAATACCTGCCCGAGGCGCGCTGGTCCGAACCCGCCCCGGCGATGATGCAGACGCTTCTGCTGACCGGGCTGCTGTACAGGGGCGGGCTTCGGCTGGTCAGCCGCGCCGGGGCGGGGCTGATGCCGGATTTTACGCTGATGACGGAGCTGCTTGCGCTGCAGGCGGAACTGCCCGGCCCGGTGCCGGGATCGGCGCGGATCCATGTTGCGGTGCAGCTGACCCTGATCCGCGAATCTGACCGCGCGATTGCCGGAACGCGGCGCATCGACAGCATGAGGACGGCCCCCTCCGACAGCACCGCAGCACTGATCGCCGGGCTTGATGAGGCCATGCAGATGGTCTTGGCGGAGGCGGTGGACTGGGTGCGGGGCGCGACGTGACAGCGGCCCGGGGCGCGCCCGCAGCTGGTTCGCAGACAAAAGGCGTGCCAACATGCCTGCCCTTTGCGGGGCTGGCATGTTGGCATGTCTCTTGCTACCCGGAACCTGAGCCGCCAAACACGCAGCAGCCATGGTTCAGAGTGCCGGGGCCAGAGGCCTTGCGCACTGATGCAGGTTAGTGCCCGCGCGGTCCATGCGTCGCTTTTTTGACAAAAAGGCAAGGACTGGCCGCCGCTGTGGGGCTGATGCGGCGGCGCCTTGGCATCCCGGGCAGCAAGGGGCGCAGGATGCCTGATGGTTCATTCCCCGGACCCGAACAGGCCGCCGAACAGAAGCTGCGCCACAACAAAGAGGATCGCGAGGATCGTCCAGATCGCGGTGCCTGACCCCAGACGGCCAGCGGCAAGGGGGGCCGCCTGCCATGTCGGCGCGGCTTTTGGCGGCGTGTCGGGCAGCAGCAGGGTCAGTTCCTGCGCGACCGTTCCATGATCGCGCCCCAGCGCGGGCACGTCCCAGACCTTTGACAGCAGCAGACCCAGCCGGGCGCGCGCCGCATCCCGGCTCAGGGCGACAAGGGCGGCGGTTTCGGTCCATGGATCCAGTCCCAGCCGCGCCAGCGCCGAAAGCACCGTCACGCTGGATCCCTTTCTGTCCGTGCCGACAGGCGCATAGAGAAACCGCTCGAATTCTGGGGGATGCGGGTAGAGACCACGGAGTCGGGTCATCATCATTCCGTTCATGGGTTGCGGGCGCGCATTGCCCCCGTGTTTTCCGGAGCCTAGGCGCGGACCGGCTCCGGCGCCCTTACACAGGTCAGTGCCTGTGCCGCATCCTGCGCGCCGGGGGCGTGTGTGGCCTTTCGAAGGCGGGACTAACATGTGTCAGCGCCCCGCCCGTGATTCTGACCTAGAAGAGTGGAAGTCGTTCAACTGTGCCGGTCCTCGAGCCGAGGAGGTGCGGAACGTGTCAATTTGCCCACATGACGGAGACCTAGGATGACCATGCGGTCTGCCAGATCGACGGTGACGTTTTTCAATGCCTTTGCCCTGCGGGGATATGCGGGGCAGCTGCCCGCAGGCGATTACGAAATTATCGTCGAAGAAGAGCTTCTTGAGGGCTTCAGTTTTGAGACGTGGCTGCGGACGGCGACCTATCTGATGGTGGGCCACAGCGACAGCCAACCCGGTCTTGCCGAAATGCGCGCGGTTTCCGACCGGGAACTGGTCGCCGTGCTAAGCCGGGACGGGGCCATGACCCAGACCAAGCAAAACAGCGAAGCGGCGCTTTCTCCGCTGGAGGACAGAACATGACCACTCCCGACTGGCTGAAGCCCGGACTTTACGGCGCGCTGATCGGCGCGATCCTAGTTGCCGCCCTTGGCTTTACATTGGGTGGCTGGGTCACCGGCAGGACCGCGAACGCGCAGGCCATGGAAATGTCGCGGGGCGATGTCGTGGCCTCCATGGTGCCGGTGTGTCTGGACATGGCGCAGCAGGATCCGGCGCGGGACGAGAAGATGGAAACGATCCGGGCCGCATCGTCTTATGAACGGCGCAATGCGCTGATGGCGGGCGGTTGGGCGACGGTGCCGGGAACGGACGGCCCGGACCGGGATATCGCGCAGGCCTGTCTCGCGGCGCTCGAACTTTGATCGTTGCGGGGCCATCGGGACTGCCCGCGCCCGTGACATCCAGACCTTTGGACCGGCCCCGCGCCCCGGTCGGAAACAGGGGGCAGGCTGCCCCCGCCCTATGGGAGAGACCGCACCGAATGGAAAATCAGATCAGCAAGACGGTGGCCGTCTTTTCCCGCCCGTTCACCGTGCCGGGATTCGGCGACACGCTGCCCGCCGGAGAATACGAGATCGAAACCGAACTGGTCTCGCCCCCCGACAGCCAGCGCGCCGAGGCATGGAAAGCCTCCGTGCTGGTCAGGCTGCATCCTCTGGTGTCCCATCCCGGGCTGACGCGCACGCTGACCGTGTCGCTGGCGGATCTGGATCACGCCCGCGCCAAGGACAAGCTGTCGGGCCGGGCGCTGTCGGATTTCTTTCTGGAAGAGATGCTTGTCGATCCGATGGTGCGCCTTGTCATGCAGGCGGACGGCGTGTCGGAAGCGGATCTGCGGCATCTTTATGCCGGAAACCTGACCACGCCGCCCGGCGAAGGCGCGCCGCATTTCGGCCCGCAGGATGACCCCAAGCGGCACAGCGCGGTGGAGGCTGCGGCGGGTGTGGCCAGTGTGTCGCCACAGGTGGGGGCTGCCCCCCTGACCCTGCCGTCCGGAGGCACTTCCTCATGAGACACATGGCCATGACAGAGCAGTCCGCCCCCGAGATTTCGCCGCCAAGAGCCGCGGGCGATGTGCCCCGCGAACGCCGCTGCCTGCGCTGCAGCACCGTCTTCTGGAGCGAAGGTTTCGGAGAGCGGATCTGCCGCCGCTGCAAGGGGCTGAAGGCATGGCAGAGCGCGCTTTCCGGCCCGGTCTCCTCCCGCCGCCGCTGACCCGGAAGCGGCGCACGCGCCGCTTTCCCCTCATAACAGACTGGACTCCATCTTGTTCCGCCTCGAAACCTTTCACAAGACCACCTACCGGTACCGGCACAAGGTTCTGCTGGGGCCGCACCGGTTGATGCTGCGTCCCCGCGAAACCCGGGAACTGCGGCTGTTCTCGCACAGCCTGACCATCACGCCGCAGGCCACCGTGACCTGGTCCCATGATGTTGCGGGCAATGCCATCGCCACCGCCACGTTTGACGCCCCGACGGATCATCTTGTGATCGAAAGCCGGGCAAGGCTGGAACTGACCGCGCCGGAATGGCCGGTCTTTGCCATCTCCGCCTCTGCCGCCAGCTATCCCTTTATCTACAGCGCCGATGACTGGACGGATCTGGGCGCGCTGACCGTGCCGCAATATGCCGATCCCGATGGCCGGTTTTCCCGCTGGGTCGAAGGGTTTGTGATGGGGCGCCCCACGGACACGCTGTCGCTGCTGAAGGACATCAGCAATGGCGTGTTCACGCAGATGTCCTATCAAAGCCGCGAAACCGAAGGCACCCAGTCCCCGATCGAGACCATCGACCGCGGCTGGGGGTCGTGCCGCGATTTTGCGGTGCTGCTGGCCGAAGCCGCGCGCAGGCTGGGTCTGGGGTCGCGCATCGTCTCCGGCTATCTCTCCGATCCGGAGGGCGGCAGCGTCGGGTCTGCAGGCGCCGGGTCCACCCATGCCTGGGTCGAGATCTATCTGCCCGGCGCGGGCTGGATCGCCTTTGATCCGACCAACCGAAGCGTCGGATCGCAGAACCTTGTGCCGGTCGCGGTGGGCCGCGACATTCATCTGGTCGTGCCGGTGTCCGGCAGCTTTTCCGGAGACCCGAACGCCGTCCGCGATCTGTCGGTGGAGGTGTCGGTGCGCGTCGGCAGCCACAGCATGGCGCAGCGGCAGGACGCCTGACCGAACTGCCGGTCCGGGTTCCGGGCTTTGACCTTCAGCCCCCGACGCGCAGCGTCTGCCGCCCCCGGATCTCGGACCCGGGTTTGCCGCGCCAGCGCACCCTGCTGACGCGGGGTTTTGTGTGGGCAGGGCATTGCGGCTGCGGCTACATCCGGGCCAGCAGATCGTCGCGCGCGGAATCGCGATGTTCCTGCACCGCGCGGACCGCCTGATCGATGTTGCGCGCGCGGACAGCTGCAACGATGCTGCATGCTGCGATGCTGGCGCACGATGTCGGCGATCCGCTCGGGGGTCTGCGCGACGCGGTGGCGCAGGCTGATGACCAGATCCCCGCAAGCTGCAGCAGCGCCTCGCGCACGCCGCAGGCGATCCCCTATGCAGGCGTTCAATCAGGCGGCCCTGCCGGGGCAGGGCACCGCGGCCCAGACCATGCTGCCGCCGGGATACTGGGCACATGACGGCAAAAGCGGCCGATGGGATGCCCGCCACCACCGGCTGCCATTGCAGCGACACAGGGCGGCAGCCTAGCAGGGAATTCCAAAAGCCGATGTCGCTGGAGGCGCTTGCGAAACACGACCGCTTCTGCGGTGTCCAGCCCGGTGAGACTGCAGGCGGTCCTGACCGCCCCCAGCCTGCCGCTGACACCGCATATCGCGGGCGGCACGCAGGAAAGCCTGCTGCGCCGCAACCTGACCGGATTTCCCCGCAGGCGCAGAGCCTAGCGCCTGCGGGGCATGCGGTGATCCGGCTTATTTCCGCATGGGAAAGCCTCCCTCGGGGCAGGGGTCGCCGCGGGACCGGAAGTCGCGGCGATAGGCGGAGGGGGTGGTGCCGGCGGTCTGCCGGAACTTCCGCGCCAGATGCGCCGCGTCATGGAAGCCGCACTGGTCCGCGATGGCCGACATCTGCTGGTCGGTCCGGGCCAGCAGGGTTGCCGCGCGCCCGATCCGCAGCCGTGTCACATAGGCGCTGACCGACAGCCCGGTGCTGCGCCGGAAAATCCGCTGCAGCTGGCTTTCGGTGACATGCGCCAGCGCGCAGAGCGGCGCGAGCCGGATCGGCGCGTCGAGGTTCTTGTGCAGATAGGCCAGCACCGCCTCCATCCGCCGCTGGTCGCGCGGCAGGCCTTCGGGCGCCAGTGCCGTGGCGGACAGGACCCGCCGGTCGGTCTGCTGCGACAGATCGAGCAGGACCCCGGTCAGCCGCAGCGCCCGCTCTGCCAGCGGCAGGTCGCACAGATCAAGGATGCGGGCGCGGATCTGCGGGGCCGGGCCAAAAAGCACCCCGCCTTCGGCCTCCGCCAGCAGGGCGGAGATGGGGCCCAGTTCCGGCATCACCCGCAGCACGGACCGGATCCAGCTTTCGGTGAACCAGCAGACCACGGCGCGATGTTCCGCCGCCCCGTCCGCAAGGTCGTGCGAGTGCCAGGCATGCGGCAGGTTCGGGCCGATCAGCGCCAGATCGCCCTCGGCATAGGGCGCCACGTCGCTGCCCACGAACCGCGTGCCCCGGCTGCCCAGCGTCAGCGTCAGTTCGTATTCGGGATGGTAGTGCCAGTTGAAGCCGAATTCCGGCAGGCGGCGGTCATAGACCAGACAGCTCTGGCGTTCGGGGATCGTGACGGCTTCGAACCAGGGCTGCATCCTGTCTCCTTCCTCATGCGGCAATCGTACAAGAAGACGCAGCGGTTGGGAATGGTGCCAGAGCGGGCAGCGGCTAGGTTGGGGAGGGAGGAGCCCGGCATGAACGACATAAGGCAGCAGCAGATGGACAGCCCGCAGGTCATCGTGGTCGGCAGCGGGGTTGGCGGGGGCACCGTCGCGATGCAGCTGGCGCGCGCCGGGATGCGCGTGCTTCTGCTGGAACGCGGCAAGGCCCTGCCGGACGAGCCGGAACTGAGCGATGCCGAAGCGGTTTTCGTTCAAAACCGCTACCGGACGCAGGAGCAGTGGCAGGACGAGACCGGGCGCCGCTACCGCCCCGGCCAGTATTATTACCTTGGCGGGCACACCAAATTCTACGGCACCGCCATGTTCCGCTTCCGCGAGAGCGATTTCGCCGAAACGCAGCACGAGGAGGCCGTCTCTCCGGCGTGGCCGGTCAGCTATGCCGAGCTTGAACCGTTCTACACGCAGGCCGAGCAGATCTTCGGGGTCAGGGGTGCTGCCGGAACCGATCCGACAGAGCCGTGGCGACAGGCGGATTATGCGCATGCGCCCGTGCCGCATGCGCCGCTGATCGGGCGCATGGCGGAGCGGCTGGCGGGCGCCGGGCTGCACCCGTTCCATATGCCTGCGGCGGTGGATTACGGCCCCGGCGGGGCCTGCACTCTTTGCGGCACCTGTGACGCTTTTGCCTGCCGCTTCGGCGCCAAGGGCGATGCCGAAACGCGGCTGATCCGGCAGCTGCAGGCCATGCCCAATGTCGAGATCCGCACCGGAGTCGAAGTCCGCCGTCTGCTGCATGACGCGCAGGGGCGGCACATCACCGCTGTCGAGGTGCTGCGGGACGGCGTGCTGCAGCACATCGAGGCCCCGCATGTCGTGCTGAGCGCGGGCGCGGTCAATTCGGCGCTGATCCTGCTCCGCTCGGCCACCGACCGCTGCCCCGATGGCCTTGCCAACCGGTCCGGCGTGGTGGGGCGCTATCTGATGAACCACCACCTGACCGGGCTGATGGGCGTCCTGCCGTTCGAGGTCAACGACACGGCCTTTCCCAAAACCCTGTCCGTGAACGATTTTTACGGCGGCATATCCGGTGATCCGATGGCGCGGGGCAATATCCAGATGCTGGGCAACATCCGCGGCCCGATGATCCGCGCGGCCTATCCCGCCACGCCGAAGCCGCTTGCCAACTGGCTGGGGCGGCACAGCGTGGACTGGCTGGTCATGTCGGAAGACCCGCCGCTGGCCAGCAACCGCGTGCGGCTTATGCCGGACGGCACGCCCGAGGTCACATGGCATCCGGCCGATCTTTCGGCGCATGACCGCTTCGTGCGGCATGTCCGCAGGCTTCTGCGGCGGATCGGGTTTCCGCTGGTCCTGCGCCACAGCTTCGGGATCGAGGCCCCGTCGCACCAGTGCGGCACCGTGCGGATGGGCGACGATCAGGCCACCTCTGCGCTCAACGCGCTGTGCCGCGCCCATGACCATCCCAACCTTCACGTGGTGGATGCGGGCTGTTTCCCGTCCTCCGCCGCCGTGAACCCCGCGCTGACCATCGCGGCCCAAGGGCTGCGCGTTGGCGCCCATCTGGCGCGCAGCCTCAGCACCTCTGCCGCTGCCTGAAAGGATCTCCGATGTCGCATGATTTCCTCCAGCCTCTCACCGGCTCCTTTGCCTGCCCCGCCGCCGAGAACCCGACCGTCGCCATGATCGAGGCCGCGTTCAGGCATCACGGCCTGCCGTGGCGCTACATCAACTGCGAGGTGGCGCCGGAGGATCTGGGGGCTGCCGTGGCCGGGGCGCGGGCCATGGGCTGGCGCGGCTTCAACTGCTCCATCCCGCACAAGGTCGCGGTGATCGACCATCTTGACGGGCTGGGCGACTCCGCCCGGATCATCGGCGCGGTGAACACCATCGTTGCCCGCGACGGCAAGCTGATCGGAGAAAACACCGACGGCAAGGGCTTCGTCCGCGCCCTGAGGCAGATCTGCGATCCTGCCGGGCATCGTGCGGTGGTGCTGGGCGCGGGCGGGGCGGCCCGGGCCGTGGCGGTGGAACTGGCGCTTGCGGGCGTGACCCATCTGACCATCGTCAACCGCAGCGCGGCGCGGGGCGAAACTCTGGCGCGGCTGATCACCGAAAAGACCCCGGCAGAGGCCGTCTATCATCCGTGGGACGGCACCTTTGCCATCCCCGCAGGGACCGGCATCGTGGTGAACGCCACCTCTGTCGGGCTTTACCCTGATGTGGAGGCGACCCCAGACATCGACCACGACAGCCTGCAGCCCGACATGGTCGTGGCGGACGGCATCCATAATCCGCCGCGCACGAGGCTGCTGCAGGCGGCACAGGCGCGCGGCTGCCGGACGGCGGACGGGCTGGGGATGCTGGTCGGCCAAGGCGTGATCGGGCTGAAATACTGGACAGGGATTGATGCCGATGCCGAAGTGATGCGGCAGGCGCTGCTTGACCTTGATCTGTAACGGGGGCGGGGCCGACCGGTCTGGTCATAGCCGCGCGATGACCTCTGCAAGCAGATCGACACCTTTCTCGATCTGCCGGAGGCCAAGTGCCGCGTAGCCCATGACCAGACCGACGCGGTCCGGTCCGCCTGCCGACCCCCCGTAAAGCGACGAGATCGGGTGCAGCCCGAGGCCCAAGCGCCGGGCGGCTGCGATCAGGTCCGGCTCCCGCGCGCGGGGGAGATGATCGAACCAGACGACGACATGCAGCCCGGCCTCTGCCCCCTGCACCCTGATGCGGTCGCCGAAATGCCGCCGCAACGCCGCCAGCAGGGTGGCGCGCCGTTCGCCGTTCAGCCTGCGCACCCGGCGGACATGCCGCTCGTAGCTGCCGGTTTCGATCAGGCGGGCCAGAGCCTCCTGTTCCGCAACCGGGGAATGCCGGTCGGTGATCTGCTTGGCGGTGCTGAAAACCGGGACCAGTTCGGGGGGAACCACCAGATAGCCGATGCGCAGCATCGGGGAGAGCGTCTTTGACACCGTGCCAAGATAGATGACGGCGGCATCGGGCTGGAGACTGTGCAGCGGCGGAACCGGGTTGATGTCATAGCGATATTCGCTGTCGTAATCATCCTCCAGCACATAGGCGGAGCGGGCGCGCGCCCAGTCCAGAAGCTGGTGCCGACGCGCAACCGGCATGACGCCGCCAAGCGGGAACTGATGCGACGGCGTCACATAGGCCAGCCGTGCCTCGACTGTCTCCAGACCTGCCGTCCTCATCCCGTCCGCATCGACATCAATGGCAACCGGCGTGGCGCCGGTCGCTTCGAAGACCTGCCGCGCCATCCGGTAGCCGGGATCCTCCATCACGAAACGCTCGCGCGGGTCCAGAAGCAGGCGCGCGCAGAGATCAAGACCCTGCTGCGAGCCGTTGACGATCATGATCTGATCCAGATCGCAGCGTATCCTCCGCGCCCGCCACAGATAGCCCTGCAGCGCTTGACGCAGGCGCAGCGATCCGCGCGGGTCTTGATAGGCCAGCCGCTGCGGCCGTCTTGCCAGCGCCTCGGTCAGGGCACGCCTCCAGAGAAGGCTTGGAAAATCTCCGGGTGCCAGATCGCCATAGCGGAAGTCGATCTGCGGCGCGGTCGCAAGGTCGCCTGTCCAGCGCGGGGCCGATCGCAGACGGTCGCCATAAGCCGACAGACGGACCGGACCGGATCGCGGCGCGGCGGGCTCGCTTGGCGCCGGTCTGACCGGCGAGGACACGACGCGGGGCCGCCTGCCTTGCGTGATCTCGATAAAGCCTTCGGCGGCGAGCTGTTCCAGTGCGACCGTGACGGTTGTCCGCGCAACGCCAAGCTCGTCCGCCAGCCCGCGCGAGGACGGGATCTGGCTTTCCGGCGGGTAGACGCCCGCGATGATCTGGTCGCGCAGCGCCTCATAGATCTGCCGGGCTCCCGGTTTGCCCCCGCGCCCGTCCGCCCCGAACTGGACCATCTCAATTTCTGCCAACTGGACGTTTCATCTGATCCAGTTTGCCGCCACCCTGCCGGAGATCCAAGAGAAGGTTCGAGTGTCATGATCAGGACAGGCCCGCCCGCCACCGCAGCGCCGCACACCGCCCCGTCAGCCGTAGCGATGCCGGGTGCCTGACGTGTTGCCCTCTGCCGAGAGCCGACATTTTTTCACCGCCACCGACAGGACGCCGCATGTATGTCCCGCCCCATTTTGACGAGCCCGACCGCGCGGTTCTTCAAGACCTGATCGAAAAGACCGCGCTGGGTGTTCTGGTCACCCACGGCGCAAGCGGGCTTGACGCAAATCACATCCCGTTCGAACTGGACCGGACGCAGGGAGAGTACGGAACCCTGCGCTGCCACGTCGCGCGCAGCAATCCGGTCTGGACCGATGTCACGACCGGCGACGAGGTGCTTGTGGTGTTCCGCTTGGCCGACGCCTATGTGTCACCAACATGGTATCCAAGCAAACACGAGGCCCACAAGCAGGTTCCCACATGGAACTACCTTGTGGCGCATGCCCATGGGCGCATCACCGTTCAGGATGACGAGGGCTTCGTCAGGCGCAACGTGGCCCGGCTGACCCGAAGCCACGAGGCAGATCAGCCCGTGCCGTGGAAGATGGGGGATGCGCCAAAAGACTTCACGGCGGCTCTGGTCAAGGCCATCGTCGGCCTTGAAATCGAGATCACCCGCCTTGTCGGCAAGGCCAAGCTGAGCCAGAACAAGACGGCGGATGACCTGCGGAGTGCGGGGGAAACGCTTGTTGCCCAAGGGGACCGGCAGATCGGGCAGGCGATGCTGGATGCTGCCGCCCGCAAGCCGACCGATCCCCGGCCCTAGGCTGCCTTAGTCGGGGGCGAGGGTCAGCAGCGTGTGGCGGAATTCCGGCTCGGTCAGCACCACCTCTCCCGCGCCAAGCGCCTGCGCATGGGTCAGGGCGCGGGAGGTCAGGCTCTGCGCCATCTCGATGGCGGCGGGCAGGCCAAGCCCGCGCGCCACCCCCGCCACGATCAGCCCGGCAAAGAGGTCGCCGGTGCCGGGCAGGGCGATCGGCAGATGCGGGGTCGGGTGCCGGCTGGTGCCGTCGGGGCCAAGCCGCACGCTTTCGATCTGGCCGGGGGCGGTGTCCTCCAGCCTGCAGCCGGTGACGATCAGCTGCGTCCGTGCTGGCAGCGACAGACCCTCCCGGGCGGCCCCCAGATCGGCCAGAGTGGCAACCCGGTGGCCGGTCAGCCATGACAGTTCAAACGGGTTGGGCGTGGCGATGTCCGCCAGCGGCAGCAGCCGGTCGCGCATCACATCGGCAATGGCCTCTGGCACGTAAAGCCCCGGCCCGGCATCGCCCATCACCGGATCACAGAGATAGATCAGCCGGGGATTGGCCGCCTTCGCCCCGGCCACAAAATCGGCCACCTTCCGGGCCACCTCGACCGAGCCGATATAGCCGGTGAGGATATAGTCAGCGCGTTGGGGCAGCCCGCGTTCCTGTGCCCCCAGCAGCAGGTCGGCAAACAGATCCGGGTCAAGCGCCCGGCCCCGCAGCGTGGGATAATCGGGCGTGTTCGAAAAGATCACCGTGGGGATCGCCGCCACCTCCAGCCCTGCCGCCTGCATCGGGAACAGCGCGGCAGAGTTGCCGACATGGCCAAAGACCACCTGACTCTGGATCGAGATCACGAAGGGGGGAGGGGTCATGAAAAAATCCGGCTCATTGGGGGCCATCCAGTCGCTTGGTCCAGTCTTCGACACGACCGCTGTCCAGCCGCCGCACGGCATATTTGCGCCAGCCTTCGGCCAGAACGTCAAGTGCCGCAAGGCCCTGCAGTTCGTCCCGGTTCAGCCGGTCGACGTAAAGCGCGTGCCACAGCCGCTGCAGGGTCCAGTCCGGGGCGATGCGGTCCAGCAGATCGAGCCTGTCGCCGGGGGCGACGGTGCCGGGCTGCAGCACGCGGTAATACCAGCCGGTGCGCCCGCTCTGCTGCACCCGCCGCGCCATGTCCGGGGTGTCGAAGCGGCGGCTCAGCTTCCAGCAGGGCTGCCTGCCTTGCGACACCTGCACCAGCGCCGTGCCCAGCCGGAAGATGTCCCCCACCGCCACCGTGGTCTCGGTCAGCCCGAAGGTGGAGACATTTTCGCCAAACCCGCCCGGCCCCGCCAGCGCGGGCAGGGCGCCCAGTTCGGTGCGCCAGTCGGCGTAATGCTCCGCCGGGTAGTGATGCACCGCTTTTTCCACCCCGCCATGCACGCGCCGGTCGGCCTGTTCGTCACCCTGCAGCCCTTCGACGTCAAGGGCGAGGGGCCGGTCCACCGGGCGCTTCACGATCCCGCTTCGCACAGGGCTGCCGGGCAGGGGGGCGGCGGGGCCGGTCAGCAGGGTGATCGTTGTCATGCGGGGCCTCTTGGCGGTGTCGGTCCTGCCCTGACCTCGCCCGCAGGCGCATCCGGGATCAAGCGAAAAGACGGCGGGGGCTAGTCCGCCGCCCCCTGCCGGGCCGCAGCCGGGGCGACCTGCATCCCGAGCCGCGCCAGCAGATCGGCATCCTGCCAAGCTGCCGGGTTGCCGGTGGTCAGCAGCTGGTCGCCCACAAAGATCGAATTCGCCCCGGCCAGAAAGCACATTGCCTGCAGCTCGTCGCTCATCCCCGTGCGCCCTGCCGACAGGCGCACCACCGAGGCGGGCATCAGAATCCGCGCCAGTGCCACGCAGCGGACCAGCGCGAAGGGATCGACGGGTGCCGCGCGGCTTTGCACCGGCACGCCTTCCACCTTGGTCCACAGGTTCACCGGCACGCTGTCGGGATGGGCGGGCAGGGTGGCCAGCGTCACCAGCATCGCGATGCGGTCGTCTTCCGCCTCGCCCATGCCAAGGATGCCGCCGCAGCAGACCCTGATGCCGCCCCGGCGCACCGCGTCGACCGTGTCGAGCCGGTCGGCCATGGTCCGGGTCGTGGCGATGCGGGCGTAATAGTCCGGCGATGTGTCGATGTTGTGGTTGTAGAAATCCAGCCCCGCCGCCTTCAGCCGCGCCACCTGACCGGGGGAGAGCATCCCCAGCGTCATGCAGGTTTCCAGCCCCAGATCGGCGACGCCGCGCACCATATCGCAGAGCCGGTCCATGTCGCGGTCTTTGGGGCTGCGCCACGCGGCCCCCATGCAGAACCGCTGCGCGCCTGCGGCCTTGGCCCGGCTTGCTGCCGCCAGCACCTCCTCGGTGGCCATCAGCTTGGTCGCTGTCACCCCGGTGTCGTGATGCGCGGATTGCGAGCAATAGCCGCAATCCTCGGGGCAGCCGCCGGTCTTGATGCTGAGCAGGCTCGCGGTTTCGATCACGGTGGGGTCGAAATGGCGGCGGTGCAGGGTCTGCGCGCGGTGCAGCAGGTCGGGAAAGGGCAGGGCGTGGATCGCCCGTGCCTCTGCCATGGTCCAGTCGGTCCGGATCATTGGCCGCGCGCCTTGATCCGGTTCAGGCCGGACAGAAGCGTGGCCGCCAGCGCGATCTTGACCAGATCCCCCAGCAGGAAGGGCACAACGCCGGTGGCCAGCAGCTTTGACGCGGGCACGAAGGCCGCAAGCCATGCCATCCCGGCGGCATAGACCACGACCAGCCCCGCCAGCATCGCCAGCCCCCGGCCCAGCCAGCCGCGTTGCTGCGCCAGCGCGCCGATCAGCCCGGCGGCAAGCAGATAGCCCGCCAGATAACCCCCCGTCGGCCCGGCCATATAGGCAAGCCCGATGCCCCGCTCGGGCGTGCCCGAAAACACCGGCAGCCCCAAGGCCCCCGCGCCCAGATAGGCCAGCATTGCCGCCACCCCAAGGCGCGGGCCAAGGGCTGCGGCAACCGCGAACACCGCCAGCGTGTGCAGCGTCATCGGCACCGGCCAGAACGGGATCTGCACCTTGGCGCCAAGGGTGATCAGCGCCGCGCCACACAGCGCGAGCACCAGCCCGCGCCACAGGGGCGCTGCGCGGGACAGGGAGAGGGTGAGCGAGGACATGGGCGGACTCCGTTGCAAGATAGCGGTTCTATCTATAGTTACGGAGAGGTGTCGCGTGCCAGCAATCGAGATTATAGATAATTACCCAAGAATCTCGTAAGTCTCTCTGGGATCTGCGTTTTTTGTTGCGGCCTTGCGCTTGCCGATCCAGCCGACATGCCGGGCCAGCGTGCTGCAGGCCAGATCGGTCTGGCCCTTGCGCAGCGCCTCCAGAATGGCGCGGTGGTCGTGATCGGTGCGCGCCTCCCAGTCGCGCCGCCACGCGGCGAACAGAAAGCGGGCGCTGGCGGCCTGCAGGTCGTCAATGGCGCGCAGCAGGCGCGGCATCTGGCAGGGCGCAAGGATCAGCCGGTGGAAATGCCGGTTCGCCGCCTCCCAGTCGCGCACCGTGGCGGCGCTGTCGCCGCGCCTCGTAACCTCTTCAGCTTCCGCCAGAATTGCCCGGGTGAGGTGGGGCGCGGCATGGCGCAGCGCCAGCCTTTCCAGACTGGCCCGCATTTCGGCGACCTCGCGCAGTTCGGCCACGTCGAATTCGGTGACGCGGAAGCCGCGGCGCGGCAGGCTTTCCGCCAGACCCTGCGCCTGAAGCTCGCGGAAAGCCTCGCGCACCGGGACATGGCTTGCGCCGAATTCCGTGGCGATATGATCCTGCCGCAGCCGCGTGCCGGGCGCAATTTCGCCGGTGATGATGCGGTCCGCCAGAATGCGGGCGATCCGCGTGGCGTGGGTGTCTTCGGGGGCGTGTTGCATGGATTATAGATAATTCAGCCGCAGCAGGTTGTCGACGTGGATCTGCGAGCCGCGCTTAGACGGAGGCAGGGCCGGATCAGCGCAGGGGCGCGGGATAAAGTTCGGGCTGCACCATCTCGATCACCGGGGGGCTCGCCTCGTCCAGCAGGGCAAAGGCCCTGTGCACCAGCATCTTGTGACGCTGCCGCATCATATGGACCGGAAAGCGCAGAAGCTGTCCGTAAGGTTCGTAATCGAAGACGCCGAAGGAGCAGGAGGTCAGTTCGGCCTCGGGCAGGGTGGCCAGAAAGCGCAGCGCGCCCTCGAACACCGAATCGGAGTTGATGAACAGCCCGCGCGGCAGACCGCCCAGCCGGGTGTAAAGCGCGCTGATCGAGGCGGTGGCCGCGTCAAGATCATAGGTCTGCGCGATGATCTGATCGGGGTCGAGACGCCCGAGATGAGCATAAAGCGCCTCTGAAAAGCCCTCCACCCGGTTGCGGGTCGAGGGCAGCAGACGGTCGCCCCCCACAAAATAGATCGTGTCGCGGGGCGACGCCCCGATGGGAACGCCGCGGGCGCGCATGCTTGCGATGATCTCGCGGGTCAGGATATGCGCCCCGGTCCGGCTGTCGGTCACCACCGAGGGCGCGATGGCGCAGGGCTGGTCGACAAAGACATGGGGCACCTGCGCCGCCGTGCAGTGACGGCTGAGATCCTCTGGCGCCACGGATCCGACAAAAAAGATCGCGTCGATATTCCATGCGGTCAGGTCAGAGACGGTGCGGCGTTCCTCCTCGGGATCGCGCGCGGTCGAGATGATTACCGGGCACTGGTTGCGGGCGCGGACCTCGGCGGAAAAGGTCTGGGCGATGTTGGAGAAGAAGCGGTTGTATTCCGGGATCAGCAGCGCGACCAGACCCGAGCGCGAGGTGCGCAGCGCGCGCGCCTGCAGATTCGCCGAATAGCCCTGTTCCTGCGCGATGGCGATGATCCGCTCGGCGGTGACCTTGGCGATGCGGCGCTTTTTCCACGTGCCGTTCAGCGCCGCCGAGACGGTCGACGCCGAGGCACCGGCCTTCTGGGCGATGTCGTAAATCGTCTCTTTCTGCAGTTTTGTCATAGGGTTGGAGTCTCGATCCGGGACGTTTCGACAGACGTCGCAAAGGGCTGTTGACAGCATGACCGGAAATCGGCTTCTCTTGCAACATCGATTGCGCAACCTGAGGAAACTCAGCAGCATCCCGCAGCCACGACGCCCGAAAAGGTCGCGTGGTTTTTTCGGCGGAATCAGCACAATCGGTTGTGCACGTTCAGGAGGGCGCGAAACCTCGCGCCGAGGGAGGAAGACATGACGAAATTGACCGGAATGGTCAGCGCGCTGGCGCTGACCTTTGGCCTTGCCACATCTGCCAGTGCGGAAACCTCCATGGGGATCGTCGTCAAGATCGGCGGCATTCCGTGGTTCAATGCCATGGAAGACGGCATCACCCGCCGCGCCGAGGAACTGGGCGTGACGGCAGAGATGATCGGCCCGGTTTCCGCCGATCCGGCGCTGCAGGTGCAGGCCATCGAGGATCTGATCGCCAAGGGCGTGGACGTGATCGGCGTGGTCCCCAATGACGAGGCGGCGCTGGAGCCGGTGCTGCAGAAGGCGCGGGACGCGGGCATCATCGTGATCTCGCACGAAGGGCCGGGGCTGGAAAATGTCGACTGGAATTTCGAACTGGCCTCTGCCGAGGGGTTCGGCGAGGCGCATGCCAAGCTGCTGTCCGACAAGACCCCCGAGGGCGGCACATATGCGGTCTATGTCGGCTCGCTGACGGTGCCGCTGCACAATGCATGGGCCGATGCCGCAATCGCGTGGATGGCAGAGAACCGCCCCGATCTCGAAATCGTCGGCGACCGGTATGGCGTGGCCGAGAATGTCGATGACAGCCGGTCCACCGCGCTTGACCTGATCGCGGCCAACCCGGATCTGAAGGGCTTCCTTGCCTTTGGCAGCCAAGGGCCGATCGGGGCGGGACGTGCCGTGGAAGAGCGCCGCAAGACCGGCGAGATCCACGTCATGGGGCCGTTCTCTCCCGGGCAGGGCCGCAAGATGATCCATTCCGGCGTGCTGACCGGGGGCTTCATGTGGAATCCGGCGCAGGCGGGCGAGGTTTTTGTCACGCTCGGCGACATGCTGGCGCGGGGCGAGACGCTGGAATCCGGCATGGATGTGCCGGGCCTCGGCGTGATCGAACCGGACGCCGACGCGCGGGACATCATCACCGACAACCTGCTGGAAATCAACGCCAGCACGGTGGACGACCTGGCCGAAAAGGGTCTCTGATCCAAGGCGCCCTGCGGGCGGGGCTCCGGTCCTGCCCGCCTTTCCTTCATGTCCCATAGGTGAACCATGACAACTGCCCCGGCAGAACGGTTCGCGCTGCGGCTCCACAAGGTCTCGAAGGCTTTCGGCGGGGTGCAGGCGCTGAACAAGATCGATTTCGAGGTCCGCGCGGGCGAGGTGCACTGCCTTGCCGGCGAGAATGGCTGCGGCAAATCCACCCTCATCAAGGTGGTGACCGGCGTCCACCAGCCGGAAAGCGCCGATCTGATCGAACTTTTTGGCGCGCGCGTCGACCGCATCACCCCGGTGCAGGCGCGGCAGCGGGGCGTGTCGGTGATCTGGCAGGATCTGGCGCTGTTCCCGCATATGAGCGTGGCCGAAAACATCGCCTTTGACGACCTTGTCGGGCTGCGGCCCCGTTCCGTGCGCTACCGCGAGATGAGCGCGCGGGCGGGCGAGGTGCTGGAGCGGCTTGGCGTCTCCCTGCCGCTGACCGCGCCGCTCAACGATCTGTCCATCGCGCAGCGGCAGGTGGTGGCCATCGCCCGCGCGCTGATGAATGATGCGAAGCTGATCTTCATGGATGAACCCACCGCCTCGCTGACCCAGTCCGAAACGGACCGGCTGCTGGACATCGTGCGCAAGCTGTCGGCGGATGGCGTGGCCGTTGTCTTTGTGTCGCACCGGCTGGCCGAAGTGCTGGAGATCGCCGAGCGCGTCACCGTCGTGCGCGACGGCAATCTTGTGGGCGTCTACCCGACCGAGGGCATGACGCAGGCGCGGCTTGGCGAGCTGATGACCGGCCATCTGATCGAAAACAAGGTCGATGCCCGCGACCTGCCCGATGCGCCCGTGGTGTTCGAGGCCCGTGGCCTGAGCCGTCACGGCGAATTCGAGGATGTCTCGCTGACCATCCGGGCGGGCGAGGTTCTGGGGCTGACCGGGCTCATCGGGGCAGGGCGGACCGAACTGGCCCATGTCATGATGGGCATGCGCCGGGCCGATGCGGGCAGCATGACGCTGGAGGGGTCGGCCTTTCGCCCCGGCTCCATCCGCGAGGCGATTGCCAAGGGCATGGCCTATGTGTCGGAGGACCGCCTGTCGCTGGGGCTGCTGCAGAAACAGTCCATCGCCGACAACACGGTGATTTCCGTGCTCCGCCAGCTGACCACCGCCAGCGGGCTGATCTCTGACCGGCGCAAGGCCGATCTGGTGCGGCACTGGATCCGCGAACTGGGGGTCAAGATCGGCGCGCCGGAGGATGCGATTTCCACCCTGTCCGGCGGCAACCAGCAGAAGGTCGTGCTGGCGAAATGGCTGGCGACAGAACCGCGGCTGCTGATCCTCGACAGCCCGACGGTGGGCGTTGACGTGGGCGCGCGGGCGGGCATCTTCCGCATCGTGCGCGCGCTGGCGGAGCAGGGCCTCGCCATCCTGCTGATCTCGGACGAGGTGACCGAGGTCATGCATCATTCCGACCGCATCCTGCACATGGCCGATGGCCGCATCGTGCAGGCTTACGACCCGCGCACCGTTTCGGTGCCCCAGCTGGAGGAGCGGATCTATGCGTGACGCCTTGCGCAGTCATACGATCGAGGTGCGCCTTGCGGTGGTGCTGGCGGTGCTCTGCATTGCCCTGTCCCTCGGCGCGCCGCAATTTGCCACCCTGCCCAACCTGACCTCGCTGCTGAACAACAGCGCCGTGAACCTGATCTGGGCGGTGGGTCTGCTGGTGGTGCTGATCGCCGGGGGCATCGACATTTCCTTCGCCGTGGCCTCCTCGGTGGTGCAATACGTCGCGGCGCAGCTGCTGATGAGCGTCGGCGGCGGCAACTGGCTGCTGGGATTCCTGTTCTGCGGCTCTCTCGGCATCCTGCTGGGCCTGCTGAACGCGTGGCTGATCCATGGCTTTCGGATCATCTCCATCGTGGTGACCATCGCCACCTTCAACGCGTTTTTCGGGCTGCTGATGTTCTTCAGCGGCGGGCGCAACATCTACAACCTGCCGGACTGGTGGACCGCGCGCATCTTCATCTTCGAACATGAGAACGCCCAAGGGATCTGGTCGGAACTGACGCTGTCCGTCGCGGTGATGATCGGCTGCGTCATCGCCACATGGGCGCTGATCCGGCGCAGCAATATCGGTCGGCAGCTTTACGCCTTTGGTGACAACCCCGAAGGCGCGCGCCGCGCGGGCGTGAACATCGCGGTGATGCAGGGCGTGGCCTTCGGCTGGATGGGGCTCATGGCGGGGATTGCCGGGCTCTGTCAGGTGAACATCGTCAAGGAGGTGGTGCCAAACGCGCTTTACGGTCGCGAACTCGACGTGCTGGCGGCGGTGGTGCTGGGCGGCGCCCGTCTGGGCGGCGGCAAGGGCACGATCCTTGGCTGCATCCTTGGGGTGATGTTCGTGGCGGTCACCCAGAACGGGCTGAACCTGCTGGGCGTGTCGCCCTTCGCCTTCCAGATGATCATCGGCGCGGTGATCCTCGTGGCCATCTCCACCGCCAATATCGATCTCAGCCAATTCTTCCGCAACAAGGAGGCCCGGTCGTGATGAGCGACACCAGACGCCTGCCCGGCCTCAAGGGCTTCAAAAACCTCAAGACAGGCGGTCCCGCCAGAGAGAACCTGTCGCTGCTGGTCATGCTCGTGCTGCTGGTGGTGGTCTTCGCCATCGCCTCGCCGCGCTTCCTGACCGGGGCAAACCTTGGCTCCATGGGCTTCCAGATGCCGCTGCTCGGCCTGCTGACTCTGGCCATGCTGGCCCCGATCCTGTCGGGCGGGCTGAACCTTGCCATCGTCTATACCGCCAATATCAGCGGGCTGACGCTGGCCTGGACGCTCATGCAGTTCGGCGGGCCAGAGGCGGGCATTCCCGCCTTCATCCTCGGCTGCGCGCTCGCCGTGATCGTGGGCGCGCTGGCGGGTGCGGTGATGGGTGGCGTCGTGGCCTATGTCGGCGCGCATCCGATCCTCGTGTCGCTGGCGATGATGATCTTCCTGCGCGGACTGGGCGAATTCCTGACCCGTGGCGGCGACATTTCGGGCTTTCCAGACCACATGCACACGCTCGGCCATGGCAGCGTCATGGGCATTCCGGTGCCGCTGATCCTGTTCGCGGTGATCGCGCTTGGCTGGCATGTGCTGCTGCGCCGCACGCCGCATGGGTTTTCGGTCTACATGACCGGGTCGAACCTGAAGGCGGTGGAATATGCGGGGCTGAATGCGAAGCGCACGCTGGTGCTGATCTATACCCTGTCGGGCGTGCTCTGCGCCATTGCGGGCATCCTCATGGCCGCGCGGTTCAGTTCGGTCCGCGTGGGCCATGGCGAAGCGATGCTGCTGATCACCGTGCTGGCCTGTTTTCTGGGCGGCATCGATCCGTTCGGCGGCCATGGCCGCGTGGCACCAGTCATCCTCGCGCTGGTGATCCTGCAGGTGCTGTCCTCGGGGCTCAACCTTGTGGGGGCGAACCAGCATCTTTCGACGGCCGTCTGGGGCCTGTTCCTGATCGCGGTGATGGTGCTGCGATCCGGCCAGATTCAACGATATATCGGACTTCTTTCCCGAAAGGACACCTAAATGGAAGGCTTTGGCGTACACACCAGCATGTGGACGATGAACTGGGACCGCGAGGGCGCAGAGCGCGCCGTGACGGGGGCCCTCAGCTACGGCGTCGATTTCATCGAGATCCCGATGCTGCGCCCGGCAGAGATCGACACCGCCCACACCGCCGCGCTGCTGGAGCGGAACAACCTGCGCGCGGTCTGTTCGCTGGGTCTGCCGGAACAGTACTGGGCCTCGGTCAATCCCGAAGGCGCGATCGACTATCTCCGGCTTGCCATCGACAAGACCAAGGCCTGCGGCGCCGAGGCGCTGTCGGGGGTGACGTTCGGGGGCATCGGCCAGCGCACCGGATCATGGCCGACACAGGCCGAATATGACAACGTCGCCAAGGTGCTGGATGCCGCCTCGACATATGCGAAAGAGGTCGGGCTGCTTTTTGGCATCGAGCCGGTGAACCGCTACGAAAACCACCTCATCAATACCGGCTGGCAGGCGCGCGAGATGATCGAACGCGTGGGGTCGGACAACATCTTCGTCCATCTCGACACCTATCACATGAACATCGAGGAAAAGGGCGCCGCCAACGGCATTCTCGACTGCCGCGATTACCTGAAATACATCCACCTCAGCGAAAGCGACCGCGGCACCCCGGGAGAGGGCTGCTGCGACTGGGACGAGGTCTTTGCCACGCTGAAGGCCATCGATTTCAAGGGCGGGCTTGCGATGGAAAGCTTCATCAACATGCCTCCGGAGATCGGGTTCGGGCTGGCGGTCTGGCGCCCCGTCGCCAAGGATCACGAAGAGGTCATGTCCAAAGGGCTGCCCTTCCTGCGCAACAAGGCCGCCCAGTACCGGCTGATCTGATGGCGCGACATGTGACCATGGAGGGTCTCCTGACGGAGGCCCTCACCCTGCTGGAGCAGCCCGGCCGCCGGATCATGGCCATCGCAGGCGCGCCGGGTTCGGGCAAAAGCACGACGGCGCAGGCGCTGCAGACGGGGCTGGCGCGGGCCCATCCCGGGCTTTCGGCGATCCTGCCCATGGACGGGTTTCACTACGATGACGCGGTGCTGCACGACATGGGCCGCCGCCCGTGGAAGGGCGCCCCGGACACGTTCGATGTGGGCGGGCTCGCCTCGGTGCTCGACCGGCTGCGGACGGGGGCCGAAACGGTGGCGGTCCCGGTCTTTGACCGCGATCTGGAGATTTCGCGCGGATCGGCGCGGCTGATCACACCCGGCGTCAGGCTGATCCTGTGCGAGGGCAATTATCTGCTGCTGGACAGCGCCCCATGGGACCGGCTGGCCGCCTGTTTTGACAGGACGGTCATGGTGGACGTGCCCGAGCCGGTTCTGGCCGACCGCCTGCGCGCACGCTGGAGCCATTACGATCTGACCGAAGACCAGATCCGCCAGAAGCTGGAAGGCAACGACCTCCCCAATGGCCGCACCGTCCGCACCAGAAGCCGCCCCGCCGATCTTGTCCTCACCCAGTGACCCACCGCGTCGACGGCAGCCCCCACGGCGGCGCGGAGGCCTGATCGGATGCGGACAGAGCGCCGCGCCCTCAAGACCGTTACCGGTGCGGAGCCTAGGCCCTGCGGGTGCGCTGGGTCATTGGCGTTACGCCATAGGCGGTGCGGTAGGTGCGGGAGAAATGCCCGGCACTGTCGAAACCGCAGGCCATGGCCACGTCGATCACCGACATTTCCGTCTGAAGCAACAGGTTCCGGGCGCGTTCCAGCCGCATCTCGATGTAGTATTTCTTTGGCGAGGTGTTGAGGTATTTGCCGAACAGCCGCTCCAGCTGCCGGGTGGAAATGCCCGGTCCGCGCGCGATGGCAGAGGGCGGCCATGGATCGTCCATTCGCCCCGCCATGCTGGCGATGGCGGCAGACAGATGGCTGTTGCGCATGCCGTTTCGCGACTGAAGCGACACTTTCTGCGCGGCGGTCGACTCCCGCACGGCATTGTAGACCATCTGGCCGGCCACGGCGACCGACAGCTCCAGCCCGTGATCCCTGGCGATCAGATGCAGCATCAGATCCGCCGTCGCCGTCCCGCCGGAGGCGGTGATGTGGCGTTCATCCGCGACAAACACGTTGCGCACCAGCGTGACGTCCGGAAACTGCTCCATGAAGCTGTCGTGATAGTCCCAGTGGATCGCCGCTTTCTGTCCATCAAGGAACCCGCCTTTGGCAAGGATCCAGCTGCCCGAACACAGCGCCCCGATCCGGGTTTCGCTGAGCCGCAGCTTGCGCCGGACCGCTGCCAGCAGATCGCCGTGATCCTTGCTCTGCATGTTGATGCCGGACAGGAGGAACAGCCGGTCGCACTCGGGCAGCGCGTCAAATCGGTGATGGGTCTGGATATGGGTGTCGTCGGAACTGCGCGCGGTTTGTCCGTCGAGCGAGGCATAGGACCAGCGGTACAGCGGTTTGCCCGAAATCAGGTTGGCGATGCGCAGCGGATCCACCCCGCAGGCAAAGGCGATATGGGTGAAGTCGTCGACAAGGGCAAAGACGAAATGCTGCGTGGCGGCCATGGGCCGCGCGGCACAGGATCGCATCAATTCGCGACGGCGGCGCGGGCGGCGTCAAGCCAGCGGTCGTAATCGCTGCGGTGTTCCTCGATCCATGCGTCCACATGGCGGTCGATATCGGCGGAGCTGTCTTCGCCTTTCGACATCAGCAGGTTCTGCGCCGAAATGTCGTTCACGTCGAGCCGGGCCATTTCGAACAGCCGGGCCGCTGCGGGGTTTTCGGCAAGGAATTCGTCACGGGCGAGGATATACATGGAATCCACGGCGAAGCCGAGGTTGAGCCCGTCGATTTCGGTATCGGCCTCGACCCCGTCCGGCAGCGAGGTATAGGGCACGGACAGCCATTCCACATGCGCGCCGGGCACCAGTTCGCCCGACACCCAGTAGGGGGTCCATGTGAAATAGAGGATCGAATTGCCCGAAGTCAGACGCGCGATCGAATCCGCCATCAGGGCGTTATAGGATCCCTGATTGTGGGTGACGGTGTCGCGCAGGCCGTATTCGGTCAGGTGGTGTTCGATGACCCGCTCGCAGCCCCAGCCCGGCACGCAGCCCGCCAGATCGGCAGTGCCGTTGCCATCGGCATCAAAACGCGCGGCGACGGCGGCATCGGAGAGCTGGCCGATATCGGTCACTCCGGCATCATAGCTGGCCTTGTCGACCAGATAGCCCTGCAGCATGCCGCCGACGAAGGGGCCGACGCGTTCCAGAACCTCGTCGCCGCCGGATTCGTCGAAAAAGGCCTGATGCAGGTTCTGCCAGTGGATCGGGTAGAATTCGCCATCCCCGGTGCCAACCGACAGATGCGCGGTCTGAATCTCGGTTTCCAGCGGCGTGGCGACGGTATAGCCCAGATCTTCCAGCGCGCGGAACAGGATGCGGCTCTGGAAATATTCCTCGGTGATAAGGCCGATCACCGGGCGAACGGTGACGCCTTCGCCCGGCCTGTCCTGTGCCAGAGCGGCCCCGACGAGGGTGGTGGAGGCGGCCAGCGCCCCGAAAAGCGTTCTTCTGAACATGTGGATACTCCCCTGTTTGGTTCAGTTTGTTGTTGTCTTGAGTTCGGGGGCCTGCTGCGGCAGCGCATCGGTGCGCGACGGGATCAGGCGCAGCACCAGCCCCACCGGCCCGCCCTGCCACCAGTGCCGGTGTCCCCGGTCGCGTCCGGACTGACCCAGCCCCTGCGAAATCCGGTCCAGCACCACGGCAAGGATCACGATGCCCAAGCCCGCCGACGATGGCCTTGCCCGCATCAGGCCGCCCCATGGCGCGCAGCACCTCGTTTCCCAGCCCGCCGACCGAGATCATCGAGGCGATGACGACCATGGACAGCGCCAGCATGATGGTCTGGTTGACCCCGGCAAGGATGGTGGGCGCGGCCAGCGGCAGTTCGACCTTGACCAGGATCTGCCGGGGGCTCGCGCCAAAGGCCTGCGCCGCCTCGACCACCGAAGGATTGACCCCCCGGATCCCCAGCGAGGTCAGCCGGATCAGCGGCGGCAGCGCGAAGATGATGGTCACGATCACGCCGGACACGTTGCCGATCGCGACCAGCATGACCACCGGCACCAGATAGACAAAGGCCGGGATGGTCTGCATCAGGTCCAGCACGGGGCGCAGGATTTTTCGAACATGTCGCTTTTGGCGGCAAGAATGCCAAGCGGCAGGCCGATCACGAAACAGGCGATGACCGAGGCGATCACGATGGCCAGCGTGGTCATGGCCAGCCCCCATGCGTTGGGATCCAGCAGGCCAAGCGCCACAAGGCACACCCCGACCAGCACAGCGGTGCGCGCGCCAGCGGCCTGCCACGCGATCAGCGCGATCAGCGCCAGCATCACCAGCGGCGGCACCGCGTGCAGCCCGGTGTCGATGGCAACGATGAGATCGTTGAACACCGTCTTGATCGGCTGAATGACCTCGCGGTTGGAAATCGTCCATTGCTTGATACCGTCGGCGCTGTCGGCAATGCCGAAATCGACCGACGAGAAGGGGTCCAGAATGTTGAATGTCTGATCTCCGCCCATGGTCCGGTTCCTTGGTTATGCCGCCTGGCCTGTCGGTGCGGTGTCACCCTTGATGCCGCGCAGCAGGGCATTCTTGGTGACCACGCCCATCGGCTTGCCGTCGATCTTGACGATGATCGGATGCCGGGTGGCGATCGACAGATCGACGAGCTGGTCCAGCGACTGGTCGGGATGGGCTTCGGGCCATGCGTCCAGATCCAGCGGACCCTTGCGCTGCATATAGGCGGCGACCGGCTCCATGATCTTTTTCGCCGAGATCAGGTCCAGCTTGGAGATGCCCGCGACAAAATCGGCCACATAGTCATCGGCGGGATTGGTCACGATGTCCTCGGGGGTGCCGATCTGGACCAGAACCCCGTCCTTCATGATGGCGATGCGGTCGCCGATGCGGATGGCCTCGTCCAGATCATGGGTGATGAACAGCGTGGTCTTCTTCATCTCGGCGGAAAGCGCCATGAACTTGTCCTGAAGCTGGCGGCGGATCAGCGGATCCAGCGCCGAAAACGGCTCGTCCATCAGCCGGATCGCGGGATCGGCGGCGATGGCGCGGGCCAGACCCACGCGCTGCTGCATGCCCCCCGACAGTTCGTCGGGATATTTCCGTTCCCAGCCGTTCAGTTCGACCGCCTTGATGGCGCGCAGCGCGGTCTGGGTGCGGGCCTTCACGTCATGGCCCCGCACCTGCTGGCCGAAGGCGACGTTTTCCAGCACGGTGCGATGCGGCATCAGCGCCATGTTCTGGAACACCATGCCGATCTTTTCGGCGCGCAGTGCGCGCAGATCCTTCTGGGACAGATCGTTGATGTTCTGGCCTTCGATATGGATCGTGCCGGATGTCGGTTCGATCAGCCGGTTGATGTGGCGGATCAGCGTCGACTTGCCGGAGCCGGACAGGCCCATGATGCAGAAGATCTCGCCCCGGCTGACAGAAAAGCTGGCATCGCGGACGCCCACCACACAGTCGTACTGGTCGCGGATCTCCTCCTTGGAAAGCCCGCGCGTCTTGACGGCCTTCAGCGCCTCGTTCGCGCGCTGGCCGCATCCTGACCCAGGATTTGGAACCCGGCGCCTATCTGGACGAGGTCAACCTTGCCGAAACCTACGAGATCTCGCGCCCGCCCCTGCGGGAGGCGCTGAATCAGCTGGCAGGCGGGGACACCGCCGAACGCGCGCTGATGAACCAGCGCTTTCATGCCATCATCGGCGACATGGCCGACAACCAATTCCTGACCCCCAGCCTGCGGCGTCTGCTGATCGACCACACCCGGATCGGCATGTCGTTCTACAACCCGCGCAACCAGTCCATGGCAGCACAGCGCAGCGTCGCCGCCGACCAGCATGACCAGTTCATCGAGCTGATCGAAAAGGGCGATGTCGATCGCGCCGGGCAGCTGGCCATCGACCACTGGGAGCTGTCCAGAGCCGAGATCGAAAGTTTTGTCACCCCAGTGGGAATGCAGATTCCGCTTGGCCGCGCGCCGGGCGACCTGAGCCAGAAAGGCGCCTCATGAAATTCGAAGGCATCTATACGTCCGTGATCACGCCACATCGCGAGGATGGCAGCGTGGACCGGGACGCGCTTGTGGCACAGATCGAGTATCTGATCGCCTCGGGGGTCCATGGCCTTATCAACGGAGGCTCCACGGGCGAATATTACGCCCAGACCCTTGAGGAGCGGATGGAGCTTGCCAGTTTCGTCAAGGACGTGGTGGGCGACCGCCTGCCGCTGATGGTGGGCACCGTGGCGATCCGCCAGCCCGATTCCATCGCCATGGCCTAACATGCCGCCCGCATCGGGGCTGCGGCCCTGCTGGTGGGCTCGCCGCCCTATGCGGCGCCGACCGAGCGCGAAAACGCGCTGAACGCGCTGGCCATCGACCGTGCCGCCGATCTGCCGATCATGCTGTACAATTACCCCGGCCGCATGGGCATCAACATGGGCGAGGAATTCCTTGACCGGGTGGGCCGCAGCCGGAATTTCTGCGCGATCAAGGAAAGTTCGGGCGACATCAACCGCGTGCATCTGCTGGCGCGGGACTATCCGCATGTGCAGCTGTCCTGCGGGATGGACGATCAGGCGCTGGAATTTTTGCATGGGGCGCGCGCAGCTGGGTCTGCGCGGGATCGAATTTCCTGCCGGGCGAACATCTGGCGCTGTGGCGGGCCTGCGCGGTGACGGGCGATTACGACAGGGGCCGCCGGATCATGTGCGTCAAACATGGCTGCGAGATGATGGGGCAGTATGCCGGGCCGCCGCGCCCGCCGCTGAAGCCGCTCAACAAGGATGACAAGCGGCAGCTGGAACAGGTTGTGCGGGTTCTCAAACGCACCGTGGCCGAGATCGAGGCCGGAACGCAGGCGGAGGCAGCCGAATGAGCGATCTTCTGACGGCCGAGGAATACAAGGCCATCGCGGCGGGGCTGGACCTGCCGACACAGGCCTTTGTCGATGGCAGCTTCCGGCCTGCCAGATCCGGCAGGACCTTTGACAGCGTGAACCCCGCCACGGGCGCGCTTCTGGCAAAGGTCGCGGCCTACGGTCCCGATGACGTGGATTTTGCCGTGCAGAAGGCCCGCGACGCCTTCGAGGATGGCCGCTGGTCGCGGCTGCATCCCGGCGCGCGCAAGGAGGTGCTGATCCGGCTCGCCAAGCTGGTCCGGCGCCATGCCCGCGACCTGGCGGTGATGGAAAGCCTCGATTCCGGCAAGACCATCTGTGACTGCGAAACCGTCGACCTGCCGGAGACGATCCACTGCCTGACATGGCATGCCGAACTGATCGACAAGATCTACGATCAGGTCTCGCCCGCCTCGGACAACCATATCGCCATGGTGGTGCGTGAACCCGTGGGCGTGGTGGGGCTGGTGCTGCCGTGGAACTTTCCGCTGCTGATGCTGGCATGGAAGATCGGCCCGGCGCTGGCCGCTGGCTGTTCGGTCATCGTCAAGCCCGCCGAGGAAACCTCGCTGACCGCGCTGCGCATCGCCGAACTGGCGATGGAGGCGGGCGTGTTCAACGTGCTGCCGGGCAGCGGCCCGGATGTGGGCGAACCGCTGGGCCGTCACATGGATGTGGACGCGGTGTCCTTCACCGGCTCCACCGAAACCGGGCGGCGGTTCCTGCGCTATGCGGCGGAAAGCAACCTCAAGGAAGTCACGCTGGAAATGGGCGGCAAGACTCCGGCCGTGGTTCTGGACGATGCCGAAAACCTTGATCGGGTCGCGGCGCATGTGGTCAATGGCGCGTTCTGGAACATGGGCGAGAACTGCTCGGCCTCCTCGCGGCTGATCGTGCAGAAGGGCGTCAAGGACGCGCTGCTCGATCGGATCAAGGCGCATGCCCGCGAATGGCCGATGGGTGATCCGCTGGATCCGCAGAACCGGGTCGGGGCGCTGGTCTCTGCCGCGCATTTCGACAAGGTCCGGTCCCATCTGGGCAAGGGCCCCAAGGTGGTGATGGGCGGCAGTGCCGAAGCTGGCTTTGTCGAACCGACCATCCTCGAGGTTGCGCCCGACGCCCCGCAGGCGCGCGAGGAGATCTTTGACCCGGTGCTGTCGGTGCTGACCGTCGACAGTTTCGACGAGGCGATCGCGCTGGCCAATGACACCGAATATGGTCTGGCCGCCTCGATCTTCACCGCCAATGTGAAACGGGCGATCCGGGGCGCGCGGGCGATCCGCGCGGGCACGGTCACCGTCAACAGCTTTGGCGAGGGCGACATCTCGACCCCGTTCGGCGGGTTCAAGGCCAGCGGTTTCGGCGGGCGCGACAACAGCATCCACGCGCATGACCAGTATACCCAACTCAAGACGATCTGGGTGGATCTGTCCGACGATGCGGATGAGGCCGTGGCTTGAAGCACCTGCGTGCAGACCGTCTGCCGGCCCTTCAGGGGCCGGCTGCCTGGAACCTGATCCTGGGGCCAGCGCCCGAACGCGCCCCCCTGACCGGCGCGCGGACGGCGGATGTGGTCATCGTGGGCGCGGGCTTTGCCGGGCTTTCCGCTGCCCGACGGCTGCAACAGATCGACCCCCGCGCCGCCGTCACGGTGCTGGAGGCGGGGCGCATCGCCGAAAGCTCGGCGGGGCGCAATTCGGGGTTCATGATCGATCTGCCGCACGACCTTGCCTCGGAGGATTATGCCGGGGCGGGCGATGACCGCGCCATGATCGCGCTGAACCGGCAGGCCATCGCCTTTGCCTTCGGGGCGGTCACCGATTACCAGATCGACGCGCATTTCTTCGACCGTGCGGGCAAGGTGAACGGTGCCGCCAGCGCCACCGCCCATGCCCATAACCAGAGCTATGCGGCGCATCTGGCCTCGCTGGGTGAGCAGTGCGAAATGCTCGACGCGCAGGCGATGGTCCAGCTGACCGGATCGCGGCATTATCTGGGGGGGGGTTTACACGCCCGGCACGGTGATGCTGCAGCCTGCGGGCTATATCCGGGGGCTTGCGGCGGGGCTGGCGCGCGGCGGCGTGCAGATCCACGAACAAAGCCCGGTGACGGCGCTGACCCGCACCGGCGACAGCTGGACGGTGACAACGCCGCAGGGGCAGGTTAGCGCGGGCCGCGTCATCCTGACCGTCAACGGCCATCTGGAAAGCTTCGGTTTTGAAAAAGGCCGGCTGATGCAGATTTTCCTTTACGCGGTGATGACGCCGGAACTGGATGCCGAGGCGCTCGCCCGGCTGGGCGGAAAAAGCCGCTGGGGCATCACGCCTTCGGATCCGATGGGCACCACCGTGCGCCGGATCGACAGCGGGCAGGGCGGCAACCGCATCGTCACGCGCACCTGTGCCACGCTGGCCCCGGACCGGCGGATCGGGCCGGGGCATGTGCAGCGCGCCGCGCGGGTCATGCAGCAGAAATTCGATGCCCGCTTTCCGCAGCTGCGCGGCATGAAGATGGAACACGCCGGGGCCGGGCATCTGTGCCTGACGCTGAATGGCGTGGCGGTCATGCGCAAGCTGGACCACGGGCTTTATTCCGGCTGCGTGCAGAACGGGCTTGGCACCGCGCGCGGCACGCTGACCGGGATTGGTGCGGCAGACCTGGCCTGCGGCATCGAAACCGACATCACCCGGCATTTCACCGCCGAAGCGCCACCCAGACGCCTGCCGCCGCAGCCGTTCCAGCAGATCGGCGGCAATGCCGTGCTGCGCTACAAGGAATGGCGCGCCCGCCACGAATGACAGCCCGTGCCGCGCGGCGCCTGTTCGGGGCCCCGCGCGGCAGGCAGGTGTCAGGCCGAAAGCAGGGCGGCGCCGAACAGGCTTTCATCGGGTGACACGCCCAGACCCTGCCCCAAGGGCGCGCGATGTGGCCGTCCCTGATGCTGATGCCGTTTTCCGCGTCATAATGCCCGTCGATATAGGGCGCGGCGAGCCATGCGCCCTCCATCCGCTGGGGGGCGACGGTGGCCGCCATATGCACGCAGGCCGCCGCGATGATGTCGCCACCCCATGAATCGTCGCAGGTATGCGGCAGGTTGCGCGCCGCGCACAGGTCGCGGAAGGCGCGCATGGGATGCAGCCCGCCGATCCGCGTGATCTTCATCCCGAACCCGTCGGCAAGCCCGGTGCCCGCCGCCGTGATCGCGGTGTTGAGGCTGGTGGCGGTTTCGTCCAGATAGATCGGGTGATGGCAGAGCGGGCGGATTTTCTGCAGATCCTCCAGCGTGTCGCAGGGCTGTTCCAGCACCATCGGAATATCGGCGCAGTCCCGGCTGATCCGCAGCGCGTCGCGCGTGGTCCAGCCCCGGTTGCCGTCAGCGGCCAGCGTCATGCCGGTGTCGCGGATCGCCTGCCAGACCTTGCGCAGCGTCTCGATATCCAGCGCCACGTCGCGACCGCCCAGCTTGACCTGAAGCTGGGGATAGCCTTCGCGGGCCTTTTCGGCGGCGATGCGCGCGGCCTCGTCGGGGGCAGCCACCCCGATGGAGTAATAAGAGGCCACCCGGTCGGTCGGCGCCCCGCCCAGCAGGTACGACACGCTGACGCCAAGCTGCCTGCCCCACAGGTCATGCGCGGCGATGTCCACCGCCGCCTTGGCGTAATTATGCCCGCACAGCAGCGCGTCCATCCGGCGGTGCAGCGGCAGGGGCCGTTGGTCACCGGCAGCTCGTATTGAAAGAGGTGGATTTTCGCGATCCGCATGAAAGGAACTTTCCGGGCGTGAGGGGGGAGAGGGGGCGTGGTTTCAGAGATCCAGTGCGACCGCCCCGATGGGTTTCGAACCGCAGGCAAGGATATATCCCTCGGCGATGTCCTCTTCGGAAATGCCGCCGTTATGGACCATGTGAACATCGCCCGCGGTCTTTCTGACCTTGCAGGTGCCGCAGACCCCGAAGGTGCAGCCGGAAGGGATGACGATCCCCGCGCCGCGCGCCACCGCCAGAACGGTGTCGGTCTGGGTGCAGCTGGCCTTTACCGCCGACCGGGCAAAGGCGATGCTGGCGGCGGCCTCCTCGTCGGGGATCACATCGTCATGCTGCGCAAGCTGGTCTTCTTTCCGGACCGGCGCGCCAAAGCTTTCCTGATGATACCGCGCCATGTCGAAGCCAAGCGCGATCAGCATTTCCCGCACCGCATCCATGAACGGCTCCGGCCCGCAGCAATAAACCTCCCGTTCCAGATAATCCCCGGCGATCAGCCCGATCATCAGCTGGTTCAGCCGCCCGCGCAGCCCGGTCCAGACCCGGTAGGGGTCGTCCTGTTCGACGATGAAGACCAGCCGGATCGACGGCACGCGCGAGGCCATCTGTTCCAGCCGCTGCCGCGCGATGATGTCCTGCGGACGCTGCGCGCAATGCACGAAGGTCACGTCGATATCGGTGCCGCGATCATAAAGATAGGTGGTCATCGCCAGCGACGGGGTGATCCCCGAGCCCGCCGAGATGAACAGGTATTTCTTCCGTTCGGCGCGCGGCAGGGTAAAGATCCCCGCAGGACCAGAGGCGCGCAGCCGCATCCCCGGCGTCAAATGATCGAGCCATCCAGCGCGTGCCCAGGCTGGCCGCCTGCGCCTTGACCGTGACGGAAAGGGTCAGCGGACGCGAGGGCGAGGAGGAGATCGTGCAGGTTTTCCAGACCGTTCCGCCGGGCAGCGGCAGGTCCAGCGTCACGAACTGCCCCGGCTCATAGCGGAACTGCGACCCTGACGGCGACACGAAGCTGAAGCTTGCGGCGTTGGGGCCTCGGGCACCACCGAGCAGCACAGAAGCGGCTCGGCATCGGTCCAGATCCCGGGCTCGGCTGTGGCGGTCAGGGCGGATGACAGCGCCATCGCCCTATTCCGCCGCAAGCGGGGCGGCTGTGCCGGTGATCGCCCGGATCATCGTCGCGACATACCAGTCGACGAACTGGATGTTGCCGCCTTCATGGGTCGGCGAATAGGGACCGGGCTGGTAGGCGGGGGAGCGGATGCCGCGCTGGTTGTTTTCCACCACCTCGCGGTCCTCGTCATTGTGGCGATCCACACCTCGGTCAGCCGCTTCAGGTCGTAATCCTGCCCCTCCACCGCATCCTTGTGGACCAGCCACTTGGTGCAGACCTCGGTCTGGGTGGCGCTGATCGGCGTGACCCGGAACAGCAGGATGTGGTCGGACAGGACATGGGTCCAGCAGCCCGAATACTTGAACTTCAGCAGCGCGCCGCCATCGCGGAACGGCAGCGAGGAGTTGGGCTTGGTCACCGCCACCCTGCCGTCCATGGTATAGCTTTCGGCGGTGTCCAGCAGCGGCGTGCGCAGGCCCGCGATCTCGCCCGACCCGTCATTGCCGATGGTGCGCGGATCCTCGGGGAAGGTGCGGCAGAGCGAGGGGTGATTGCCGGCGCAATGGTAACATTCGCGGTTGTTTTCCCAGACCAGCTTCCAGTTGCCATTCTCGATGATGGTGCTTTCAAAAGCGACCTTCGAGTTTTCAAGATCATGCGGCGCAAGATGGCGTGCGGTTTCGGCGGCCAGTTCTTCGAGGGGCGGCGCGATCTCGGCAAGGCAGATATAGACCATGCCCGACAGGTGGCGGCAATGCACCGGCTTCAGCCCGTGCTTGGTCGCGTCAAAGTCAGGGCCCATGTCGCGCGCCCAAAGCCGCCGCCCGTCCAGTTCATAGGTCCACTGGTGATAGGGGCAGACCAGCTTTGCGCCGGTGCCATTCTTGCTTTTGCACAGCACAGATCCGCGATGACGGCAGGAATTGTGGAAGGCGCGGATGTCGCCATCGCTGCCGCGGACGATCACCACGGAATAGACCCCCACCTCGTGGACGACATAGCTGCCAGCCTTGGGAATTTCACAGGCGGGGATCGAAAACAGCCAGTCCCGATACCAGATCAGATCAAGATCGACCTGAAACACGCCGGGATCACACTACAAATCCTGCGCAAGCGCATGGTCCGGCTTGCGCCGCATCAGGGTGGACAGAACGTCGGACGGCAAGCGCATCGGCATCTTCTTTGGCTTGGTCCGGCGCGGCGCGTCGGAATCCGGGGCTGGCTGTCATGTGGGGAAGGACGGTGTGTCGGTCCTCCGGTCCCGTGCCTTGGTGTCGCAGGCTCTCATGCCGTGGTCCTGCGCATGGCGGGAATTGCGACACGGACCACCAAAAATGCGACCGCCCCGCAGTCCGGATCTTGGATCGGGGGCATGGCATGCCACCGCGAAACGCCGGAGGGTCAGCTCCTGCCGCAGCTGCAGCGAGCGGGGGGAGGGCAAGATCCGGGGGGTTATCCTTGGCCGGAGCGATGCAGGCCGGACCAAGCTGCAAGCCCGCGTGGCGTCAGGCTGACGGACGCGCCAGAAGGCGTGAACCGGCGCCCCGCTCTAAAATATGCATATCAAACCGGCATTTTTACGGCCTGCCGGGCAGTGGTGCAGAATGGATCCATAACCTGCGGTTCATGGGGCGCGGGGAGCGTCCCGGCGCGGGGCGGTGACCTGCAGCAGGTGATCGACGAATTTGCGCGCGATCAGCGACTGCGGCTTGAGCGGGTTCTGCAGCAGATAGATCGGCACCGAGATCTCTTCGGCCAGCGGGCGGACGACGATTCCGGCCCCGTCAAAAAGCCGCGCCGATTCCGCGTCGACAATGCCCAGCCCGTGGCCGTCGGCGACCATCCGGCACAGCATCGCGCCGATGGCCACCTCGATCCCGCCCTGAACCGGATGACCGGCCATCAGCATCAGCGCCTCGAACTTGCGGCGGATCTCGTCGGCGGTGCTCAGCGACAGGATGCGTTCTGCCGCAATCTGGTCGAGCCGGATCTGCGCGGCCCCTGCCAGCCGGTGCCGCGGCGGCAGCACGCAGACCGCGTGCAGATCGAAAAGCCGTGTCTTTTCGATGGAAAGATCTTCGTTTCTCGCCTGAGAGATGCCGATGTCCAGCTCGCCCCGCGCCACCCGCTGCACCGTCTCCGGAGAGCTGAAGGACCGGAACGACAGCGACAGGTCGCCATATTCCCTGAGAAAGTCCGAAATCGCCTCGGGCAGCCACGCGATGGACAGGGCGGGAATGCAGCTGATTTCCAGCCGGGCATGCTCCAGCCGCGCCAGCCCCTGCGCATAGCCTTCGAGATGGCTGAAGCTTTCGGTCAGCCGCGCCGCCTCCAGATAAAGCGACCGCCCCTCGTCGGTGGGCTGCAGCCCCTTGGCGCCGCGCCGGAACAGCCGCACCCCCAGTTCCGTCTCCAGCAGCTTCAGCGATTTGCTGACGGCGGGCTGGGACAGGCCAAGCCGGTCCGCCGCGGCGGTGACGGACCCCGCTTCCAGCGCGGTGACGAAGATCTCGCATTGTCGGTAATTCATGCCAGAGCATAACTTCAGGATATAGATACCCGTCAATCATAATTTGACAGCAGGGGTGCGGCTTGGCCAAGCTGGTCCTACCCAATGCCGCGAGGCGACCGCAGAACGCCGCCCGACAGCTTGGGACAATCCGGATCTTCTTGAACGATCTCCGTGGCCTGTCGCTTCGGAGGCCAGAAACCTGATGCCAACGGGAACCGCCATGAACCAGATCCTTTCTGCTGTCCGATCTTCCTTCCGCGCCCGCACTGTGGCCGCCTCGCTGCTGCTGGCGACGGCGCTGCCGCTTGCCGCCATCGCCGCCCCCGAGGGCGAGCTGCGCATCGCCGTGGGGGCCGATGCCACCACCTTCCATCCGCATGTGAATTCGCTGCCCGTGGGCAATACGGTGGACGGGCTGGTGTTCCAGCAGCTGTTCCGCATCGATGCCGACAACAAGGTGGTGCCCGCGCTTGCCACCGATTACGGCTGGTCCGAAGACGGCATGACCTTTACCGTCAGCTTCGAGACCGGGCACAGCTTCACCAATGGCAGGCCGGTCAATGCAGAGGCGGTCGCCGCCTCGTTCAACCAGCTGCTCGATCCTGACAGCGGCTCGATCTATGCCGGGCTTTATGCCTCGCTCGGCAAGGCCGAGGCGCAGGGCGAGGATACGGTCGTCTTTCACATGGCCGAACCCAATGGCCACGTCCTGATGCTGCTGGCCAACAGCGCCGCCGGGATCATCGACACCGACGCCAATGCCGAGATGGGGGCGGAATATGGCCGCAAGCCGGTGGGCAGCGGTCCCTACATGGTCGAGGAGTTCATCGGCGGCGAGCGGTTCACTCTGGTGCCGAACCCCGATTACAAGGGCGCGCGCCCGGCCACGCTGGAACGGATCACCTTCATGGCCGTGCCGGAGGACGGCACGCGCGCATGGCGCTGCTGGAGACGGGCGAGGTCGACATCGTCGACCGGGTGCCCGCGGAATCGATCCCGACCATCGACGCGCTGGATACCGCCTCGGTGATCCTGCCCGACAGCATGTTCTCCATCTCGATGGAAATGGTGCTGCGCGGCCCGCTCGAAGACAAGCGGGTGCGCGAGGCGCTCAATATCTCCATCGACCGCGACGGCATGGTGCAGGGCATCCTCGGCGGGCTCGGCACGCCGTCGCAGGGACAGGTGGGCCCCGGCACCGAGGACGCGCTGCGCGTGACCTTCGAGCCCAAACCCTATGATCCCGAACGCGCCAAGGCGCTTCTGGCCGAGGCCGGGTTCGGGCCGGACAGCCCGCTGGAACTGCGGGTGAACTGCCCCAACGGCCGCTACATCAAGGACTCGCAGGTCTGTCAGGCGCTGACCGGCCAGTGGCAGGCGATCGGCGTCAAGGCCACGCCCAACGTGCTGGATCTGCCCAGCTGGTCCGCGGCCCATCAGGTGCCGATCGAAGAGCGCAGCTATGACATGTCGATGATCGGGCGGGCCACGGCGGGCATCGATTTTACCGTCTACCGCCTGTTCCGCAGCGGAGTGTCCGCCAACACCACCGGGTTCAACAATGCGCGGGTCGACAGCCTGCTGGCCGACGGACGGGCGACCACCGACCTTGAGGAGCAGAAGAAGATCTACGCCGAGATCCAGCAGATCGTCTGGGACGAGATGCCCTTCGTCTTCCTGTGGTATCAGAAGCAGGCCATCGGCATCGCCGACACCGTCACCGGCTTCACCATCCGCCCGGACGAGACGATGCTGTTCGACACCGTCCAAGTCTCGGTCGACGGCTGAGGACGGCAGGCCATGTTCATCCTCAGACGTTTCGCCGTCGCCATTCCGACCCTCTTTGTGGTCAGTCTGCTGGCCTTCTGGTTCGTCGACCTGATCCCCGGCGATCCGGCGCTGCACCTTGCGGGGAACATGGCCACCGAAGACGAGCTTGCCGACATCCGGCATCACCTCGGGCTCGACCGCCCGCCGCTGGAACGCTACATGCTGTTCCTGCGCGGCGTGGTCGATCCCGAGATCGCCACCTCGTTCCGGACCTCGCGCCCGGTGGTTCTGGAAATCACCGAGCGCATGCCCAAGACGCTGATCATCGCCATCGGCGGGCTGGTGATCGGGCTTGCCTTCGGGGTGGTGACGGGCGTCATCTGCGCGCTGCGGCAGGGCGGGTGGTTCGATGCCGTGGTGACGGTGCTGACGCTGGCGGGCATTTCCATGCCGATCTACTGGCTGGGCCTGCTCTGCATCTGGCTTTTTGCGGTGAATCTGGGCTGGCTTCCGGCGGCGGGGGCGGCGACGCCTGCGCATTACGTGCTGCCGGTTCTGGTGGTGGCGACCCGGCCTGCCGCGCTGTTCAGCCGACTGGTCACCGCCAACCTCTTGGAGGTGATGGGCAAGGATTACCTCGACACCGCCCGCTCCAAGGGGCTGTCGGAACATGTGGTGATCCTGCGCCATGCGCTGCGCAATTCGCTGATTGCCGCCGTCAGCGTGGCGGGGGTGCAGTTCGGCGGCATGCTGGGCGGCTCCGTGGTGACCGAAACCGTCTTTGGCGTGCCCGGGCTGGGGCGGCTGCTGGTCAGCGCCGTCAGCAGTTCCGACTATCCGGTCATCCAGTACAGCGTGCTGATGTTCGCGGTGTTCTTCGTTCTCATCAACCTTGCGACGGATCTGCTCGGGCAATGGCTCGACCCGCGGACGCGCGATTACACCGCCGCGTGAAAAGGGGCCTCCGATGACCATGACACATCCTTCCGCCGCAGCGCCCCGCGCAGGCCTGCTGATGCATCCGCGGCTGGCCACCCTGCGCCGCATCGCCCGCGCGCCGAAAGGCCTGATCGGGCTGCTGCTGGTCGGCTTCATGATGATCCTTGCGCTGTTCGGTGCGTGGCTCGCGCCGCAGGATCCTTACGCGCAGAACTTCATGGCCACGCTGCAGCCCCCTTCGGCGGCGCACTGGTTCGGCACTGACCAGCTGGGCCGCGACGTGTTCAGCCGCATCCTGCTGGGCGCGCGGACCTCCATCGGCATCGGCGTGGGCGGCGTGGCGGTGGCCTTTGTCATCGGCGTGCCGCTGGGGCTGGCGGCGGCCTATCTGCGCGGCACCTTCGACAGCCTGCTGATGCGCGGCGTCGACATCCTGCTGTCCTTTCCCGACATCGTCTTTGCGCTGGCCATCGTGGCGATCATGGGGCCCAGCACGCTGAACGTGATCCTTGCCGTGGGCATCGTGTCGGTGCCGGTGTTCATCCGCACCACCCGCGCCGTCGCCATGAGCACCCTTGCCGAACCCTTCGTGGAGGGCAGCGTCTCTCTGGGCTGTTCGCCGCTGCGGGTGATGGGGCGGCACGTCCTGCCCAATATGGGCGGCATCCTTGTCACGCTCTGCAGCCTGCTCTTCGCCTCGACCCTGCTCAACGCCTCCGGTCTGAGCTTTCTTGGCCTCGGCACCCAGCCGCCCGAACCGGAATGGGGCACGATGCTGGGCGAAAGCCGGTCCTACATCCGCACCCATCCCTATATGGCGACCTTTCCGGGGCTGTTCCTTGCGCTGTCGGCACTTGGCTTCAACCTGCTGGGCGAGGAACTGCGCAACATCTACGATCCCACCAGCGCGCGGCGGCGGCGGGGGCAGGGGCTGCTGGCCCGGCTGCTGAACGGCGGGCGGGCGCTGCCGGTGCCCCGCGAAACCGCCGCACAGGCGCGGGCCCGGGCAGAAACCGTGGGCGATGCTGCCGCCATCGGGCGGGATCTGGAGATTTCCTATCTCACCGACAAGGGTCCGCTTCCGGCGGTGCGCGGCGTGGATTTTGCGCTGCGGCGCGGGCGCACGCTGGCCGTGGTGGGCGAAAGCGGGTCGGGCAAAAGCACGCTGCTGCGCGCCGTCGCCACGCTGCTGCCCCGCGGTCAGGCGCTGGTGTCGGGCGGCTCGCTGCGGATCGGGTCCGAAGAGGTCTCGTCGCTCAGCGGGGCGCAGGTGCAGGCGCTGCGGCGGCAGCATATCGGCGTGGTCTTTCAGGACGCGGCAAGCGCGCTCAACCCGGTGATGACCGTGGGCGCGCAGCTGGCGGAGGCGATTACCTCGGGCCGCCGGATGACCCCGGCAGAGGTGCGCGACCGGTCCATCGCGCTGCTGAAGGCGGTGCAGATCGCCGATCCCGAAAGCCGTCTGGACGCGTGGCCGCACCAGTTCTCCGGCGGGATGAAACAGCGCATCGTCATCGCCATCGCGCTGGCGCAGGAGCCTGAACTGCTGCTTGCGGACGAGCCGACCTCGGCGCTGGACGTGACCATCCAGCAGCAGATCCTGACCCTGCTGCGCCAGATGCAGAAAGAACGGGACATGGCGATGATGCTGGTGACCCACGATCTGGGCCTTGTGGCGAGGTATGCCGATGACGTGGCGGTGATCTATGCCGGACGCATCGTCGAGACCGGGCCGGTGGAGGAGGTGTTCCGCAGGCCCCGCCACCCCTATACCCGCGCGCTGGCGGCCTCCACGCCCAAGCTGCGCCATGGCGGCGGCACCCGGATGCTGCCCGCCATCGAAGGCGAGCCGCCGATGCTGGGCCAGCTGCCGCCGGGCTGCGCCTTTGCGCCGCGCTGCGCGCGGTCCGGGGGCCGGGCGGCCTGCACCACACACGCGCCCGAACTGACCCGCTGCGGCAAGGCCGACGTGGCCTGCCATTTTCCCGACGAGACGGAGAGCCTTCATGCCGCGTGACCTGCGCCACCTTCGCCCTGCCCAGCCCGCGCAGGAAAGCCCGGCGCAGCAGGCCCCCGCGACCGCGCCTGCCGCCCGCCATCTGGAGGTGCAGGATCTCTGCGTGTCCTTCCCGGTCGGGCGCTCCTTCTTCCGGACCGGGGTGCAGCGCCATGTGCGCGCGGTCCAGAATGTCAGCTTCAGCGTCCCGCGCGGCAGCTGTTACGCCATTGTCGGCGAAAGCGGGTCGGGCAAAAGCACGCTCGCCCGCGCGCTGGTCGGGCTGGTGCGGATGACCTCTGGCGAGGTCATCGTGGACGGCACCCGCCTGTCGGGGCTGACCGCCCGCGACCGTCGGCGGCTGCGGCGCAGGGTGCAGCTGGTGCTGCAGGATCCGCGCGCCTCCATCGATCCGCGCATGCGGGTGCGCGAGGTGCTGCGCGAGGCGCTGGTGGTGCATGACATCACCCGCGACCGCGCCGACCAGCGCGCCCGGATCGAACGGGTCATCCGTCAGGTGGGGCTGAGCCCCGCGCATCTGGACCGCTACGCCAACGAACTGTCGGGGGGCCAGCGTCAGCGCGTGGCCATCGCCCGCGCCATCATCCTCGAGCCGGAAATCCTTGTGCTCGACGAGCCGGTAAGCGCGCTTGACGTGTCGATTCAGGCGCAGATCGTCAACCTGCTGGTGGAACTGCAGGACCGGCTGGGGCTGACCTATGTCATCATCACCCATGATCTGGCGCTGGTCAGCCATTTCGCCGATGACACGGGCGTCATGTATCTGGGCCGCTTCGTCGAACAGGGCCCTGCGCGCGACGTCTGCATGAGCCCGCGCCATCCCTATTCCGAAAGCCTGCTGTCCGTGGTGGCCAGCGACGATCCCGAGTTTGAGCGCGGCCGCGAGGTGGCGCTGCTGGAGGGCAGCATCCCCAGCCCGCTCGCGCTGCCCTCGGGCTGCGTCTTTCACACCCGCTGTCCGCAGGCGCGGCGCGTGGCGCCCGGCCTGCCCGCCGCCGCGCGGGTGGCGCAGGGGGGTCACGAGCTTCCGCGCCGCTGCGTCGAGGATCTGCCTCTGGCCAGCCATGACGGGGGGCGGGGCTGTGCCTGCCATTTCCCGCTGGGGGCCGCCCCCGCTTCCGACCATTGACCACCCGGCGCCGCCGGAAAAGGAGACGACCATGACCAACCCCCCCCGTCGCATGAAGATCGGCATCAACATGGTGCAGAACGGCGCCCATAATTCGGGCTGGCGCCATCCCGATGCCGATGCCGGGATCGCGAATGACTTCAAAGGCTATGCCCGGATCATCAAGGCCGCCGAGGAGCAGAAGATCGACTTCATGTTCCTGGCCGACGGCGCCGCCGTGCGCATCCCGCACAAGGATGCCGAAGAACTGAGCCGCCACGGCCATATCGACCGGTTCGAGCCGCTGACCCTGCTGGCCGCCGTGGCGGCCGTCACCGACCGGATCGGCCTGATCTGCACCGCCTCCACCACCTATAACGAACCCTATGCGCTGGCCCGCAAGTTCGCCTCGCTGGATCACATCTCTGACGGGCGCGCGGGCTGGAACGTGGTCACCGGCTGGTCCGAGGAAGAGGCGCTGAATTTCAGCCGCGATGCGCTGATGGACCATTCCGAACGCTATGAGCGCGCCAATGAATTCTTCGACGTGGTTACCGGGCTCTGGGACAGCTGGGATGACGACGCCTTCGTGCGCGACAAGGCGGAGGGGCGCTATTTCCGGCCCGAAGGCATGCATCTGCTGAATCACAAGGGGCCGCATTATCAGGTGCGCGGGCCGCTGAACCTTGCACGCTCGCCGCAGGGGCATCCGGTGATCGCGCAGGCGGGCGGATCGGGGCCGGGGCGCGATCTTGGCGCGCGCATCGCCGACATCATCTATACCGGGCAGAAGGACAAGGGCATCGCGCAGGAGTTCTATGCCGACATGAAGGCGCGCGTGGCCGCCGCCGGGCGTGATCCCGACAAGGTGATGATCATGCCGGGCATCATGCCGATCATCGGCACCACCGAAGCCGAGGCGCAGGCCAAGCTTGACGAGATGAAATCGCTGGTCCATCCGGCGGTGGGGCTGCAGCTGATTTCCAAGATGTTCGGCGATCTCAGCGACCGCGACCCCGAAGAGCTGATGCCGCTGCCGCTGCCGGAATCGAACGGCGTCAAAAGCGCCATCGTGCAGTGGGAACGGCGGCTGGAACGCACCCCGATGACCATCCGGCAGGTCTATGAGGAGATCTCGATCTCGTCCGGGCATAATGTCTGCTGCGGCACCCCGGCGCAGATCGCCGATCTGATGCAGGACTGGTTCGAGGATGGCGCCTGCGACGGCTGGAACCTGATGGCCCCCTACATGCCGGGCGGCGCCGAGGATTTCCTGACGCTGCTGATGCCGGAACTGCGGCGCCGGGGTCTGGCGCAGACCGACTATGCCGGGGACACGCTGCGGTCGCGGCTGGGGCTGGAACTGCGCCCGAACCTGCGCAGCGGCGACGCGCAGTCGGCCTCGGACGAGGCCATCGCCGTGTCGCACTGAGGCCAGAGCATGATGCCGGAGGGCGCTCCCTCTTTCCGGCATCCCTTGGGGCGGACCCGCAGGTCCGCCCTTTTTGCATGACCCGGTCCGGGGGCCGCACCGGATCTCAGGCGATAGAGGCCTCGCGCACCCGGTCGGCGCCGGTATAGCGGTTGCGATGCGGCGGCAGGCCAAGGTTCTCGCGCAGGGTGCGCCCTTCGTATTCGGTGCGGAACAGCCCCCGGCGCTGCAGTTCCGGCACCAGCAGGTCGGACACATCGGCAGCCCCGCCGGGCAGGTGGGGCACGGTCAGGTTGAAGCCGTCGCAGGCCTCCTTGTGGAACCAGTCCTCCATGATGTCGGCGATGTCGGCGGCGGTGCCGATGTAGTTGCTGGACGCCTGCCCCGCCTGTTCAAGGTAAAGCTCGCGGATGGTCTTGCCGTCCTGACGGGACCGCGCGATGAGCCGGTCGGCCCAGCCACTGATCCCTTCCCGGTCGCCTGCGGGTTTGAAATCCGCCGGGATCGGTTCGTCCAGCGGCAGGCCGGACAGATCGCCGAACGTGTCGGCAAGGAAGGACAGCCCCACCACCGGATCGATCAGATCCTGCAGCATCTCGAACTTCTCCTGCGCCTCTTCGCGCGTCCTGCCGATATAGGTGCGGAAGCCCGGCATCACCCGCAGAGCATCGGGGGGGCGGCCGAATTTCGCCAGCCGCTCGCGCATGTCGGCGTAATAGGTCAGCGCGTCCTCGATGGTGTTGGACGCGGTATAGATCACCTCGGCCAGCTTGGCGCCGATGTCGCGCCCGGCGGGGGAATTGCCCGCCTGCACCACGATGGGCCGCCCCTGTTCCGAAGGCCGGGCGTTCAGCGGACCGCGCACCTTGAAATGCTTGCCCTCGAAATTCAGCCGGTGCATGCGGCTTTCGTCGAAGAAGATCCCCGACTCCTTGTCGAGCACGAAGGCCCCGTCTTCCCAGCTGTCCCAGAGCCCGGTCACCGCCTCGGCGCATTCGGCGGCGCGCTCGTAGCGCTCGCCATAGTCGCGCACCTGTTCAAGGCCGAAATTCTTGGCCTCCTCGTTCGACCATGAGGCCACGATGTTCCACCCGGCGCGGCCATGGCTCATCAGGTCCAGCCCCGCAAAGCGGCGGGCAAGGTTATAGGGTTCGTTATAGGCGGTGGATGCCGTGGTCACGAGCCCCAGATGCGTGGTCACCGCCGAGATCGAGGCCAGCAGCACCGTGGGTTCGATGTCGGTGATGTATTGCCCCAGCCGCGCCAGCGAGCCCTTTGGCGTGTCCTTGGCCCGCACGCCCGCGCCATCGGCGAAGAAGATCATGTCGATCTTGCCGCGTTCGGCATGGCGGGCGACGGTGTGGTAATGCTCGATTTCGCTGGCGCCATTGACCGGCACATCGGGGTGACGCCACGCGGCGGGGTGGTATCCAAGCCCGCGCATCGACAGGCCGAGCCGCATCATCTTTTTGGTCATGGTTCTGCTTTCCATAGGTTCGGACGGTTCTGGAAGGGGGGCCGGACGCGGGCCGCGCCGCGTCCGGCGGGCCGTCAGTAGACGTAACCGGCCTTGGTCATGAATTCGCGCGCGATTTCGAGATCGTACTCGATGGGCTTGAGCAGATCCGCCGCGTATTCCGGTGCGGTGAAGGGCATCGGCACCGTGCCGGGCGCGCCAAAGCCGCTGGCGATTTCCTGCACGATCTGTTCGCGCGGCATCGCATGGCTGAAGGCCTGCCGGACATAGGCCGCAGCCTCTGCCGCACGGGAGGGATCCTCGCGGCCAAGGGGCGTGTCGACACCGGTGCCAAAAATCGGGTGCCTCAGGTTGTAGCAGACATGCTGCCACTTGTAGCTGTCATAGGTCTGCACCTTGCCCCATGACGGGTCGATCGTGTCGACAAGCGATCCGATGTCATACATGGGATCATGCGCGTCGATCTCTCCCGCGCGCAGCGCCGACAGCACCGCATCCGACCCTTGGATGTTCACCAGATAATAGGTGGTGACATTGCCCGGCGTCTCTTTCCAGTAATCGGGGTTCTTCGTGTAGACGAAGGTGTTGCGCATCTGGTCCTGACCCTCGCTGATCCACGGGCCGGTGCCCACGCCGCCCTTCGCGGAATAGGTCGATCCGTCCGACAGCGTGACATCAAAGGTGCCGTTCCATGTGTTGAACGGATGGGCGCGCAGATCTTCGGGGGCGATGCCTTCCAGCACGTGTTTCGGCATCACCTGCATCGCGTTCATCACCCAGTGTTCGAACTGCACCGTAAATTTGGGCAGATCCACGGTGACCTCGTATTTGCCGGTGGCGCTGAACGCCTCGGGCGAGGCGAAGATCTCCTTGAACGGCGCGTTGAAGGGCGAGGCATAGGCCTCGTTCAGGATCATCGCCCATGTGAACACCACATCCTCGGCGGTGAATTCCTCGCCGCTGTGCCAGCGCACGCCTTCACGCAGCGTGATGACCCAGTGCCGCCCGTCCTCGGACACGGTGTGGCCGGTGGCCAGCGCCGGCTGGATCTCTTTGCTGTCCCAGTCCTTGTATTCATAAAGCCGGTTGAACACCGGGCCAAAGACATTGGCGTCGGAATAGCCGCCCGTATACATCGGCGTCAGGTTCTGCGGCGGCTGCCACGAGGCGAAGGCCGCGCTGGCCTCGTCGCCCGCATCCGCGATGGTCCAGTTTTCGGGATCGGGGAAGAACACCGGATTGAAGGTGGTGCCCGAAAACCCCGAAAGCTTGGGATTGGTGGCGATCACGTCCTCGGGGTAGAACAGGATGGTCATCGGCTGGATGTCATACCAGCGCTTCTGGAAGCGGGTGATCGCCTCCATGCGGGGGGCTTCCTCGCGGGCGGCGGCGTAATCGGCAAGCGAGGCGTCGATTTCCGGGTCATCGACATAGTAGAAATTCTGCCCGTTCGGCGGGAAGGCCGAGGACGAGAACAGGTTGTTCGGCACCGGCGTGATCGAATTGTAGTAATAGCGCTCCAGATAGGCATCCCAGCCGCCGTCGGCATGGGGCTTGCCCTCGCCATTGGTGCGGCGCGGGGTGATCACCGACCACGGCACATAGCTGGACTGCACGTCGATGCCCAGTTTGGAGATCTGCTGCGCCGCCAGCGTGCCCCAGATCATCCGGGCGGGCTGGTTGTTGGGGATCATCATGTACATGCGGAAGAACGGCGCCTGAGCGCGGGCCATGGTTCCGGCGCCGCCTGCCAGCGCGGTTGCCGCAGCACCGGTGGTCTTGAGGAAATTCCGTCGTGTCTGGTTCACTTGCATGGTCTTTTCCCTGTTGTCGGTTTTGTGTGGGTCATCTTTGCCGCGCCTCATCAGGGCGCGGGGGGCTCCAGCGGGTGGTGGCAGGCCAGTGCGCTGCCCTGCGGGCCGGGTTCCATCGGGGGCTCATGCGCCTTGCAGACGGCGCTGGCGCGGGGACAGCGGGTGTGAAAGCGGCAGGCGGCGGGCATGTTCATCGCGCTGGGGATCTCTCCCAGCAGGGTGTTGCGCGCCGAAGGGCGGTCGGGATCGGGCACCGGAATCGCGCTGAGCAGGGCGCGGCTGTAGGGGTGGCGCGGCGCCTCGAACAGGCGGTCCACATCGGCGATCTCGACGATCTTGCCCAGATACATCACCGCGACGCGGGTGCTGAGGAACCGCACCGAGCTGAGATCGTGCGAAATGAACAGGTAGGTCAGTCCCAGTTCCGCCTGCAGCCGCGCCAGAAGGTTCAGGATCTGCGCCCGCACCGACACGTCGAGCGACGACACCGGCTCGTCGAGGATCAGCAGTTCGGGATCCACCGCCAGCGCCCGCGCGATGCCGACGCGCTGCCGCTGGCCGCCCGAAAACTCGTGCGGGTAGCGGTCGGCGTGATGCGGCTCCAGCCCCACAAGGTCGAGCAGTTCGATCACCCTGTCCCGCCACGCGGGCCGGGGCAGCAGGTCATGCACCCGCAGCGGTTCCGACAGGGTCTGCGCGATGGTCCAGCGCGGGTTCAGCGACAGGTAGGGATCCTGAAACACGTATTGCACGCGCCGCCGCATCGCCAGTTCGGCCTTGCGGTCCGGTCCGCGCAGCGTCTGCAGCAGATCCTGCCCGCCCAGCCGGACCTCGCCGCCGCTGGCGTCGATCAGGTGCAGGATCGCCCGGGCCGTGGTCGACTTGCCGCAGCCGCTTTCGCCGACCAGCCCCAGCGTCTGGCCCCGCGCCACGCCGAACGAGATGTCATCCACGGCGCGGATCTCGCCAATGCGGTGGCGGCGGAACATGCCGCGCCGGCTGACCGGATAAAGCTTCTGCAGGCCGCGCACCTCCAGCAGGTCGCGGGCGGGGAAGGGCAGGGGGGCGCTCATGCGGCGTTCTCCTCGACCCGAGAGCCACGGCGCAGGCAGCTGACCGCGTGGCCGGGTCCGCTGGCGGTCATGCGCGGCAGCAGGGTGCGGCAGTCCTCGCCCGCCTCGGCGCAGCGCGGGTGGAACTGGCAGCCGTCCGGCCGCTGCGCCGGATTGGGGGGGCGTCCGCCGATGGCGGGCAGATCGCGCGCGCCCGGCTCGTAGCGCATGTCGATGCGCGGCGTGCTGTCCAGCAGCGCGCGGGTATAGGGATGCTGCGGATCGCGGAACACCGCGCGCGCTTCGCCGCTTTCGCAGATGCGCCCGGCATACATGACAGAGATCCGGTCGGCCATCCGCGCCACCACGCCCATGTCATGGGTCACCAGCAGGATGGAGGTGCGGAAGGTCTCCTTGATCTCGTCGAGCAGATCGAGGATCTGCGCCTGAATCGTCACGTCAAGATTGGTGGTCGGCTCGTCGGCAAGGATCAGCGCCGGATCGCAGAGCAGGGCGCGCGCGATGCAGACGCGCTGTTTCATCCCGCCGGACAGCTCGTGCGGGAACTGGTCCAGCCGCCCATGCGCATCGGTGATCCCCACCTGCCGCAGCAGGTCGGCGACGCGCTCGCGGGTCTGGCGCCGGTTGGCCCGGGTGTGCCACGCATAGATCTCGCCAAGCTGCTTGCCTACGGTCAGGATCGGGTTCAGCGAATGCGCCGGGTTCTGGAACACCATGGCCATCCGCCGCCCGCGCACCTTGCCAAGCGCCGCCGGACCCATCGCGGTCAGATCCTGCCCCTCGAACAGCACCTGCCCGCCGGTGATCTCCGCCCCGCCCGGTGCCAGAGCCATCAGCGCCAGCGAGGTGACGGATTTCCCCGACCCGCTTTCGCCCACAAGGCACAGCGTCTCCTGCCGTCCCACGCGCAGATCGACACCCATCACCACGGGCACGGCGCTGGTGCCGCGACCAAAGCTGACCGACAGGCCGCGCACGTCCAGCAGCGGTTCGGATTGCGGGGCGGGTTTATTTGACACGGGGGTTGAAAGCATCGGACAGCCCATCTGCAAGAAGGTTGAAGCCCAGAACGGTGATGAAGATCGCCGTGCTTGGCGCGATGGAGGCCCAGGGCGACACCTTGAGCTGCGCATAGTTGAAATAAAGCAGCTGGCCCCAGCTGATCGCCTCGGGGTCGCCGAAGCCAAGAAAGCTGACCATCGCCTCTGACAGGATCGCCGAACCGATGCCGAGCGCGATCACCACCACCAGCGAGGGCATGGCATTGGGCAGGATGTGGCGCAGCAGGATGTCCGACCGGGTGGCGCCGATGCAGCGCGCGGCCTCGACGAATTCCATGCTTTTCAGCCGCATGAATTCCGCCCGGGCGATCCGCGCGATGGGGGGCCAGCCGAAGAGCCCCAGCAGCAGCACGATGGTGGTCAGGTTGAGATAGGGGATGTCTTCCAGCGGCGTGCCCACGACGATCACGCCGAAGAGCCGCACCACCGCAAGGATCACCACGAAGACCGGCAGCACCAGAAAGAATTCGGTGAGGCGCATCATCACCTCGTCGGCCCAGCCTCCGACATAGCCGCTGATGCCGCCGATCAGCAGCCCCAGCACCGAGGCGACCAGCATGGTGCCCAGCCCGACCGCCAGCGCCGTGGGGGCGCCATAGACGATCCGGGTCAGCACGTCATACCCCATCCGGTCGGTGCCGAAGGGATGGGCAAGGCTTGGACCGCTGCGCGAGCCGAAATTCATCATCGCCGACTGGTCATTGGCCGCATAGGGCGCGATCAGCGGCGACAGGATCGCCACCAGCACGACGAAGCTGACCAGCCCCAGCCCCAGCATGCCGGTCCGGTTGCGGCGGAAGCGCGCCCAGCCCTGCGCCCACATGCCGCGCGGTTTGTCTGTCCGCGCCGTGCTGGCGGCGGAGATATGGTCGATGGAGGCCATGGATCAGTCCAATCTGATGCGGGGGTCGATGAGGACGTAGGCGATGTCGGTCAGCAGCGTGACGACGACCAGCATCACCGCGATGGCCATGGTGACGCCAAGGATCACCGGATAGTCGAGCTGCTGGATCGCGTTGATATAAAGGTAGCCGACACCGGGCCATGTGAAGACCGTCTCGGTCACCGGCGCCGTGCCCAGCATCAGGCCAAAGAGCAGCGACAGATAGGTCAGCACCGGGATCAGCGCGTTGCGCAGCGCATGGCCGTAGATGATGCGCCGTTCCGGCAGGCCGCTGGCCCGGGCGGCGGTGACAAAATCGTGGCGCAGGATGTCCACGAGGTTGGACCGCATCAGCAGCGTCAGCGCGGCGGTGTTGAAGAAGGTCAGCATCGCCACCGGCAGCACCATGTGCCAGAGCGCGTCCAGCAGATGGCTGCCCCAGAGCGGGGAGCGCATGGAATAGGCGCCGTAAGACGGGAAGATGCCCAGCCAGTAGGAAAAGATCAGGATCAGCAGGATGCCGACGAAGAAGCCCGGCAGCGACTGGCCCAGCATCGCGCTGGCCATCACGCCGAAATCCACACGGCTGTACTGGCGCATCGCCGCCGTCACCGCCATGGCCGTGGCCAGCGCGAGCGCGATCAGGATGCCCGGCACCTGTATCTTGAGGGTTTCCAGCCCCCAGCTTGTCATCATCTGCCAGACCGGCTGGTTGTAGATGATGGAGGTGCCGAAATCGCCCTGCAGCAGGTTTCCCGCCCAGATCAGGTAGCGTGTCGTCGCGGGCTGATCGAGCCCGTAATAGGCGGTCATCTGGTCGATGGCCTGCTGGCTGATGCCGGGGCGTTCGGCCAGCAGGATCTCGATCGGATTGCCCACGGCATTGACCAGCGCAAAGACGATGACGCTGACGCCGAACAGCAGGAAGATCGAAAAGACCAGACGGCGGATGATGAATTGGGTGACCAGCAAGCCAAGGCTCTCCCGTTGCCGCGGGGCGCGACTGCGCACCTGCGGAGCAATGATTTCAGGGGGTTCTCATGGTCTCAGGTTGGGATGCGGCGACCTCTTCGGTCAAATTCCAAATAATTGCTATGCGCGAAACTCAGGTTATGGGCGCGCTGGTTCCATGCCGAAAGACCCCGCCGGGCTGGCGGGGCCTTTCCCTTGCGGGCGGCGCGGTCAGGAGGTGGCGGTGACCCGACCGGTGCCGGGCAGCGGCGTGCCAAGCGCCGGGCTCAGGCTTTCGGCATGGGCCCGGGCCAGATCGATGAACCGCGCCACCTGCGAGGTGCGGGGCCGGTGGCGGGACAGCAGCAGCGACACTTCGGAGCTGACCGTGGGCGTGAAGGGGCGGCAGGTCACCAGTTCGGTGAAGGCGCCAAGGTAAAGCGGGTTGAGCAGCGCCACGCCCGATCCGCGCGCCACCATGGCGCAGATGCTGGGCGCCATGGAGGCTTCTGTCACGATGTCGCGCTGCACCCCGGCAGAGGAGAAGATCTCGTCGATCTGCGCCCGGACATCCGAGGTCGGCGTGAAGTTGATGAAGCGGATCCCGGCCAGATCCTGCGGCGTCAGCGCCGCGCGCGCGGCCAGCGGGTGGCCATGCGGCATGACGCAGACATAGGGGCGACGGTCGAGCGGGATCAGCTCGATCTCCGGATCGTCGACCGGATGGGAGGACAGGCCGATGTCGAGCCCGCCGGAAATCAGCATGTCGGCGATCTTCATCGTGCTACGCGCGTGCAGGGCGACCCGCGCGCTGCTGTTCGCGGTCTGGTATTCCACGATCAGATCCTGAATGAACCCGGTCGACAGCGCAGGCATCACGCCGATGGTCAGCATGGTGCCGTTGCTGTTGCGGATGTCGAAGGCCGCCGTTTCCAGCCGCTCCAGCCCGCGATAAAGGCGGCTGATCTCCTCGAACAGCAGCAGCGCGTCGCCGGTGGGCCGGATCCGTCCGGGGCTGCGTTCAAAAAGCTCCAGCCCGGTATCCTGCTCCAGATGCTGGATCAGCTTGCTGATCGCGGGCTGGGACACGCAGAGCCGCGCGGCGGCGCGGCTGACCGTGCCGGTTTCGATGACGGCCTTGAAGGCCTCGATCTGTCGGACATTCAGCATGGGCGGTCCATATCCTGCGCGCCTGCCCGGGACGGAGGGCAGAAGGCGCGATGCCCCATTCAAAGCGTAATGGACCTGTCTAACATATTTTTCTGGCGGCGTGGCGCGTCTTGCCAAGGCAGTGCCCGAAGTTCGGGCAGACGGTGCGGGCCCGACCCGAAACTTGGGCAGAGCCTTGGGGCGGGCAGGCAGGCCGAGGCGCCCCGCCCGCCCGCGTTCCGGGTGCTAGGCTTTCCCGGGGTCATGCCTGCAGCCCCTCGTTGGCCAGCCCGCAGTTGGCGACGCGGTGGCATTCCACCCCCACCGGCACACCGCAAGAGCTGGGGACATGGGGGATCATCACCTTCAGTTCCGCGATGCTGGCGGCATTGGTCAGGGCGCCGCGGAAAGGCGGGGGCGGGGCCGCGTCTACCGGGCGTTCCCGTCACCGGCCTGCGACTGGCCTGCGAAAAGACCGCCAAGAAAGAACTCCACCGCAAGGCGGATCCATGCCTCGTCGCGGTCGAAGCCGGAGACGGAGGGGTGGAGGTGAACGGGCTTTGTCGCCTCCATCAGGGTGGCGAAGCGCTGCGGAGCCGTCGTCATGTTCAGAAGCAGCCGGGCCAGCTGCAGCGCCCGCTCCGCCTCCACGCTGCCGAAGCCGGGGCTTTCCATCAGAAACCGGGCGATGCGGTCCTCCGCGCCGCGGATGACCCGCTCGTGCAGCATCTCGGCGAGATCGGGCAGGCGCTCTGCCTCGCTGATCGCAACGCGCTGCAGACGCACCGGCCCGCGCCATGTGGACAGATCGCTGAACCGGCTGGTGAAATGCGTGAGCTCCGCCGCTACATCGCCTGCGGGGTCAAGCTCGGGGAGTTCGGCCAGAAACCATTCGACGGCCTGCCCGAAGGACGCGCGGAACAGCGTCTCCTTGTTGGTGAAATGCGCGTAGACCGTGCGCTTCGTGGTCCCGGCGGCCTGCGCCACCTCATCCATCGACGCCTTGTCATAGCCACGCTCACCAAAGGTGATGAAGGCGGCCCTCAGGATACGGGCGGGCAGGGAGAGTTTGTCGTCTTTTTTCATAGCTCGGGCCTCGATCACGATAGCGTATGCACCAATCGGCGCCAGATTGACACCCCGAGTTTGAGTATACTATACCGTATAGTATAAGGGGTGCCCGGTCCCACCGACCGGCAGCTCGTCCGATCAGATACGGAGCCGGGACATGGTCGAATTCACCGTCAATGGACGCGCGGTCGCGCTGGAGGGCAGCGCGGACAAACCGCTTTTATGGGCGCTGCGCGAGGATCTGGGCATTCTTGGTCCAAAGTTCGGCTGCGGCGTTGCCGAGTGCGGCGCCTGCCGGGTGCTGATCGACGGGCAGTCCGTGCCCTCCTGTCAGGTCTTTGTCGGCGACCTCTCAGGCGCCCGCGTCGTGACGGTGGAGGGGCTGGCCCAGCCCGATGGCCAGCTTTCGGCGGTGCAGCAGGCCTGGCTGGACGAACAGGTGCCGCAATGCGGCTATTGCCAGCCCGGTTTCCTGATCGCGGTGACAGCGCTTCTGTCGCAGATCCCCAACCCCAGCGATGCGCAGATCGACGAGGCGATCACCAATATCTGCCGCTGCGGCACCTATCCCCGCATCCGCCGCGCCATCCACCGCGCCGCCGCCACGCTGTCTGCCGGATAGGAGCCGCCATGCCCCGCCTGATCACCCGCCGCGGCCTGCTTCTGACTGGCGCCGCCTTGGGCGGCACCGCCCTTGTCGCTGGCATTGCCGGTATCGGCTATCTCTCCACCGTCGATGTCGACGGGCTGGAGGGTCATGTCGATGGCGAAAGTGCTGTCCTGAACGCCTTCGTGGTGCTGCATCCGGATGGCAGCGTCGTCATCAACGTGCCCCGGACCGAAATGGGACAGGGGATCCATACCGGCCTTGCCATGATCGTGGCCGAAGAAATGGACCTGCCCTTTGACGACCGCATCCGGGTCGACTTCCCGACCGACGCCCATCCCGCCTATTCCACATGGTTCAACGTCCTGCAGGTCCGTCCGGAAGAGGCGAGCGGCCCGGTGGTCTGGCTGGGGCGGCGGGTGCTGGGCGAGATGGGCTTCATCGCCACCGGGGCTTCGGGCTCGACCATGGGGCTGTGGCATCCCATGCGCGTGGCGGGGGCGGCGGCGCGGCAGATGCTGATCGCCGCCGCTGCGATCCGGCTGGGCGTGCCGCCGTCGGAATTGACCACGGCGGCAGGGGTCGTGCGCCATGAGGCGACCGAACGGGCCCTTTCCTATGGGGAACTGGCGCGGGCGGCGGCGGTGCTGCCGCCTCCGGACGATCCTGTGCTGAAAGCCCGGTCGGACTGGCGGCTGATCGGGCGGTCGCAGCCGCGGGTGGATCTGCCTGCCAAGGTCAGGGGTGCTCCGGTTTTTGGCATGGATGTGACCCTGCCCGACATGCTGCATGCCGCGATCCGCCACGCGCCGGTGTTTGGCGCCAGCGTCACTGGTGTGCGGAACGAGGCGACGGTGCGGTCCGCACCCGGCGTGGTGGATGTGGTGCAGATCGACGGGCGGCATGTGGCGGTTCTGGCCCGCTCGTGGTGGCAGGCCGAACAGGCGGCATGGCTGCTGCAGATCGACTGGTCGGCAACCGGTGCAGAGGCGGTGGACAGCGCGCGGCTTGCCGCACGCCTGACCGAAGCGCTGGCAACCGGCAGCCCGCATGACCATATCGATGAGGGCGATGCGGCGGCGGCGCTGGCCGCGCCCGGGGCCAAGGTCATCGAGGCCGAATACGGTGTGCCCTTTGTCACCCATGCCTGCATGGAGCCGATGAACGCCACCGCGATCCTGCATCCGGATGGCCGCGCCGAGATCTGGGCGCCCTCGCAGAACCGCGTCACGATGCGTTCGGGGGCTGCGCGCGGCATGGGCTGGGCGGGGGTCAGCGCCCGCGAGACCACGCTGCACATCACGATGAACGGCGGCGCCTTCGGGCGGCGCAGCGATCAGGACGTGATCGCCGAGGCCGCCTATCTCGCCGCCCGCCACCCGGGCCGGGCGGTCAAGGTGATCTGGTCGCGCGAAGAGGATATCGGGCGCGGCCTGTATCGCAGCCACGCCGCCGCCCGCCTGCGCGCCGCGCTGGGGCCGGACGGGCTGCCTGTGGCCTATGACGCGCTGGTGGCGGCGCAGTCGATCCTCCATTCCATGGGCGGGCGCAACCTGCCGGTCACGCCCGGCCCGGACGGCGACGTTCTGACGGTCGAGGGGCTGGACAAGCGTCACTACACCCTGCCCAACCGCCGGATGCGCAGCCAGCATGTGCCCAGCCACATGCCCATCCATTTCTGGCGGTCGAACGGGTTTTCCTTCAACACCTTCTTCACCGAAAGCTTCATCGACGAATGCGCGCAGGCGGCGGGGGCCGATCCGCTGGCCTATCGGCGGGCCCTGCTGCGCGACAGCCCGCGGCATCTGGCCGTGCTGGACCGGGTCGCGCGGATGGCAGGCTGGGGCGCGCCGCTGGCTCCGGGACGCGGGCGGGGCATCGCGATCGAGGAATGTTATCGCAGCGTCGTCGCTCAGGTGGCAGAGGTGACGGTGGCGCCCGACGGCGAGGTGACGGTGGACCGGCTGTTCTGCGCCATCGATGCAGGGCTCGTCATCAACCCCGATCAGGTCGTGGCCCAGATGGAGGGCGGTGCAATCTATGGCGTGACAACCGCGCTGATGAGCGCGATCCGCGTCGAACGCGGCGCCGTTGTGGAAACCAACTTCCACGATTTTCCGGTGCAGCGCCTCGCCAACGCGCCCGCCATCGCTGTCGAGATCGTCGAAAGCGGCGGGCCGCCCTGCGGGGCGGGGGAACCCGGCGTGGTTCCGGCGGCGGCAGCGGTCGCCAATGCCCTGTTTGCCGCCACCGGGCGCCGCCTGCGCCACCTGCCGCTGACCGTCACCGAAACCATCGGCGCGCACCGGATCCGCAGCATGCTGCCGCCCGATCAGGCGTGACCGCCGCTTGCCCTTTCAGACATCCGAGGATGCTCATGTCCCTTTCTGCCAAAGCTGACACGCCCCAGCGCCCTACCCTGTCCGCAGAGCGCGACAGGGCACAGACCGATCACCGCGCGCCCCCGATGTCGACGCGCTGCGGATCCGACAGCCTGCGCTTTCTGCGGTCTTGGGCGTCGGATCCGCTGCGCGTCGCGGCGATCGCCCCCTCTGGCGTGCGGCTGGCAGAGCTGATCACCCGTGAGATCACGCCCGACCACGGCCCGGTGCTGGAGCTGGGCGCGGGAACGGGCGTGTTCACGCGCGCGCTGCTGGCCCGTGGCCTTGCGGAAGACCAGCTGACGCTGGTCGAGATGGGCCCCGACTTTGCCGCGCTGCTGCGCATGCGCTTCCCTCAGGCGCGGGTGCTGCAGCGCGATGCCGCCCGGCTGTCTGCGTCCGTGCTTTTTCCGCAAGACAGGGCAGGGGCGGTGGTCAGCGGGCTTGGGCTTCTGTCGATGAAGCTGCGCACGGTGCTGGCGATCCTGAGGACCGCCTTCGCCTGCCTTCGCCCCGATGGCAGCCTCTATCAGTTCACCTATGGCCCGCGCTGCCCGGTGCCGCCTTCGATTCTGACCCGGCTTGGCCTGCAGGCGCAGCGCATCGGGGGCACTTGGGCCAATCTTCCGCCCGCCTCGGTCTACCGCATCAGCCGCAGCGCGCCTTTGACCGTGCCTGACCGGTCATGACCGATGCTGGCTCGTTCTATACGGTATAGTATATGCCGGTGGCGCGTGGTGTAGCGGCTGCCTTGGCTCAGCCTCACCTCCGGTGCGTCCCATGTGCCCGTGGGCCTCTGGCGGTCGAACGGCTATTCGCACAACGCCTTCTTTTCGGAATCCTTCATGGATGAATGCGCCCATGTCGCCGGGATCGACCCGCTCGACTACCGGCGGGCGCTGCTGCGGGACAGCCCGCGTCATCTTGCCGTGCTCGACCGTGTCGCCGCGCTGGCGGGCTGGGATGATCCGCTCCCCGCCGGACGCGGGCGCGGCATCGCCATCGAACGCGCATTCTACAGCATCGTGGCGCAGGAGGGCGAGGTGACGGTGTCCGAGGAGGGCGAGGTGACGGTGGACCGGGTGACCTGCGCTGCCGATGTCGGCACCGTGATCAACCCCGCTCAGGTGATCGCCCAGATGGAGGGCAGCATCTGCTGGGGCCTGACCACCGCGCTGATGAGCGCCAACACGCTGGACAGGGGCGCGATGCGGGAAACGAACCTCCACGACTTCCCGGTGCAGCGCCTGCACAACGCGCCCGATGTGCATGTCGCGCTCCCTGACAGCGACGCGCCGCCGGGGGGAGCGGGAGAGCCCGGCGTGATCCCGGTCGCGCCCGCCCTTGCCGATGCGATCTTTGCGGCAACCGGACGGCGGCTGCGCCGCCTCCAGCTTGCGGTGACACAGCCCGTGGGTGTGCGGCGGACCCGGTCGATCCTGCCCGCGGCAGAGGAGGCCTGAGCGCCGCGCGCTGCGGCGTGACGCCCGGCGCCGCCATGACCGGCGCCCGGTGCCGCTGCAGCCCGGCCCCGCGCCTGGCCGAGGCCGGGCCAGCGCAGCCTGACCTGAAACGGCAGGCTCGCATAGGGCCAACGGCGCGGCTGGCAGAGGAAAGGGCGGCGGTTCCGTCACCCGCCGTCCTGCCTGATGTCTCCTCGCGCCGCGGTGCCTGCAGCGGGATCTGCCCCGATCGCCCGCGTCAGCGGAGTGTGGCAGTGCGCGCCGCCGCCTGCGCGCTGCGTATCCGGCCATGATAAAGCGCGTCCTTGCCCGGAACCCATGGCAGGGATGCAATCGTGCTGAAGCCCGGGATCGTTTCCATGTGGCGCAGCATCCGGCGGCGCATCGGTTTGTCCGGAAGCGGGCCGCGCATCGCCATCAGGGTGTCGCTCATATGGTCAGGGTTCGACGTGCCGCAGAGCAGACAGGTCGCGGCGGGATGGGCGATGACCCATTTCAGCAAGAACTGCGCCCAGCTTCTGGCGCCGAAATCCTGCGCGAAATCCGGCAGGGGCTCCCGCCACGACATGCATCAGCCGCGCCTTTGCCAGCGGCAGGTTGACGAAGACCCCGATGCCCCGGTCGGCGGCGGCGGGCAGCAGCCTGTCCTCTGCCGAGCGGTTGAAGATCGAATGGCTGGTCTGCACGACATCCCCCCCGCTCGATGAAACCGGTCAGCTCCGCCTGATAGGAGGACTCGTGATGGGTGACCCCGACATGGCCGATCTGGCCCTCGGACTTCCATGCCTGCATCAGCGGCAGGACAACCCCGGCATTTGTCATGCTGTGGCACTGCATCAGGCCGATCACCGGGCGCCACATGCGGAGCTTCGACTGATCAAGGCTGGCCGTGGCATGGCTGGTATCGCCCAGATAGTCGCCGGTCGACCAGATCTTGTTGGCCACGAAGATGTCCCGTGCCTCTGGCATCTCGGACATGATCGCGCCAAGGCTGACCTCGGCTGAGCCATAAAGCGGCGAGGTGTCGACCACGCCGCCGACACCCGCGGCAACCCGGGCGACGACCTCGCGCAGCGGCGCGCGCGGCGCGCCGGGCAGCAGGTCGAAGGTCAGGAAGGGGCCCAGCCCCAGCGCCGTCACCGCTTGGCCGGTCTGGCCGGTCTGGCCGATCTGGCGCGTGATCTGCGCATCTTCCGCGCTGTCGGCGGACCCGGCCTGCTGCGCTTGCGCGCTGCCCGCTCCGGTCGAGGCCAGACCGAGCGCGGCGGCCCCCTCGGCGCCCGGCAGGCTGCGCCGGTCGATGGTCGTGATGTCATGGGCCCTTCAAGCTCAGAACTGCCAGCCCGCAGGCACCCAAGCGTAGCCGCTGTCGGTCCGCAGGATGTGGCCAAGCCCGGGGAAGGGAAAATGAAAGCCCAGCACGGGGATGCGGTCAGCCGCTGCCCGGTCGAAGATGCGCTGCCGGGTCGCGGCGGCCCCCTCCTGATCGCGGTCGGGTCCGGGGCGCCAGGGCTGGTTGATGTTGATGACGGGGTGATAGGCCAGATCGGCGGTCAGCAGCACCTGCGCGTCGCCCGAATGCACAAGGAACGTCGCCATGCCCGGGGTGTGGCCCGGTGCGGCAATCGTGGTGAGGCCGGGCAGGATCTCTGTGCCGGGGTCGTAAAGCGCGATGTCCTGAAGATAGGGCTGCACGCTCTGCTTGATGTTGGCGGCGAAGCGCTGCCGGAACTCCTCTGGCACCGGCATGTAGGACAGATCCGGCTCTGCCTCCACGAAAAAGGCCCAGTCGGGGCGGGGGGCCATCACGGTGGCGCGGGGAAAGGCGCGGCCCCCCTCTGCGCTGCGCAGGTTGCCGACATGATCGGGATGGGTGTGCGAGATGACCACCATGTCGATGTCGTCTGCCGCAAGGCCGATGGCGCGCAGGTTGTCGAACAGCCGACCGCCATTCGGACCCATGGTCGCCCCGGCCCCGGCCTCCAGCAGCACGCGCTGGCCGCCGATCTCCAGCAGCAGGGTGTTGAGGTTGAGGGCAAGAAACTCCGTCGGCAGCATGGCGCGGCGCAGAACCTCCGCCAGATCCGCCTCCGGGGCATCCCCGGCATAGATCGCGGGCGGGCCGCCGATCATGCCATCGCTCAGCACGGTCGCGGCAATATCTCCGATGCGGAAGCGGTAATGCCCCGCATTCCCGACCGGCGACACGGGGGCGGGCTGTGCCGACAGCCGTCCTGATGCGCCGGAACCGACCAGCAGGCCGGATGCCCCGGCCATGGCGGTCAGCATGATCTTGCGACGGTTGAGTGTAAGCATTCTTGGTCCTTTCAAGCGGGGAATGGTCTGGCGGCCCCGAGACGGCGCTGCGGTCGCTCCGAAGATGACACCCCGCCAACCGCATGATAAGCCGAGCAAAGAAGAGCACACTGATCTGCTGGAGCGAGCAATGCCGCCTGTACGGCTCGATCATCTGGAAACCTTCGCGCTGATCGTGCGATCCGGCGGCTTTCGCGCGGCGGCGACGGACCGCGGCGTCTCTTCCTCGGTGATGAGCCAGACGATGACCACGCTTGAACAGGCGCTTGGCCTGCGGCTGCTGAACCGCACCACGCGCAGCATCGCCCCGACCGAGGCGGGGGCGCGGCTGCTGGACCGGCTTGGCCCGGCGCTTGACGACATCCGCCTCGCGCTTGTCGAGCTTGACCAGCTGCGCGAAACTCCGTCCGGCACCCTGCGCATCAACGCGCCGGGGCCTGCGGTGGACCATGTGCTCTGTCCGCTCGCCTTCGCCTTCATGGAGACCTATCCCGAAGTCCGGGTCGAGATCGTCAGCGATGCCGCCATCGTCGACATCGTCAGTCAGGGTTTCGACGCGGGTGTCAGGTTCGGGCGGCAGCTGGCAGAGGACATGATCGCGGTGCCGCTTGGTCCGCCGCTGCGCTATGCGATCGTGGCGAGCCCGGACTATCTGAGGGACCGCGGGCGCCCCGAAACCCCCGGCGATCTGATCGGCCATAACTGCATCCGGCGCCGCTATCCGGGGGGCGCGCTGGCGGCGTGGGCCTTTGCCAAGGAGGGCGACACGGTCGAGCTGGTGCCGGAGGGCCGCCTGACCCTGAGTTCGGCGCATCAGGAGCTTCAGGCCGCCCTTGCCGGGCAGGGGATCGCGCATGTGCTGGAGGATTATGCCCGCGCGCCGATCGCGGAGGGTAGGCTTGTCGATCTTCTCACCGACTGGAGCCCGACCCTGCCCAGCTGGTTCCTCTATTACCCCAACAGGCGCCACAGCAGCGCCGCCATGCGCGCCTTTCTGGACTTCGTGCGCCGCTCAGCGCGCTGAGCGCTGCCGCGCCCCTGCACGGTCTCGGACGCGCGGCGGACTGATCCGTGCCAGTGGGTGCCGGCGACCTGTCCCGGCGGCGATCCGGTGACGCGGTTGAACCCAGCGAAGACCACATGCTGCCCTTCCGCCAGCAGGGCGGCGGCGGACATCCTCCGCCAGCGGGCCAGAAACCCCATCGGCGTCTCGCCGACCCGGCTGCGGAAGCGCTGCGCGATGCTGGAGCGCGGCATCCCGGCGATGCGCCCCAGCGCCTCCGGCGTCCATGCTCGGCCCGGATCGTCCTGGACGGTGCCGGGGTTCGGATCGGCCAGCGCCGAGACCCAGCCTCTATCCACCTTCGGCACATCGGCAAGGGAAGGCCGCAGCGCCTGCGCGAGGATCATGCGGGACAGGTTCTGCGCCACAAGCGCGGATCCGGGGGCACCCTCCCGCATCTCCGCCGTCATCAGATCCCGATAAAGCCGGAGCCGCGCCTGCTCTGCCGCACTTTCGATGCGGATGATCGGCGGCATCATCGCCGCCTGTCCTGCGGCGATCTCGAACCGGTTGCCGACCAGAAACACGTCGCCGCGGCCAGTTTAGGTCACCACCTGACCGCTGCGGTGGGGATGTCCGGGGCTGCTGGACTTGGTCACGGACCGGCCACTGGGCCGGACGAAGCAGTTGCCGCTGCGCAGATGGACCGGTGCCGCATCCGCCATGGCCAGCCAGCAGTCGCCCCTGATCACCGCGTCGCATTTGATGCGACCGGCCAGATCATCAAGGCTCAGCCCCCCGGTCGCCCCCGGCGGTGATGCAGCTGCGCGGCTTGAGCAGCGCCAGCAGATGAGACAGCGGATCCACGGCGTGACAGAGGATGAGCCATCATGATAGCCGCCGGTGTTCAGTCCTTCGGCCATCCCCCCTACGAGGAGCTTCGCGACCCCGAAGCCGGGGCGGGCGAGGCCGTCCTCACCGTCGGGGCCGCAGCCATCAGCCCCATTCTCCGCCTGCGTCGCGACTGGCTGTCGGGCCAGATCGCCAAGGACGTCGAGGCGCAGGGGCGGTCGGGGGAATTTGCGAACCGCGCCCGCCTGCCGTCAGAGCGCGATCTGGCGGAGCCTCTGGCCCAGAACGAGGACATCGCGCTTTTTCCTCGGACCGATTACACCTTTCACCACCGGATTGCGAGCATCGCGCAGGATCCGCTCACTCATGTCGTGCCGGAACTGCCGGAGGACCAGCGGCGCATGTCGCTGAACCATCCCGAGGCGCTGTCCAGGGCCATGGCCGCGCACCGGCAGATGGTCGAGTCGATCCGGGACCGCGACGCGGACCGCGCCGAGGCTGCGATGCGCGCCCACCTGACGGTGGTGGTCCAGACCTACTCGGACATCCGCGAAGAGGCCGCCGATCCGGCGGACTGACACAGACGGCACAGGGCGGTGCTGCGATGCGCGCGGACGGGGCAGGGGCGTTTGCCCGCCCGGGCTGCGGCAGCGACTAGCGCGCCGGTGGCGACCGAACTTTCTGCAACGGCTCCACGATGCTTCCTGGCTGTATTGGTTATGATTTCACCGGCTCCAAGCAATCCATGCGCTTCACCCAGTATTCCGGCGTTCCGGATCAGCCGCCTGATCCGGTGATCGAGGCCGGGGTCGTTGCGCTGAAAGCGCGCAGCGATCCGGCGGAACAGGCGGTTGCGCAGTCGCTGGCGGCACTGGACTGGCTGCGGGCGCAGGGCTACCAGCAGGTCCTGTTCAAATACTGCCCGACCTTCTACGCCCGCAAGCATGGCTATCCCACCGAAGGCAGGGTCAGCGGTGCCGAAAAATGGCGGCGGCTGAAGGAGGCAAGCTGGGCGCTGATGATGCCGGTCATCATCATCGGCGGGATCCGCATGAGTGTCTTCACCCCGACCGAGGGCGGGGCGGTGGTGGCCGTCTATGCCTTTCTGGTGGGCATCTTTGTCTACAAGGAAATCACGCTGCAGAAGATCCCTGCGATCTGCATGGAGGCCGCCATCGGCACCGCAGTCATCGCGGCGATCATTGCCGCCACCTCGCTGTTCGGCTGGCTGCTGACCAATGCGCAGCTGCCGCAGACCATCGCCGGGGCCATCCTCGGGCTGACCGAAAACCGCATCCTGCTGCTGCTCATCAACCTGATGCTGCTGGTGGTGGGCATGTTCCTTGACAGCGGTCCCGCCATCCTGCTGCTGACGCCGATCCTTGCGCCGGTGGCGGGGCATCTGGGAGTCGATCCGGTGCAGTTCGGGCTGATCATGGTGATCAACCTGACCATCGGGCTGCTGACGCCGCCGGTGGGCACGGCGATGTATCTTGCCAGCAGCATCTCGGGCGTGTCCATCCTGCGGCTGTCGCGCGCCATGCTGCCGTTCTGGGGGATCATGCTGGCGGTGCTGATGCTGGTGACCTATGTCCCCGGCTTCACCAGCTGGGCCCTGTCGAACTGATCCTGCCGACCTGACCCGGCGGGGCAGGCGGCGCGGACGGGCTCAGATCTCGCGCAGCAGATCCTGCGGGGAGGTGGCGCCCGAGGCAGTGTCGAGGCTGACCGCCGACAGATCCTTCAGCCCGTGGCCGGTGCCTACCGCCACGACGCGCTCATCGGGTGTGATCAGCCCGGCGGCCAGCAGCGGCGCGATGGCGCCGATGGTGATGGCGGCGCTTGGTTCCAGCAGGATGCCCTCGGCCGAGGCAAGCTCGCGCTGGCTGTCCAGAATCTGCGCCTCGCCGATGGCAATGGCGGCCCCGCCATGGCGCCGGATCTTGGCAAGCGTGTAATCGCCGTTGTTCTCATAGCCTTCCAGCGTGTCGTTCAGGGCCGAGGCGATGGTGGGCTGATGCGCCCATGGCCCCACATCGCCACCTGCGTCAAAGGCTCGGGCGATCGGGGCGCAGGCGGTCGGCTGCACCGCAACCGGGCGCGGCACGTGATCGATGGCACCGATGGCGTGCAGATGTTCGAACCCCTTCATCAGCCCCACCAGCAGCGGTCCGCTGGAAATCGGCAGAAGCAGCACATCCGGTTTCAGCGGCGCCAGTTCATAGGCGATGGTCGCGTAGCCGTCGACACCGAAGGGATTGTGAAACGTCGTCGTCAGGTTCACCCAGCCCCGTTCGCGTGACAGCTCTTCGGCGAGCCTGCAGCATTCGCTGGTCGGGCCATCGACGGTGACCAGCCTTGCGCCGGTGATGGCGATCTGGCGCAGCTTTGCCGGGGGCGCCGTGCGCGGCACAAGAATGACGATGGGTCGGCCAGCCCGCGCGGCATAGGCCGCCCCAGAGGCCCCGGCATTGCCGCTGGAGGACAGCACCATGCCGGGGCGGTCGTATTCGCAGGCAAGCGCTGTCGCAACCGCGATGGCCCGGTCCTTGAACGACCCGGTGGGCATCAGGGAATCCGTCTTGATCCACAGATCCGACAGGCCCTTCTGCCGGGCCAGCCTGCTGGCCTGCAGCACCGGGGTCGCGCCCTCGCCCAAGGTGATGCGGTTCTGCGGGCGCACGGCGGGCAGGCGGTTCGCCCAGGCCCAGACCCCCGGTCCCGCCACGCGCGAAGGCGCATCAAATCCCAGCACCAGATCAAGGATGCCGCCGCAGGCCGGGCAGGTGGAGGGCACCTTGGCAATCTCCTCGCTGCTCCCGCAGCTGATGCAGATCAGATGGTCCTCGGTCATGGCGGGTCTCCTTTACGACAGGCTGCGGATGACATGGGCCAGCTGTGCCACGACGGCGGATTCGATGGCGCCGCCCTTGGCCGCCGTGGCCAGATGCGGGGCGCCCACCACCCCGTCGCCGCCGGATTTTACCCGCATCGTGCGGTGCAGCACGCCGCGCCCGGCCTCCAGCATGTCTTCCTGTGCCCAGTGCGGCGCGGGATCGCGCCCGTCGTCGTGATGCGGGATCAGATCCGCGCGCAGGGTTCCCGGGGCTGCCGACATCATCAGCGAGGTTTCGAATTCGCAGGCATGGCCAAGACCGCCGCGCGTGCTGCTGCGGATCCCGGCAAGTTCGGGGGCCGCCAGCCGCCACCATGTCAGAAAGGCAAGGCTGCGGTCGGGATGAGCGGCGCCCAGTTCCTCCAGCATAACCTGCCCGATGGCCTGATTGCCGCCATGGGAATTGAGCACGATGACCGACCGGAACCCGTGACGCAGCACGGACCGCAGGATGTCGCCGACATAAAGCGCAAAGCTGCGATGGCTGACCGACAGGCTGCCCGCAAAATCCATGTGATGCTCGGAACAGCCGACAGCGACCTGCGGCAGGATCAGCACCTCGTCCGGCATCTGCGCCTCGATCAGGGACAGGAAGCGCTGGCCGATCACCGCATCGGTGGACAGCGGCAGGTGCGGCCCGTGCTGTTCGATGGCGGCGACCGACAGCAGGACCGGCACGGACCGGTCCATGGTCTCCAGCTCTGCCGAGGTCAGGTCGGCCCAGATCATGCCGGATCCCACCACGCGCCGCCGATGACGACGCCACCGCTGGTCAGCCGCTGCGATCCGGTGACGGTCTCGCCCTTCACATCCGCGAAGGCAAAGCTGCCTTCGGCCAGCGTCAGGACAGAGGCGTCACCCGCAGCCCCCGGCTGCAGCGTGCCAAGATCGGGGCGCGACAGCACCGCCGCCGGACGGCTGGTCGAGGCGGCGATGACCTCGTCAAGCGGCATCCCGAGCGCCAGAAACTTCGACAGGGTCGTGACCTGATCATAGGCGGGCCCGTCGATGCAGAAGGCGTGCACATCCGAAGAGATGACATCGGGCGGAAACCCTGCGGCCAGCATGGCCCGCGCCGTCTTCCACGAAAACGATCCCATGCCATGGCCGACATCGAAGATCACGCCGCGGTCGCGGGCGGCCAGAACCTCGTCCTTGACCGTGCCGTCGCCGCGCACCGGCGCATTGGGGAAGGGCCGGTAGCAATGGGTCAGCACGTCGCCCCGGCGCAGCCGCGCCACCACCGCTTCGTAGCTGGGGGGCGGCTCGTCGATATGGCACATCACATGCAGGCCGGTCTCTTCGGCCAGATCCAGCGCCACATCCAGCGGGGCGATCCCCTGCGGGCCGCTGGCATGGCGTCCGATCCTGACCTTGATGCCCACGATGACATCCCGGTTGGCCTCGATCACCGGGATCGCCTCCTGCGGGGCCATCAGCCGGAAATCATGGCTTTCGCCCATCATGATGCGCGGCGAAAAGCCGTAAATCCCCGCGAAGGAGACGTGCAGATAGGCAAGGATGCGCGAGCGGCAGGGGTCGATGACATGTTTGCGGAAGCCCGCAAAATTCCCCGGCCCCGCGCTGCCCGTGTCAACGGCGGTGGTGACCGCGCTGCTGCGGGCAAAGGCCTCGGCGTCGATGCCCAGAGAGGTGCCGCCCCAGTAGACATGGGTGTGCAGGTCGATCAGCCCGGGCGTCACCACCTTTCCCGAAACGTCGCGGCTCTGTGTGGCGCCGGTGGCCAGATCCTGTCCGATCTGCGCCACCTTGCCGCCGGCAAAGGCCACGTCGCAGACCTGATCAAGGTTCTGGGACGGGTCGACCACGCGACCGCCGGTCAGGACAAGGTCAAATGCCATCTTGGATCCTCAGTCTTGCTGCGGGCAATAGGCGATTGCCTCGATTTCCAGCGCGATGTCGACCATCAGGCGGGATTCCACGGTCGTGCGGGCAGGCGGGTTCGTGGCGAAGTGACGGGCATAAACCGCGTTCATCTCGGCAAAATCCGCAGCATCGCGCAGCCAGACGGTGGTCTTGACGACATCCTCCATCCCCGCGCCCGCCAGTTCCAGCGCCGTCTTCACATTGGCAAGCACCTGCTCTGCCTCGGCGGCGACGCCGCCGCCGACAAGCGCGCCGTCCGGCCCGACCGGCACCTGCCCGGAAATGAAAACGAAATCGCCCGCGCGCACCGCCGGAGAAAGCGGCACGTGCGAGGTGCCGAAAGTCTGCTTTGCCATGAGCTGTCCCTTATTCGCTGAATCATGTAACTTTCTTACATTCTTTTAGGCATGTTCATAAATCAACAGTTTTATCGGTGAAGTTACGAAAATGATATGTTGCTTTATTACATGAGACTGCGCAGCATGATCTCTGGACGAGGCATCGAATCCTCCGGGATCAGGGCGGGACATGACCAATATCGACATCGTCAACATGCTGCGGGAGATCAGCGGCAGCGACACAGGGGCGAACAGCCGACTGGCGCGGATCATTCTGGAAGACGTCGATTTTGCGTCCCGCGCCGCGATCGCCGATCTTGCCGCGCGCGCCGAGGTGAGCGAGCCCACCGTGACCCGGTTCTGCCGGTCGCTCGGGTTCGACGGCATGCGCGATTTCAAGCACAAGCTGGCGCAGATCATGGTTCTGGGCGGGCCCTATCTTTACCCGCGCCCGGTCGAGACGGATGACAGCAGCGACCGCGTGGCGGAGGCGATCACCGCCGGGATCGAGCGCGCCATCGCGCTGGTGCGCAGCCATCTGACGCGCGACGACATCACCCGCATCCTGCCCGCGCTTGTGGCGGCAAAGCAGGTCACGGTGTTCGGCTCGGGCGGCGTGTCCTCTCTGGGTGCGATCGAGATGCAGACCCGGCTGTTCCGGCTGGGCATTCCCATCGTCGCCCAGACCGACGGGCAGCTTCAGCGCATGATCGCGGCCATCAGCGGACCCGAGCATGTCATCGTGGCGATTTCCGTCTCCGGTCAGGTGCAGTCGATCGTGGAATCCATCGAACTGGCCCGGCAATATGGCGTGACGACCATCGCGATCACCAAGCCGGGGTCGCGTCTGGCGGCCAGCGCGCAGATCGTCCTGCCCTTTCTCGTGCCGCCGGACGATTACCTCTACAAGCCGACGCCCGCGCGCTACGCGCTGCTGTTCATCATCGACCTCATCGCCACCGCGGTCGCCGAACATATCGGCCCCGACGTGCTGGAGAAGCTGCGCCGCGTCCGCGTCGCCCTGTCCGGCATCAATTCCGACGATCCAATCTGGCCCATCGGAGACTGACATGGACACCCTCCACAGCCTAGAGACACCCGCCGTGGTGATCGATCTTGCCAAGCTCCGCCGCAATCTGGCGCGGGCGCAGTCCGCCGCCGATGCCGCAGGGCTGGCCCTGCGCCCGCATATCAAGACCCACAAGTCGCTTCGCCTTGCCCAAGAGCAGATCGCGCAGGGTGCTGTTGGCGTCACCTGCCAGAAGCTGGGTGAGGCCGAGGTGATGGCCGATGGCGGCATCGACGACATCCTGCTGACCTACAACATCCTTGGCGCCGCAAAGCTGGCCCGGCTGCGGGCGCTGGCCGACCGGTGCCGCCTTGCCGTGACCTGCGACAGCGCCCCCGTCGCCGAAGGCTACCGGCAGGTGATGGCGGGTGCGGACAGGCCGCTGAGCGTGCTGGTGGAATGCGACACCGGCATGGGGCGCTGCGGCGTGCAGACCCCCGAGGCCGCGCTGGATCTGGCCCGCGTTCTTGAGGCGGCGCCCGGGCTGCGGTTTGGCGGGCTGATGACCTATCCCGCTGCCGGGGGCGTTCAGGCCTCGCGCGACTGGCTGGCGCGGGCGGTGGCGCTGCTGTCGGACCACGGCCTGCCGCCACGGATCGTCACCACGGGCGGCACCCCGGATATCTGGGACGCGATGCAGCCGGGCATCGTCACGGAATATCGCCCCGGCACCTATATCTACATGGACCGCAGCCAGATCGCGGCAGGGGCCTGCACCAGCGAGGAGTGCGCGCTGCAGGTGCTGGCGACGGTGGTCTCTACTCCGGCGCCGGGTCGCGCGGTGATTGATGCGGGGTCAAAAACGCTGACCTCTGACGCGATGGGGCTTGAAGGGTTCGGGTTTCTGCCGGACCACCCCGAGGCAAGCATCGTGACGCTGAGCGAGGAGCATGGCGTCATGGATGTGTCGCGCTGTGCGGTGCCGCCGGAACTGGGCGCGCGCGTGCGGATCATCCCGAACCATGCCTGCCCGGTCTCCAACCTCTTCGACACGGTCTGGCTGCTGGATCCAGAGGGCGGCGCCACGCCGCTGCGCGTCGATGCACGGGGATGCGTGACATGACGGATCTGTCGCGGCTGAGCCATGTGGCGGGCAAGGCCAGTCACGCGCTGTCCCGCCTTGTCGAGGTGGTGCTGATCGTGCTGATGGCGGCGCTGGTCCTTGACGTCTGGATCGGCGTTCTGGACCGCTACCTGTTCAGATGGCAGCTGAACTGGCCCGAGGTGCTGGCCCGCTACCTGATGATCTGGACCGTGCTGCTGGCCATTTCGGTGGGGATCGCGCGGCGCGAGCATATCGGCCTGACCATGTTCATCGACCTGCTGCCGCAGGGGCTGCGGCGCGGCCTGCTGCTGCTCAGCGACATTCTGGCGCTGGCGCTGTTCGCCTATCTGTTCTGGTTCGGCGTAGGCTTTGCCCAAGGCGGCGCCACCCGGCAGGCGATGATCTTCGGCATGACGCTTGGGCCCGCCTATGCGGCCATTCCGGTCTCGGCGGGGCTTGCCTTCGTTCAACTTCTCCTCGTGGCCCTCAGGGATCGCGGCACTCACGATCTGCGGGATCGCGCTGAAAGGAACTAGGCATGCTGATCGGGATACTTTTTGTCGGTCTTCTGATGATCGGATCGCCCATCGGCTTTGCCATCGGCATCGCGGGGCTCGCCGGAATTGCCGAGATGGGCAATGCGCGCATGCTGGCCATGGGCCCCAGCCGGATGTTCAACAGCCTCGACATCTTTCCGTTTCTGGCCATGCCGTTCTTCATTCTGGCGGGCGAGATCATGAACCATATCGGCATCACGTCGCGGCTGATGCGGTTTGCGCATATCCTTGTCGGGCATTTCCGCGGCGGGCTGGCCCATGCCAACATGGTCGCCTCGGTGATGTTCGCGGGGCTGACGGGGGCTGCCACGGCGGATGCCGCCGCCTTCGGGCGCACGCTGGTGCCGGAAATGGTGGCACAGGGCTACCGGCGCGACTATGCCTGCGCCGTCACGGCGGCGGGGTCGATCATCGGCCCGACCATCCCGCCTTCGGGCATCATGGTCGTCTATGGCTCGCTGATGGGGGTCTCGATCGGCGGGCTCTTTGCGGCGGGCATCCTGCCCGGCCTCGCCATCTGCGTGGTCTGCATGCTCATCATCGCGCTCGGCGCCAGACGCAACGGGCTGCCCGTCGCGGCCCGCCGCGCCAGCTTCCGCGAGGTGCTCCGCGCGTTTCTGGATGCCACCACCGCGCTGCTGATGCCGGTCATCATTCTGGGCGGGATCCTTGGCGGCATCGTCACCCCGACCGAAGCCGCCTCCATCGCGGTGGCCTATGCGCTGTTCGTGGGCTTCGTGATCTACCGCAACCTTGACCTTGGGGCGCTGGGGCGGATGCTTCTGCAGACCGCCGTCATCAGCGGCGTCATCTTCGTCATCATCGGCTTTGCGGGCATTCTGGGCTGGTGGATGAGCTTCAACCGCATCCCGCAGGACATTGCGAGCGGCCTGCTTGGCATCTCGGAAAACCCGCAGATCCTGCTGCTTCTCATCATCGGCCTGCTGCTGGCGATCGGCATGGTGATGGATGTCACCGCCATCCTCATCATCCTCGCCCCGGTGCTGGCGCCGATTGCCGCGCAGATCGGCCTGCAGCCGATCCATGCCGGGATCATCTTCGTGGTGGCGCTCAACATCTCGCTGATGACACCGCCCGTGGGCGCCTGCCTGTTCGTCCTGTCCTCGGTCACGGGCGAGCGGCTTGAACGGATCGCGGCCAAGCTCTGGCCCTTCCTGCTCGCCCAGATCGGCGTGCTGCTGGTCTTCGCCTTCTGGGAAGACGCGGCGCTGCTGATCCCCCGGCTGTTCGGCTTCGTCTGAGCGGTCGACCCCACCAACAAGAAACCAGAAACCAACAAGGAGAGAGACTGATGAAACGCACCCCGATCTATGGACTGGCCCTGACGGCGCTGCTGGCCCCCGGCATGGCCGCTGCACAGGATCTTGTGATCCAGCTTGCCCATGACAACAACCCCGACCCGTTCGACAATCCCGGCCATGCCTGCGCCGCGGTCTTCGGCAACATCGTCCGGTCCGAGACGAACGGCGCCGTCGATGTCGAATTCTTCCCCAACGATCAGGTCGGCACCAATACCGAACAGGTGCAGATGACCCGCGACGGGGTGGTGCAGGCGACCATCTCCTCCACCGGGGCCATCGCCTCCTATTATCCGAAGATCGACGTGCTGAACCTGCCCTTCGCCTTCAGCGGCAATGCCGCCACCTACGAGGTCTTCGATGGCCGCTTCGGCGAGATGCTGAAAGCCGATATCGAGGAGGAGCTGGGCGACGTGGTGGTGCTGGGCTTTCCCGATACCGGCGGTTTCTTTGCGGTGACAAATTCCTCCAAGCCGATCACCGATCTGGCCGATTTCGAAGGGGTGCGGGTGCGGACCATGACCCTGCCGTCGCATCAGGTCATCATGAACGCCATGGGGGCGGAATCCTATCCGCTGGCTTGGGGCGAGCTGTATTCGGCCCTGCAGACCGGGGTGATCGACGGTCAGATGAACCCGGTCCCGATCATCTCCTTTGCGAATCTGGGCGAGGTGCAGGGTTACATGACCCTGACCAACCATCTGTTTTCGCCCTATATCTTCCTGATGAACCGCGCGGTCTGGGAAGAGCTGAGTGCCGAGCACCAGAAGATCGTCACCAGTGCCGCGCAGTCCTGCGTGACCGCCTCGCGCGGGCTGGCCCGGATCATCGAAGCCTCGGATCGTGGCGTGACCGGCCTGTCGAACCTGATGGAGATCTCAGCCCTTGATCAGGCGCAGCGCGACGAGATGCGCGACGTGACCCAGCCCGCTTTCGACGCGCATATCGCCGACCAGCTGGGCGAAGACGCGGTGGCCCTGCTCGACGTGCTGAAGGAAGAGGCTCAGGCGGCGAACGACGCCAGCTACCTCGTGTCGAACTGACCTCTCCCTGTCTCCGGCGCCCGGTCGGGCAACCGGGGACAGGATCGCCGCGCCCAGTCTGGTCTGGCTGCCCGCCGCGCCCGCCGCGTCACAGGCCGTCTGCAAGAACAAGGATTTGGCCGGAGGGCGTCCTGCTGGCCTGCATCCTGCGCAGGTGGAGCGGAGGGATGTCAGGAACGGAAGCCGCAAGGCGGCGCTGGTCTGACCGGCGCCGTCATTTTCCGTGTTGCAGGTTTATGCGTAAATTTGCATGATTATGCAGAATCATGCGGAGTCATGCAGGTGAGCCTGAACATTCCTGAAATGCGGCTGAAGGTGCTGCGCAGGCGCCTGCTGGACGGCGAGCCGCTGGTTGCCGCCCGCATCGCCGAAGAATTCGACGTCTCTCTCGACACCGTGCGGCGGGATCTGATCGCGCTTGAAGCCTCGGGCGAGGCGCGGCGGGTCCGGGGCGGCGCGCTGCGCCCCGCAGTTCCTGCCGAACCGATGGAGGCGCGGATGCTGAAAACCCAGCCCGCGCTGCCGGGGATCGCGCGCAAGGCGCTTGCGCTCTGCCAAGGGCGCAAGACGCTGCTGCTGGATGGCGGCACCACGGTGCTTGCGCTGGCCCATGTGCTGGAGCCGGAGCGGGGTCTGCTGGTGGTCACGCCCTCGCCCTGGGTGGCCGTGGCCTGCCAGCCGAAGGGCATCGAGGTGCTGATGCTGGGTGGAAAGCTCAGCGCGGGCGGCGGGATCAGCGTCGGCCTCGACACCGAAGCCCAGCTTCACGATCTGGCAGCGGACATGGCCATTCTGGGCGCCTGCGGGCTTGATGCCGCCTTCGGGATGAGTTCCGACGACGCGCTTGAATCCGGCGTCAAGCGGGTGATGGCGCGCGCCGCCGCCGCCACGGTTGTGCTTGCCGACAGATCGAAACTCGGCCAGAGGGCGCGCCACCGGACGCTGCCCGCCGCCGCGATTGACCATCTGGTGACGGATGCGGACCCGGCGGAGGTGGAGGATCTGCGCGCGGCGGGGCTGGAGGTGCATCATGCCTAAACTCGTAACGCCGGTGGGGGCCGTCTGCGCGATGTTCGCCCTCAATGGCGGGCTGTTCGGGGTCTGGGCCTCGCGGATCCCGGCCTTCACCGCAGAATTCGCCCTGACGCCCGGCACGCTGGGTCTGCTGCTGCTCTGCCTTGCGGGCGGCGCCATCCTGTCCTTTCCGGTGGCGGGGCGGCTGTCCGACCGCATGGGCGCCGCCGCGCTGACCAAAGGGCTCGCGCCGCTTTATGTCACGGCCCTCTGCCTGCTGGCCGTCGCGCCCAACGTGCCGCTGCTGGCGGCGGCGCTGGCGCTGTACGGCGCGTTTTACGGCGCGATGGATGTCGCGATGAATTCCTGGGGCGCCGAGGTGGAACAGGCCCGGCAGCGCCACCTGATGTCGCGGTTTCATGCGCTTTACAGTCTGGGTGCGGGGCTTGGGGCGGCAACCGGTTATGCGGCGGTGTCGCTGGGGATTGCGCCGGGGCTGCATTTCCTTTGCGTCGGCGGGGCCGCCACAGCACTGGCCTGGGTCTTTGCGCGCGTGCCATGGGCGTCGGCCCGCGCCGCCGCAGACGAGGGGCCGCGCTTTGCCATTCCGCGCGGGCCGCTGCTGATCGTGGGGCTTGTGGCGCTGGCGGCGGCGGTGGGCGAAGGCGCCATGGCGGACTGGAGCGCGGTGTTTCTGGCGGATGTCACCGGCACGTCGGACGCTTTGGCAGCCTTGGGCTATGCCTGTTTTTCGGTGGCCATGGTGGTCACCCGGCTGTCAGGCCCGGCGCTGATTGCCACGCTCGGGCCTGCGCGCACGGCACAGTTTAGCGGCGGGTTCGCCGCAGCGGGTGCCGCGCTGATCGTCTGGTCCGAGGGGCTGCCCGTGGCGCTTCTGGGCTTTGGTCTGCTGGGGGCGGGATATGCCACGATCATGCCGCTGGCCTTTTCCCGCGCCGCAGCGGGGGCGGGGCGCGCGCAGGGCCGGGCCATCGCCAGCGTCGCCACCCTTGGCTATGGCGGGATGCTGCTGGGTCCGCCCCTGATCGGCGCGCTGGCAGAGCTGGTGGGGCTGCGCCACGCCTTTCTGCTGCTGGCGGGCCTGTCGCTGCTGATCGTGCTGCTGTCCGGCGTCCTCCAGCCGGAGAGGGAGGGCTGACCGGCCCGGCTGGGGGATGGCCAAGTGGCGGGCTGCCGCGCTAGGAAGACGGCGCCGCGACGCTGCGGTGCCCCAAGCGCAAGGATCCCGCCGATGCCGCATGTCATCATCGAATTTTCGGACAATATCGGCTAGTGGGCCGATCCGGCCACCCTGACCAAGGCGGTGCATGACCGGCTCTGCGGGCTGGACACGCTGCCGACCGAGGCGATCAAGACCCGCGCGACTGTGCAGGAGCGGTTCCATTTCGGCACCGACACCGAGGGGCGGAAGGGCTTTGTCACCGTGCTGATCCGGACCCGGCCCGGGCGGGACGATGCGGTGCTGCTGCAGATCTCCGAAGCGGCGCGGGATGCGGTGACCGCGCAGGTGAGGCCTGTGGCGGGAAAGGCGCTGTCCGTCTCCGTGGAGATCCAGATGATGGATCCCGTCGCGGTGGTGCGGGCCAAGGTCTGAGCCGCTTCAGGCGCCAAGCAGCAGCTTCAGCGCGATGGCCCACATGACCAGTGCGATCCCGCCTTCCAGCAGGCGCCATGCGGCGGGGCGGACAAAGACCGGTCGCAGCGCCGCCGCGCCAAAGCCAAGCGCGAAGAAGAACAGGAAAGACCCGGTCATCGCCCCGGCGGCAAAGCTCGCCTTCTGCGCGCCGAACTGGGTGGACAGGGTGCCAAGCAGCACGACCGTATCCAGATAGACATGCGGGTTGAGCCATGTCAGCGCAAGGCAGGTCAGCAGCGCGCCCGCCAGCCCCGATGGCTCCTGCGCCGGGGCGGCGGTCAGCACCTCGCGCGAGCGGAGGGCAGAGCGCAGGCTGCGGGCGCCATACCAGATCAGGAAGGCAGCCCCGCCATAGCGCATCAGCGGATCCACCCATGGCAGCCATGCCGCGATCCTGCCGAAGCTGGTGAGGCCGAGCGCGATCAGCAGGGCGTCGGACAGCGCGCAGGTCAGGCAGATCCAGACCACATGCTCGCCCTTCAGCCCCTGCCGCAGCACGAAGGCGTTCTGCGCCCCGATGGCCATGATCAGGCTGAGCCCCATCGTCAGACCCGTGAAAAAAACTGTCAGATCCATGCACGCCCCGCCCTCTGTTTCCGCTGGCCATAGACCAGCGCGCCGGGTTAGCCAAATTAAACAGGCTAACCCCGGATTAGGAAAACTTATGCTCGACTATCCCGCTGCCAGAGCCGTGCTGCTTGTCGTGCAGAGCGGCAGCTTCGAAAGCGCGGCGCGAAGCCTTGGCATCACGCCCTCCGCCGTGTCGCAGCGGGTGCGGGGGCTTGAAGACCGGCTGGGCGTCATTCTGGTGGCGCGCGGCTCCCCCTGCACGGCCACGGAAGAGGGCGCATGGCTCTGCCGCCACATGGAACAGGTGGGCCTGCTGGAGGGGGAACTGGCCGGGCGCTTTCCGCAGCTGCAGCTTGGCGGGGCGGCGGCGCCGGTGACGCTGCACATCGCCACCAATGCCGACAGCCTTGCGACATGGCTGCTGCCCGCGCTGGCGCCTTTTACGAGGGAGAGCGGCCATCTGGTCGACATTGCCGTAGATGACGAAGAGCATACGGCGGAGTGGCTGCGCCGGGGCCGGGTCATGGCGGCGGTCACGGTGCTGGGCAAGCCGGTGCAGGGCTGTCAGGTGAAGCCGCTTGGCAGCCTGCGCTACCACGCCACCGCCAGCCCGGAGTTTGTGCGCCAGTTCTTTCCACAGGGGGTGACGGCGCAGGCCCTGTCCGCAGCACCTGCCCTGACCTTCAACCAGAAAGACCGCCTGCAGCAGCACTGGGTGCAGCAGCAGCTTGGCCATGCGGTGACGCTGCCCACCCACTGGCTGCCCTCCTCGCAGGGTTTTGTGGATGCGGGTTTGGCGGGGATGGGCTGGGGGCTGAACCCGATCCACCTTGTGCGCGGGCATCTTGCCTCGGGCCGGCTGGTAGAACTTGTGCCGGGGGCGCCGCTGGATGTGCCGCTGTCATGGCAGATCGGACATCAGGCGGCGGGCAGCATCGCCTCGCTCACCAGCGCCATCGTGGCAGAGGCGAAGCGGGCGCTGGTCTGAGGTGGGTGCAGCGTCTGCGTCACCGGCCTGTGAGTTATCCCCGCAAGCGGGGGATGGATCTGTGGATGAATGGGGGCTTTTCCCTTGCCCCCTTGGCCTGCGGCTGACCTGCCTAGAAAAGAGGCATTCCTGCGCGCGTGCCCCGGGGGCGGTCGGAAACAGGCCCCGGGCATGGCCGGGAAGGGCCCTCAGATATCCGCCCGCTCGTCCGAACTGCCAAGGTCGACATAGCGGCGGGTGACCGCTTCGATGCTGTCATGCAGGGCGGCGGCCATGCGGCGTTCCTCGTCCAGATTCTGCTGCAGCAGCAGCGTGGCCGAACTGGCACCGCACAGATCGGCGGTGGTGATCAGCGACACATAGGCCGCGATCTCGAAATTCTCGAAGGCGTGATTGGCGAAGGTGTTCTTGAGGATTTCGTCATCGGCCATGGTGTGACCCAGCGCCGCCAAGGTGCCGCTGAGCGCGGTGGCGGTGTCCTTGAACCCCGAGGCGGAGGCATCGACCTGGGCCAGAACCTCGTCGAGGCGGCGCAGCTGGCCTTCGGTTTCCTCGATATGGCGCTGCAGCAGCGCCGAAACCTCGGGGTAATGCTGCAGCCGGTTCACCTGCGGCTGCATGATGGCGAGCGCCTGCTTTTCCATGGCATGGGCGTTCCGCAACCCGCTGAGAAACACGTCCTTTGCGCTGATCGTCTTGGCCATATCGTCCTCCGGCATGGGTTTGAGGTCCATGAACCGGCCCGGGGCGGCGTTGTTCCAGCGTCCAGATCCCGCCTCAGGACACGGGGGTGGGCAGGGCCCGCGCCTCCGGCTTTTCGCGCAGCATCAGCATGGCGGGGGTCACCACCAGCGTCAGCACCGTCGCGATGATCAGCCCGCCCGCAATCGCGCTGGAAAGTTCGGTCCAGTACTGGGTCGAAGGCGCGCCGAACAGGATCTCCCGCCCGATGAAATCGATGTTCATGCCCAGCACCATGGGCATGAGCCCAAGCGCCGTGGTGACGGAGGTCAGCACCACGGGCCGCAGGCGCTGTGCCCCGGTCCGCACCGCCGCCTCCATCGGCGACAGGCCCGTCTTGCGCAGGTCGTTATAGGCATCGATCAGCACGATGTTGTTGTTCACCACGATCCCCGCCAGCGCGATGACGCCCACGCCCCCCATCACCACCCCGAAGGGCCGCCCGGTGACGATGAGCCCCAGCAGCACGCCGCCGATGGAAAAGATGATCGCGCTCATCACCACGAAGGACTGGTAGAAGCTGTTGAACTGCACCACGAGGATCAGGAACATCAGGCCGATGGCGGCCACGAAGGCTGCGGCGAGGAAGATCATCGATTCCTGCTGGTCCTCCGCCTCGCCCGCGAATTCGTAGCTGGCGCTGTCGGGCAGGTCGGCCTGATCCAGCGCGCTGCGCAGCGCAGTGACCTGATCGTTGACCAGCAGCCCGGAGGCGACATTGGCCTCGATCGTGGTGACGCGGCGTTCGTCGATGCGCCGGATCACCCCGACCCGCTCCACCGGTTCGAAGGTCACGAAGTTGGAGATGGGGACCAGCCCCGCCGAGGTGGGCACGCGCAGGTTGGTCAACTCCGCCAGCGAGCGCGAGTCATTGGGAAACCGCACCCGCACGTCAAGTTCGCCATCGGCATCCGGCGGGCGGTAATCGGTCACGGTCACGCCCTGCGTCAGCAGCTGCACCGCCTGACCCAGAAGGCTGACATCGGCGCCAAAGCGCGCCGCCTCGGCGCGGTCGACATTGATCGCGACTTCGACGCCGGGCAGGGGGCGGGTGTCGGTGACATCGGTAAAGCCGCCGATCCGCTCCATCGTGGCCAGCACCGTGTCCACCGCAGCGCCCTGCTGGGTAAAATCCTGGGTCGAGACGCGCAGGTTCACCGGCTTGCCGCTGGAGGGGCCGCCGCTTTCGGTTTCCACCTGCACGTCTATGCCCGCGATATCGGCCATCTTGTTGCGGATTTCCGCGCCGATCTCTGCGGCGGGGCGGCGGGTCTGCCAGTCGACCAGATCAAGCTGGATCGTGCCGATCACATCCTCGTCGCCGCCGCCCGCGCTCATGGTGGAACGGGCATAAATGCTCTGGATGCCGCCGGTGCCGATCAGCCGGTCCTCGACCTGCCGCACCAGATCGTCGCGTTCATAGATTGACAGGTTGTCGCGGGCGCGCACCTGCACCTGCATGAATTCCGGTTCGATCGACGGGAAGAACGAGATGCCGCGCCCGAACTGGCCGTAAAGCGCAAAGCCCCCCAAGAGCAGCGCCAGCGCCAGCACCACCGTGGTCCATGGCCGCAGCAGCGCGCGTTCCAGCAGCCGCACATAGGCGCCGGTCAGCCCGCCGATGGTCCGCGGATCGCCGCGTTCTGCGGCCTGCAGCGCGGATTTGGCGGCAGCGGTGCGCGGCTGGTTGCGCCCGATCATGCCGCCGATCACCGGAATGAAGATCAGCGCCATAAAAAGCGAGGCCCCCAACGTCAGGATCACGGTGATGGGCAGGTATTTCATGAACTGGCCGATGAGCCCGGTCCAGAACAGCAGCGGAAAGAACACCGACAGCGTGGTGGCGGTGGAGGCGATGATCGGCCATGCCATGCGCTTGGCGGCATGGGCATAGGCGTCGCGCGGGCTGTCGCCTTCCTGCAGGCGCCGGTCGGCCAGCTCCACCGTGACGATGGCGCCGTCCACCAGCATGCCGACCACAAGGATCAGCGCAAAGAGCACGACGATGTTCATGGTGAATCCCATGGCCCAGATCACCGCCACCCCGGCAAGGAAGGCGCCGGGGATCGACAGGCCCACCAGCACCGCCGACCGCAGGCCAAGCGCAAAGACGATCACGACCATCACCAGCATGATCGCGGCCATCACATTGGCCTCCAGATCCGACAGCAGCGTCTTCACCTGTTCGGACTGGTCCTGCAGATAGGTCACGCGCAGGCTGTCCGGCCAGTCGCCGCTCATCTCTTCGATGACCTGCTTGGTCTGGGCCACCGTGTCGATGATGTTGGCGCCCGACCGCTTGGTGACCTCCAGCGCCAGCGACGGCTGGCCGTCGATGCGGGCATAGCCGGTCGGATCCTCGAAGGTCCGGCGCACGGTGGCGACATCGCCAAAGGTGACGACGGTGGTGCCGTCCACCTTCACCGGCATCGCCATCACATCGGCCAGATCCTCGATCAGGCCCGGCACCTTCAGCACGATGCGCCCGCCGCCGGTCTCGATGGCGCCCGCCGCGATCAGCTGGTTGTTGCGCTGAAGCTGGCTGGTCAGGCTTTCGAAGCTGAGATTGTAGGTCTGGAACACCGTGGGGTCGATCAGCACCTCGAGGAATTCCTCGCGCGCGCCGCCGATATCCACCTCCAGCACGCCGGGCAGCGCCTCGAGCCGGTCCTGCACCTCTTCGGCGATGTCGTTGAGCGTGCGTTCGGGCAGCGGCCCGGACAGGACCGCCGTGATGATCGGGAAAAGGGCGGTGTTGATTTCGGTGACGTTGAGCGTGGTCGCATCGGCGGGCAGATCGGGCTGCACCGTGTCCGCCGCCTCGCGCACCTTGTCGAGCGCCTCGTCAATGTCGCCGCCTGCGGCAAATTCCAGCTGCACGCTGGCAAAGCCCTCGGTCGCCTCGGCAGACATCTGCTCCAGCCCTTCGATGGCGCCGAATTCGGCCTCCATCGGCTCGATCAGCAGCCGTTCGGCATCGGAGGGGCTGATGCCGTCCAGCGTGGTGCTGACATAGACCAAGGGCAGCGGCACCTCGGGATTGGCCTCTTTGGGGATGGCGATATAGGCGACGGCGCCGACGGTCAGGATGATCGCCAGCAGGATCATCACCGCGCGGCCCCGGGAAAAGGCGGCGTCGATCAGCGCGTTCACGGCTGATCCTCCGCCAGCGCCTGCGGGATCGCGCTGCTTTCGGTGTCTTCCTGCGTCTCGCCTTCGGCGTGCTGGCTGCGCACCTCTTCGCCATCGCGCACGAAGCCCTGCCCGACGGTGATGATCTCGGCCTGTTCCACCAGCCCGGTGACCCAGACGCTGTCGATCTCGGTCTTCACGATCTCGATGGGGTAAAAGGCGACATGCCCGTCCTCCACGGTCTTGACGCCAAGCTGCCCGCTTTCGTCCAGCGAGATGATCGAGGGCGTGACCCGATGCGCCGTGGCGTCGCCGGTGGGGATGGTGACCTGCGCCGAAATCCCCGCCGGAATCTCGCCGCCGGGATTGGTGACCTCGATCTCGGTCAGAAAGGTCCGCGTTTCAGAGGCGGCGGCGGCACCGACAAAGCTGACGCGGCCCTCGCGGGTCTGGCCGGTGATGAAATTGACCTGCGCGGTCTGGCCTTCGCTGATCCGGCTCAGCGCCTGCTGCGGCACCTGAATGGCGACGGTCAGCGGATCATTGTCGACGATGCGGGCAATGGTGGAGCCCGACTGCACATATTCACCCTGACTGGCGGGCAGGGTTTCGATCCGCCCCGCAAAAGGCGCCTCGACCACAAGGTTTTCCATCGCCTCCTCGGCGCTGGCCACATCGGCCTCGGCGGTGGCAAGGGCGGCGCGGGCCTCTGACAGACGGTCCCGGGTGGCAACGCCCCGGTCAAACAGCTGCGTGGCATTGTCGAATTCGCGCTGCGCATTCAGCCGCTGCGCCCGGGCCTGCGCCAGCGCCGCCTCGGCGCGGGAGGAGTTCAGCCGGGCCAGCAGATCGCCCGGCGCCACCCGGTCGCCCTTGGCGAAGGGCATCTCGATCACCGTTCCGGCGGTTTCGGCGATGACATCGGTATCACGGTCGGGCAGCGCCTGACCCTCGGCCCGGAAGCTGAGCGTCACGGGTTCGGCGGCAGAGCGGGTGACCATGACCGAAGGCGGCGGCGGATCCTCGGCGGCGGTTTCCGCGGCAGGGGCCTCGCCGGGAAAGATGATGCCGCTGCCCATCCAGCCGATCAGCGCCACCACCAGCGCAACCGCGATCCAGATCGACCGGGACGCGCCGCGATCGGTCTCAAAGCGCAGCGGCTCGGTTTGTGCCGCGGGGGCGGGATGGTCGGTCATGCTGGTTCCCCTTGCTCATGGAGGTGTGATCGCGCCCTCTGGCCTGCGCCTTTACATACCGACGGTCGGTCGGTAATCAAGGCCACCGGTCAGGGAGAACGGAAACGTGACTGCGAAGCGTTCCAGAATGTCCGCCAAGGACCGCAAGACCGTCATCCTTGACGTGGCAACCGGCCTGATCGCCACCCATCCGTGGGAAGACGTGACGGTGGCGCAGATCCACGAGGCGGCGGGGATCTCCAAGGGCGGATTCTATCATCACTTCACCTCCAAGGAGGATGTGCTGGCGGCGGTGCTGATGCGGCTGGCCGATGCCAGCACTGCCGCCGGGCAGGCGGTTTACGAGCGCAGCGAGGGCGGGCCGGTGGCACGGTTCACCACCTTTCTGGCCGCCACCGCGCGGTGGGAACTGGCCCATGCCGACCAGATCATGGGGGTCATCCGCATCGCGCTGCGCGAAGGCAACGAACCCATCCTGCTGAAGCTGGAACAGGAGGCGCAGCGCCGCGCCACGCCCCTGATGCGCACCCTTGTGCGCGCCGGGGTGGAGCAGGGGGTCTTTGACGTGGTCGATGTGGAAATGACGGTCGATCTGCTGCAGCGCGCGTGGCGCCTGCGCTGGGTGGTGCTGGCCGAGGCGCGCCAGCGCTGCGCGGCGGGGGATCTGTCCGGCGGGCGGGCGCTGCTGGAGGAGCGCCTGCAGCTGGAGGAGCGGATGACCAGCCGCCTGCTTGGCTGCACCAAGACGCCGGTTCGGATGCCGGATCCGGAGGAGTTTGCGGGCTTCCTCTGCTCCGCCTAGCTCGGCGGGCGGGTCGGATCGCCGGGCGGCTTGGCGCGGAGCCAGCCGCGATACCGGACCATGCGGCGTTTGGTGAGAGGCGCCAGAAGCTCCACGTCGAACCGGAAGCGCCCGTCAGAGACATGTTCGCGGGCGACCGACACCGGCAGCATCCAGCGCGGCAGCGGCACCGGCCCCAGCCGCCCGGCGGTCACGGGATAATGGAGCGCGCCGTCCCGCACCTGCAGCCCGATCGTGAAGGTAAAGGGGCCGAAGCGTTCCTGCAGCCGCCCCGACGTGGCGGAAAGATGCGAGCGGAAGCACCGGTCGCCAAAGCGCCGCTGCCAGATCTCTCCGCGCGGCGTGACGGTCTTGGTGACCTCGACCGCGACATCGGCGCTGGCGGGCGGAAAGCGGAACAGCGCGCAGAGGAGCCGCGACCAGAGACCGGTGCCGCGCTGCACCTCGCAGCGTCCCGTCCAGCGGCTGCGGTCAAGCGTCAGGTGGGTCTGCCGGATCTGTTCCGGCAGCAGGGCAAAGCTGTCGCCCAGAACCCGGGGAAACAGCGGATCATTGGCCGTGACGCTGCGGTCGCTGCGCACCCGAAGATCGGACATCGCGGCCTCTGCCTCGGCCAGCGTCACCGCCTCCACCGCCGGTCCGGCCCCGGCGGGCAGCGTGGGGCGGCGCAGCAGCGCGCGGGCCGCGATGGCGGGGATATAGGGGCCATCGCCCGCTTCGGCCAGCAGGGTCCAGCGGCGCGTCTCGTGGTCGGTGATGACCGTCACCGACATGCCGCCGCGCCCGCTGCCGAAGGGGGCCAGCGCATCGGCCAGCAGCTTGACCACCCGCACCATGGGCCGGGTCACCGGAACCGGCACACGTCGCCGCAGCAGCGCAAATGCGGCAAGCCCGTAGCGCATCACCGCCAGTTCCAGCCCGGCCCGGAAGCGCACGGTGTCGGCGCCGAAATGCGCCGGATACAGCCGCTGGTCCGGCACCGCGATCTGCCAGCCCTGCCGGATCAGCCCGCCGGGCAGGGCATAATCCGCAGGCTCCGACCAGCCCGGCACGCGGTCCCACTGCTGGCCGCGCCAGACCGGCATCGGGCGCCCGGCCCCGGACAGGATGGACTGCATCACCGACAGGCCACGCGGCGCGCGGTTGCCGGGCAGGATCGCCTCGTCGATCACCCGCGGCACCTCGGCCCCGGCCAGCGCCCGCACCGCCGCCGAGGACAGGGCAGGGACCGTGGACAGGCCGGAGAGCACGCAGCACCCGGCGCGGCGCGCCTCACCGTCCAGCGCAGAGATGCCAAGGCAGAAGGCGGCATCGTCGGAGAGGTCAAGGTAATGCGCCCCCGCCGCAAGCGCCGCCCGCGCCAGCCGGTAGGGATCCGCGCCATAGGCATGGAATGGACCCGCCGCGTCGATGACCACCTGATGATCCGCAACCGCGTCAAGCGGGCCCGCGCGGTCCAGCCCCATCGCCCGGCAGCCAAGATCGCGCGCGCAGGCCTGCGCCCGGTCAAGGTTGCGGCCCGCGATGCAGACATCATGCCCGTCGGCGACCAGCAGCCGCGCCAGCCGGACGCCAAACACGCCATATCCGCCAAGCAGCAGGATCCTCATCGCATCAGGCGCGCCTGAAAGGCAGGATCCGGCAGGGCGCAGAGATCGCCCCGTCCAAACAGCGCATATCGGTTGCGCGCGATGCGGCGGTAAAGCCAGCCCCGGGCCGGTCGCGGCAGCACCCGCAGCAGGCTGGCCAGCCGTCCCCAGCCGCCGAAGCGCCGCGCGGCATGCAGGGCGGCGTCAAGATCGACATGCGCCACCCCGGCATCAAGGAACAGCCAGCTTGACGGATCGTCGGGCCTCAGCCCGTAATGGCGCAGCAGCGCCGCGCCAAGCGGGGTCTGGACCGGGCAGATCCGCACGGTCCCGCTGTGGTCAAGCCGGTGGATCAGGCGCGCCCCCCAGCTGCAGAGCGCGCAGTCGGCATCCATCACCGCCACGGGCGCCGCATCGTCAAAGGCGGGAACCTGCGGATCCTGTCGGTAAGAGAAGGGCGGGGCTGTCATGCCGCGACTTTCCTCCGGCTCCGGGGCTGGCGCAAGCGCGTCGTGCGTCCTCGGGCGCGCAGGGCCTGCGCCACGTGGTCGCGGGGATCAGGTCAGCCCGCGCAGCAGGTCTGCGGTGTCGGGCATGCGGGCAAGGCTCGCCTCCAGCCGCTGCTGCCAGCGCGGTCCGCGCGACCGCGCCTCCTCCACGGCGTCGGCAAGATCGTCGGGGCGGTCCTCGGCCAGCACCGCGATCAGAAAGGCGGCCTGTGCGCGGTCCTTGCGGGATTTGGCCTGATCGGGGCCGCCGTGACGGCGGTCCGCCACGATCAGCTTGTGGATGGCAAAGCGTTCGGGGCGGGGGATCTGCACAAGGATGCCGGAGCGATAGAGCGCGACCGCCGGAATGGGCTCCGCGATCAGGTAGTTCAGGTAATTCAGTGCCTGCGCGCTGACGCCAAGTGCGGGCAGCGGCTTGACCCGTTCATCGCCGAAAGCAGGCGTCAGGAATTCGACCATGGCCGTGCCATGGCTCTGCCGCCATTTCCAGATCTGGCGGTCCTGCACGCCCGGCACCGGATCGAACCGCAGCGCCTGCAGGATATCGCCGGGATTTTCCTCGACCCGGTCGCCAAGTGCGACCGACAGCCGTTCGAAACTGGCAAAATCGATGTCCCCGGTCTGTGCCAGCTCGTCAGAGCCGAACCTCACGCCAAGCTCGCCCTGATAAAGCGCATAGGCGGCGGTGCCCACCAGCGTGCCGCCCAGCCGGAAGACCCCGGCGCGCGCAAAGGCCAGCAGCAGCGATCCGGTGTCGCGGTCGGTGGCGACCAGCCCTTCAGCGCGCAGGACACGCGCCAGCCGCGCCATGGTCTTGCGGCGCGCCTCACCCTGCGCCTTCAGCTCGGCCGCCCGCGCCAGCCTTGCGCGCAGCTCCGGCGTGCCCTCGCCCAGATAGCGGCTCTTCATCTCGGTGCCGAGGCGGAACTTGTCGTAAAGATAGCTGCGCCCGTTGCGGCTGCGCTCCTCGATGCTGCCGACGAGCTCTGACGCGCTGTCCTCCAGATGCAGGCGCAGCAGATCCTGATAGGCGACATGGGCGGCGCGGGAATGGGACTGGACGGGCATCACTCACCTCGGATCATGTGCATCAAACTTATCTCCGCTGCAGACAAACACAAGTGCGCAGCAATGATAAGTTTGATGCACATTCCCGGCGGCAAACCTTCCCGGCCAGATGGTCGCGGCCCTTCAGGCGCCGCTGGTCCGCGGTGCCGGGTTGCAATGTAAAACGAGCGTTTTACATATGCCCGGAAGGATGCCGAAGGAGCGTTGTGATGAACCTGACCCCCCGACTGGTGGACGCGGCGGAGCGGCTCTTCGACCGGCATGGCTACATGGCCACGGGCATGGACCAGCTGACCCGCGCGGCGGGCATGTCGAGCCGCACGCTTTACAAACATGCAGGCAGCAAGGCGCAGCTTATGGCGGCGGTGCTGGCCGAACGCGACCGGCGTTTTCTCAGGCAGATCGAGGTTTCCAGCGTGGAGGCGCTGTTTGCGGCGCTTGCCGGCTGGATCCGGGACGAGGGCGCGCGGGGCTGCCTGTTCCTGCGCAGCCGGGCCGAAACCGGAGGCACCGTGCCCGAGATTGCCGATGCGGTCGCGGCGCACAAGACCGCGCTCCGGCAGCGCGTGGCCGGGATTGTCGCGGCGGATCTGGGCGCCGCGCCCGATCCGCTGCTTGTCGATCAGGTGCTGGTTCTGGTCGAGGGCGCGACCCATGCGGCGGTCACGCTGGGCCCCGAGGCGGTGGAGGCCGCGCGGAGCGCGGCGGCGGTGCTGGTCGCGCAGGCCCGGGCATGAGCCCCGCCCTGCGCCTTGGCGCGACCGGCTTCGGCCTGATCGCGGTCTGCTACGGGTTTGCCCGCTTCGCCTTCGGGATGTTCCTGCCGCAGATCGATGGCGATCTTGGCCTTGGCCCGGAACTGGGCGGCGTGATCTCGGGCGCGTCCTTTGCGGCCTATTGCGCGGCCATCCTCGCCTCCGCCGCGCTGACCGAACGGCTGGGGCCCCGCGCCGTAGCGACGGCGGCGGCGCTTGTGGCGGCCTGCGGCATGGCGGGGATCGCGCTGGCCCCGTCGCCCGAGCTGCTGGCCGCCGCCGTGATCGTGGCGGGATCCAGCACCGGCCTTGCCTCGCCGCCCATGGCCGCCGCCGTGGCAGCGGCGGTCCGCGCGCCGCACCGCGATGCGACCAACACCACGATCAATGCGGGCACAAGCGCGGGGGTGGCCCTGTCCGGCCCCATCGCGCTGGCCATGGCCGGGCACTGGCGCATGGCCTTTGCGGCCTTCGCCGTCGTGGCGGGGATGGTCGCGGTCGCCACCGCCCTTGCGCTGCCCGCGTCGCGGGGCGGCGGCCCGGCCCGGGGCCTGCCGGCGCTAAGCACGGGGATCCGCCGCCTGATCGCCGCCTCCTTCCTGATGGGCGCGGCCAGCACCGCGCTCTGGTCCTTCGGCGGCGATCTCGGGGCACGGCATTTTGGCTGGGGACCAACCGGCACCGCGATGCTGTGGAGCGCCATCGGCGCGGGCGGGCTCGCCGGGGCAGGGGCGGGCCGTCTTGTCACCCGGTTCGGGCTTGACCGCATCCACCGCGCCTTTCTTGTGCTGATGGCGACGGGCATCCTTGCGGTCGGGTCCGGCGGCGCGCCGCCTGCGATGGCGCTGGCTGGGGGTGCGCTCTTCGGTGCGGCCTATGTCATGCTGACCGGGGTCTACCTGATCTGGGGCCTGCGCGCGCTGCCGGACCGGCCCGCGACCGGGCTGATGATCGGGTTCCTGACCATCGCCATTGGCCAGACGATGGGCGCGCCGCTCTTCGGTGTCCTTCTTGGCGCCTTTGGGGCCGGGGCCGCCGTCCCGGCTTTTGCCGCTCTGGCGCTGCTGGCGGGTCTGGTCCCCGCGCGCGGCAGAGCCTTGGCGGCGACCTAGTGCTGTTGCCTGCGGGCCATCGCCAGGACAGCGCAGGGCGGGTGGGGAAATTTCTGGACGGAGCCCTAGACGACTGGTCTAATTCACCCTATCTCTCCGGTCATGAAAGACGATACTGCCCCCACCGACATGCGCGCGCATATCCTTGCCACCGCTCAGAAGATCATGAGCGGCAAAGGCTTCTCCGGTGTCGGCCTGAACGAGGTGCTGACGGCGGCGGAGGTTCCCAAGGGGTCGTTCTACCACTATTTCGGCTCGAAGGAGGCCTTTGGTCAGGCGCTGCTTGAACGCTATTTCGAGCTGTATCTGGCGGCCATGGACGAGCTGCTGTCGCGGCCCGGCCTGACCGGGGCGCAGCGGCTGGCGGCCTACTGGACGCATTGGCTAGAGACGCAGACGGCGGATGATCCGCAGAGCAAATGCCTTGTCGTCAAGCTGGCGGCAGAGGTGTCGGATCTTTCAGAGCCGATGCGCCGCGTCCTGCTGGAGGGCACCGGGCAGATCACCGCCCGGCTGGCCGAGATGATCGAGGCGGGCATCGCCGACGGATCGCTGGCGGTGCAGGGCGCGCCGCAGGAGATTGCAACGCAGCTTTACCAGTCGTGGCTTGGCGCCAGCCTGCTGGCCAAGATCACGCGGGATGACGCGCCGCTGCGGGCGGCAATGGCGGCCACCCGGTCCAGACTGGGCTGAACAGGGCCCGCTCCGACGCGGGCGGCTTGGCGTCTTTCAGCTAGACGACTGGTCTACTGCAAACATGAAATCCGGGTGGGGCAACAGGCTGCCCCGCCCCCCGGCCCGCCGCGCGGGCCCCCTCCGGGGCGCCATGCCCCGCCCATGACATGACGGAAAAAGGAAGACAGACATGAAAGTCCTGATGGTTCTGACCTCGCACGACACGCTTGGCGATACCGGTCGCAAGACCGGCTTCTGGCTCGAAGAGCTGGCCGCGCCCTATTACATCTTCAAGGATGCGGGGGCTCAGATCACGCTGGCCTCGCCCAAGGGCGGCCAGCCGCCGCTTGATCCGGTCAGCAATGCACCCGAGTCCCAGACCGAAGACACCCGGCGCTTCGAGGCGGATGCCGAAGCGACAGAAGCCTTGGCGCAGACGCGCAAGCTGTCGGATCTGGACGAGGCCGACTACGACACCGTCTTTTATCCCGGCGGCCACGGCCCGCTCTGGGATCTCACTGAAGACGCCCATTCGGTTGCGCTGATCGAGGCGTTTTATGCGGCGGGCAAGCCTGTCGGTCTGGTCTGCCACGCGCCGGGCGTGCTGCGCGACGTGAAAGGCACGGATGGAGAGCCGCTGGTGCGGGGCCGCAAGGTCACCGGCTTCACCAATTCCGAAGAAGAGGGCGTCGGCCTGACCCAGATCGTGCCCTATCTGGTCGAGGACATGCTCAGGTCCAAGGGCGGCAGCTTCGTCCACGGGCCCGACTGGGCGCCGTTCACGGTGCAGGACGGTCAGCTGATCACCGGCCAGAACCCCGCCTCCTCGGCGCAGACGGCAACGCGGCTGATCGCCACCCTTGGGGCGCAGAACGCGGCCTGACCGCCGCGCGTCTCATCGCGACGGTTCCTGATCGCGGCAGGGCTTCGGCCCTGTCGTGGCCAGAGGCGGCGGCCCGCCACGGCCAGGCTCCGGTCCGCGTGACGCTCCCCTCCGGCAGCGAACCCTCCGCCTCTGCGGCGTCGCCACGGATCGGGCCCCCGTGGCGGATCCCGGTGGCGGTGATCGCAGGCGGCAGCCGCGTCGCGGGAAAGGCTGCCCCGCGCCCCGTTGCGCCGGGGCTGCACGGCTGCGGCGCATGGGGGATCCGGAGCGGGAGAGACCCCTCGCGAGGGGGGTCGAAAAGCCGGTGGTGCCGATCCAGTCCGGAAACACCCGCACCCGAGGTGAAAGCTGCCGGTCGCAGAGATATAGCGGCCCCCCCCCGCGCGGGCGGTGTCGCGGCCAGAAGCGCGACCAGACGCCCGGCGGTGATCTCCTCGGCGCAGGGGTATCTTGGTGCCTGGCTCAGGCCGCTGCCAAGGCGCATGGCAGCGGCGCACGTCTCTGCTGCGGGGTCCGCCAGCGCCACGGGCGGCAGGCGCGTGATGACGCTGCCTTCCAGCTGAAGCTCCATCCGCAGCGGCGCGCCGGTTACCAAAAAGCGGAAGGCGATCATGCGGTCGCCGTCCAGATCATTGGAAGAAGACGCCGCGCCAAAGCGCCGGACATGCTCCGCCAAAGCCAGCGGCGCCTCGGGCCGCGCGCCAAGCCTGCGGGCAAACAGACCGCTGTCGGGGGGAACAGCTGTGTCAGCGGTGTGATCCGGAGCGCAGGCCACGTCGCCGCGCCCCCATGTGATCCGCGCCAAGCGCATCCCGCCGGGCATCGCCGCCAGAGGCGGCCAGCCAGAGGCGGCCAGCCAGCGGCGCCCGGCGTCCTCGCCAGCCGGGCCACCGCAGATCTGTCCCCGCCCGCATGACGGCTTCCGACACCATGGCGGGGCCGGGGCGGCGCTCGGTCGACAGATCCTGCCCGCAGCCGCCGGTCCGCATGACGCGGGAGAGGAGCCTCTCCCGGTCGAGCCGCTGGACAGGCGCGGCGGCGCCCCCATCGCGATGCCGCGCCCGGCCAGCGGCCACGGCACGAGGCCCCCCTGTCTGGCTGCAGGCGCTGCCGACCGAGCAGGTCAAGCGCTCCCGCCGCGCCGCCCGCCCCCTTCGAGCCGCATCACGATGTCCGGCATGCGCTCCTCTGCTGTGATCCCGCAATCGCGCCCCCCGCCCGCTGCTTCTTCTTGGCAAAAATATCCCGGGGGTCCGGGGGCTGGCCCCCGGCTGCCGCAGAACGTGCGCTCCGTCAGGCCCCCGCCCGGCGCTGGCCGCACCATGCCCGTGTGATCCGGGCAGGCGCTAGCCCGAGGGGCCGAAGGTTTCGGTGATGACATGCTCCGCCGCCACCCCGCCCGCGTCCAGACCGGAGCGGAGATCGGCCAGAAAGCCGGGCGGCCCGCAGAGCAGATAGCGCGCCCGTGCGCCAAGGTTCAGGGCAAGCAGGTCGCGGGCGGTGATCCGCCCTTCGGCATCGCAATTCGGCCCGGGCCGGTCCTCCGCACCCGGCGCGCTGTAGAAAAACCTCATGCGCAGCATGGGCGCGCGGGCTGCCAGCAGGGCCAGTTCGGTCGCGAAGGCATGGCTGCGGCGGGTGCGGGTGCCGTGCAGCAGCCAGACCGGGCGGTCGGGCTGCTCCGCCGCAAGCTCGTGCAGCATGGCCAGCATCGGCGTGATCCCGACACCGGCGCTGGCCAGCACCAGCGGGTCGCGCCCCTGCGGCAGCACGAAACTGCCTGCGGGCGGGGAGGCCTCGATCACGTCGCCGATCCCGACCGCGTCCTGCAGGTGACGCGAGGCCAGACCCCGTGCCGTGCGCTTGACCGCGATGCGGTAGGGTCCACCATCGGGCGCTCCGGCCAGCGAATAGCTGCGCCGGACCTTGCCCGGCTGTCCCGGCACGTCGAGCGCCACCGGCAGGTGCTGACCGGCGCGGAACCGTCCAAGCCTGCCGCCCGCCGCGTCGGCCAGCAGGAAAGAGGTGATCTCGTCACCCTCCGGCACCTTGTCGATCACCCTCAGCCGCAGCCGCGCGATGCTCTCGCGGCTCCAGCGCAGCGCAAGCGCGGAGGGGCGGTCGATCACCTGGTCGACCGTCACCAGGATCATCCGCCGCGCCTCCGGATCGTGGCTCGTCTCCCCGGTCCAGTCGATGCGGGCGCGCCCGGTCAGCTGCAGCAGCCCGCCTGTGCCGAAATCGACAAAACACAGGCCCACACGCGGATCCCGGACAAGATTGCCGATCGTGTTGAAAAACCGGTTGCCCGCGTAATCCGGAATGCGCAGCGTTCCGTCCGCCGCCACACGGACAAAGCCCGGCGCGCCGCCGCGATGTGACGCGTCATAGCCATCGGTCGCGAGGCCCGCCCCGGAGGACTGGCCGGACCCGATGAAGACCGTGTCCGCCGCCTCGATCCGGCGGATCTGCGCCGCATCAAGCCGCTCCGTGACCCGCGCCGCGCCCTGCGGGGCCGCCTCGGCGCGGTGCCAGCTGCGGGGGTGGATGTATTGCGGGCAGTTGCCAAAGCTCTGGCGGACATGGATCCCGTAGCCGTCGCGGGTGCTGTGGACGACCCCGTTGACCCGGTTGCGCCGCCGGCTCGCCAGATCGATGCCCAGCAGGCCGATCTCTGCCCCCGCCCGCAGCGCCCCGGCAAGCGGATCCTGCGCCGCAAGGCGGGCGTGCAGGATCAGGCGACGCGCCTCCGGCGTGGCGATGAACCCCTCTGGCCCCTCAAGAAGCGACACCCAAGGGCGCCCCTCCGCATCTCCCGCCGCAAGCACAAGAAACGGCAGCGCCGCGAAGAAGTCACGGTGCTGGCCGGGCATGTGATCGCGGATGAAGGGCCCGGCGGAGGCCGCAACCTCCAGCGCGCCCGCGCGCCGCTGCGCGGTCAGTTCGCCGGGATGAAAGGGGCTGGTATCTGTGGGCATGACCGTTCTCCTTCCGCGCGGCGGTGCCGGGCGGATCGCTGGGGGCAGGGGGGGGCAGGGCGTCAGGCCAGCTGCGGCGACCGCGCCATGCCGACAAATTCTGGCAGGGCCTCGATCCGCGCGAGCCACGCGCGGAGCGTCGGATAGGGCGCAAGGCTCACGTCGCCCTCGGGGGCATGGGCGATATAGCTGTAACCTGCGATGTCGGCGAGCGTCGGGCGGTCCGTGGCCAGCCAGTCCCGGCCCTGCAGATGCGTTTCCATGACCCTGAACAGATCATGCGCCTTGGCCTTTGCCGCCTCATGGTCCAGCGGCGCCCCGAACAGCGTGACCAGCCGCGCCGCGCAGGGCCCTGCCGCGATCTCGCCCGTCGCGATGGAGAGCCAGCGCTGCACCTCGGCCTTTTCCGCCGGGCTGATGCCGGTCCAGAGCGGCTCCTTGCCATAGCGCGCGGCAAGATAGACGAGGATGGCATTGGAATCGCTCAGCCGCGTGCCGTTGTCGTCGATGGCGGGAACCTGCCCCAGCGGGCTGATCATCAGGAACCCGGGCGCCTTGTGGGCCCCCTGCGTCATGTCAAGATCGACGGTCTCATAGGGCAGGCCAAGCAGCGCGAGCATCAGCTCGACCCGGTGGCAGTGCCCCGATTTGGGGGTGCGGAACAATGTGACGGGGGCGGCGGGCAGCGCGTCGGCCATGGGAACTCTCCTCTGCGGGGGCATCATCCGGGTGCCCTCGACACGTAGCAGCCTTTACATCCTGCAATAATGGGTCGATCGTGAATGCCTGAATTACCAAATCTGAAATGATGCGCCGCGATGGACCGTCTGCATGCCCTGAGCCTGTTTGCCGCCGTGGCGGAGGCGGAAAGCTTCGCCGGGGGTGCCCGGGCGATGGGGGTCAGCGCGCCAACCGCCACGCGCGCGGTGCATGCGCTCGAAACCGCGCTTGGCACCGCGCTGCTGACCCGCACGACGCGGCAGGTCCGGCTGACCGAGACCGGGCGCGCCTATCTTGAACAGGTGCGCGACGTGCTGGCCCAGCTTCAGGCGGCGGACGATCAGGCCGCAGGCACGGCCCAGAGACCGGTGGGGCAGCTCAGGATCACCTGCCCGCAGGAATTCGGGCGGATCTATGTCGCACCGCTGCTGACCGAGTTTCTTGACCGCTTCCCGGCAGTCAGTGCCGATGTGCTGATGGTGGATCGCGTCGTCAATCTGGTGGAGGAAGGGTTCGACCTTGCCGTGCGGATCGGCCCGCTGCCCTCCTCGGGCCTTGTTGCGGTCCGGGTTGGGGAGGTGCGGCGCATCGTCTGCGGCGCCCCGGCCTATTTCCGCCAGCACGGGCGACCGGCAAGCCCCGCCGAGCTTTCGCGGCACCGGCTGGTGTCGATCGGGACGGGTGGTTCGGCGCGGGAATGGCGGTTCGGCAGCGGGCCCGCCGTCGCGATCCGGCCGCAGCTGAATGTCAGCAGCATCGCCGCCGCGATAGAGATCGCGCGGCAGGGCTGGGGGCTGAGCCGGGTGCTGTCCTATCAGGTGGGGCCCGACCTTGAAAGCGGCGCGCTGGAAACCGTCCTTGACGCCGAGGCGCCGGAGGCGCTGCCGATCCATCTGGTCCGGGCCGACGGGCGGGGCAGCGCGGCGAAGGTGCGGGCCTTCATGGAGTTTGCCGCCGAACGCCTGCGTCAGAACAGCGCGCTGCGTCGGGCCAGAGCCTGAGCTATCCCGGGAACCCGCCGTTTAGCGGCGGCCCAGTTCCTCGGCCAGAAAGTCGATGAAGCGGCGCACGCGCGGCTCCAGCAGGCGGCGGCTGGGGTAAAGCGCGACGATGCGCAGCGTGCCAAGCTCCAGATCCGGCAGAACCCGCACCAGCCGCTTCTGGGCGATGTCCTCGTCGATGAGAAAGGCGGGCAGAAGCGCGATGCCCTGCCCGGCCAGCGCCGCCTCGCGGATCGCATGGGCGCTGTCCATGCGCAGCCGTCCGCGCACCGGCAGCTTGTGCAGACGGCCATCCGGGTCATGGGCATGCCAGTCCTGCGTCAGCGTACCGCTGCGAAACAGGATGCAGTCATGGCGGCCGAGCGTCTCGGCCTGTGACGGGGTGCCCTGCGCCGCCAGATAGCCGGGCGCGGCGCAGAGCCAGACCGGGTAACTGGCGATCCGCCGCGACATCAGCCCGGCGGGCGCGGTTTCTGCCCCGATGCGGATCGCCAGATCGAAACCTTCGGCGACAATATCCGCCGTGCGGTCGGAAAACGCCATGTCCACGCGGACGTCCGGCCATGCCTCAAGATACCGCGTCACCAGCGGCAGGATCATCCGGCGACCGAAGGCATCCGGCACCGTCAGGCGCAGCAGGCCGCGCGGCGTGCCGACGGGGCCCGCGACGGCGGCTTCGGCCTGTTCGATGGCGTCAAGGATGCGCTGGCCCCCCTCCATCAGCGCCTGCCCCTCCTCCGTGACCCGGACCGAGCGCGAATTGCGGTGCAGCAGCCGCACCCCCAGCCGGGCTTCAAGCCGGGCCACCGCCTTGCTGGCGGCGGATCCGGTCAGGCCAAGGCTGCGGCCCCCGCGCACGAAGCTGCCCGCCTCCGCCACCGCCATGAAGATGACGATTTCGTTCACCTTGGTGGGCGTCATGCCGGGGTCCGGCGGATGTCTGGGGCGGGTGTCATGCGGGCGGCTCCGTGGGCTGGCGGAACCCTAGCCTCGGTCGGTCGCGGGCGTCCAGCGGCGGCAGGCGTGACTTCCGGTCAGCACTGGCCGGACATCCGTTCCGCGCAGGATCGCTTATCTGGACAGGACCACAGTCACGACCGGCGCCGCGCCGGTCAGCAGGAGACCGACATGACCAGACCGCTGATCCGGCTCAACCCCGCCGGGCTTTTTGATGCCAGCCAGAACCACCATGCGCAGGGCACCCTTGTGGACGGGGGCAGGCTCGCCTTCTTTTCCGGACAGATCGCATGGCAGCGGGGGGTGGAGATGGCGCCGCCATCGCTGGCCGCGCAGACAGAGATCGTGTGCCGGAACCTGCGCAGCTGTCTTGACAGCGTCGGCGCCGCATCCGGGGATATCGTCAGCCTGCGCGCCTATATCGTCGACTGGACACCGGAAAAGGCCGCCGAGGTGTTCCCGCCGCTGGTCGCCTTTCTTGGCGATGCCATGCCCAGCCTGACCGGCATCGGCATCAGCGCGCTGTTCCGTCCCGACCTGAAGATCGAGATCGAGATGGTGGTGCGGGTTCCCGACTGACCGGGGCGCGCGGCCTTGCCCCTAGCCGGTGCCCCGCAGGATGTGCTGCGTCGTGACCACCGCTTTGCCCGCAAGGGGGGCGCGTCCCTCCGGCTCCGCCACGGCACGGCGTCGCGGCATTTGCGGCCCGAAGCGCGGGCGGCGCCCAGAAAGCTGCATCCGCCGCGCCTTTGGCCAGACTGCCGCGGGATCTCGGGGCCGGTTGTGGCCTCAGGGGCGGCAAGCCCTTCCGCCGCGCGGTGGACAGGGGCGCCTTTGTTCTCAGATCCAATCTTGTGCGGCCCGCTGCGGTGATCATCCGGCCCGGACCGGTGCCCTGTCCCGCTCCGGCAGCACCGCGCAGCCCGGATGGGCAGAGCCATGGCAGCCTTGGGGTCCGTCGGTCAGGCGGATCTGGCGGCGAGGATCTGTTCAAGATCCTTCAGCGCGGCGGCGGCGGTGGCCAGAGGCTCCGGCGCGTCGGAAATCGCGAGCGTCTCGCCCATGGCGTCGGTGATGATGCGGATGGCCTTGGCCTTGCCGCTCACCCGCGCGAAGGGGTCATCGGGCGGGAAGGTCCTGATCTTCACCTCGGCGCGGAACCGCTCTTTCTCGCGCGTCAGGCTGCCGACAAGTTTGGGCACCACGCTGCGGGCGCGCCAGTCGTCGATCTGCGCAGGCGTGAGGGAGTGCAGCCCGTCCACGCTCACCTCCGCCATGGTCAGCGTGGCACCCAGCCCGAAATTGGCGATCAGCAGCAGCTTGCAGGCGGTGTCCCAGCCCTCGATGTCGTTGCGGGGGTCGGCCTCGGCAATGCCGTTTGCCTGCGCCTCTGCCAGCGCCGCGTCAAAGCCAAGACCCCGGACCGTCATGGCCTCCAGAAGGACATTGGTGGTGGCGTTGAGAATGCCGTCGAGCCTGAGCACGCTGCTGCCGGAAAGGCTGGTCTGCAGAAGGTCGATGGTCGGCAGGGCTGCGGCGGCGGCGCCGCTGAGCTTCAGCAGCGCGCCCGTCTGCCGCGCGATCTGGCGCAGATGCGGCCCCCGATAGACCAGCGCGCCCTTGGAGATGACGATAGTGTCGCGCCCCGCCGACAGCGCCGCCTCGATATAGGCGAGCCCGGGGCCGCCGGTGCGGAAATTGGTAGGCCCGGCCTCGATCAGGATATCGGCTTGGCTCTGCGCGATAAATTCCGGGCCGGTCAGCCCTTCCTGCAGCGACGTCAGCTGGTGCGCCTCCAGCCCCTGCGGCCCTGCCAGACCGGCGCGGGAGCCGCAGACCGCGACCAGCCGCACATCCGCCCCATGAACCTCGCGGTAGCGCGCGCGCCGGGACAGAAGCAGCTCTGCCGTGGCGCGCCCGACGCCCCCGAACCCCGCGATCGCAACGGTGACCTTTTGCATGGCAGTCTGCCTTTCCTCCTTGCGTGGTGCCTGAGCCCGTCTTGGGCGGGCCGGGCCGGATCCGCAACCGCGCAAGACGGCATGGGTCAGGCCAGCCCGTCCGGACCGGCAAGGCCGCGCATCTTTTCCGCATCGCCAGCGCTGGCCGGAGTGTAGATCATCAGCTTGAGATCAGGTCGGCCATCCACCGCGAAGGAGGAGAATTCGAAGCTGATCTCTCCTGCGGTGGCATGGCGGATTGTCTTGGCGCCTTCGCCGGGGGTCAGCACGTCATGATCCGCCCACATGCGCGCGAAATCCTCGCTTGCCGCCGAAAGCTCGGCGACAAGCCGCGCCGCCGCTCCGTCTTCGCCCACGCGGGCGGTTTCGGCGCGGAAGGTCGCGACCAGAAAACGCGCCACGCCCTGCCAGTCGGTCTGGGCGGCGCGGGTGGCAGGATCAAGGAACATGCGCCGCAGGATATTGCGCCCCTCCGGCGGCAGCGCGGCGTAATCGGTCAGGGCAAGCTGCGCGGCCCGGTTCCAGCCGATGACATCCCATGTGGCCGTGGCGACCGTGGCCGGGATCAGCGGCATCGCGTCTAGAAACCGCTGCAGGCGCCACGAGATCCCCTCTGGCGCGCGGGGCTGCAGCTTGGGCGGACGCCCGATGCCGACAAGGAACAGATGCTCGCGCTCCGCCTCGCTCAGCATCAGCGCCTTGGCCAGACTGTCGAGCACGCGCGGCGACGGCGCCCCGCCGCGCCCCTGTTCCAGCCATGTATACCATGTGGTGCTGATGCAGGCGCGCTGCGCGACCTCCTCGCGCCGCAGGCCCGGGGTCCGGCGACGGCCCGTATAGCCAAAGGCCGTGGGATCAAGCCGCTCCCGCCGGTCCTTGAGAAAGGCGCCAAGCCGGTGCCCCGCCGCCGCGCTGTCGAGGGTGGTGGTCATTATACCCCTATAATGTCACGTCTTTAATAGCAGTCAGACTGCCCCAGAGTGTCTGCGGACACGAGAGGAAAGTTTGTCATGAGAATATTTGTCACGGGCGCCACAGGGTTTGTCGGCGCGGCAGTCGTCAGCGACCTGCAGGCCCACGGGCACAGCGTTCTGGGGCTGGCGCGGTCCGACCGGAGCGCGGCGCAGCTGAAGACCGCCGGGGCGGAGGTGCTGAGGGGCGATCTTGCGATGCCCGACCGGCTTGTCGCGGGCGCGCGGGCCGCCGACGCCATCCTTCATGCGGGGTTCCTGCACGATTTTCCGCGCTTCGCGGAGGCCTGCGAGATCGACCGCCGGGCGATCGAGGCGCTTGGCACGGCGGTGGCGGGCACGGGCAAGCCGCTGGTGGTGACGGCGGGGCTTGCCTTTCTGGACACCGCCGGTGCGGTCGCGGTGGAAACCGACCGCGCCTTCCCGCCCTCCGCGGCCTATCCGCGGGCCACGGAAGCGGCGGCGGATGCGCTACGCGCGCAGGGTGTGCCGGTGACGCTTCTGCGCCTTCCGCCCAGCGTGCATGGCCGGGGTGATCATGGCTTCGTGCCGATGCTGATCGACATCGCGCGGCGGACGGGCCGTGCCGCCTATATCGGCGAGGGGGCCAATCTGTGGCCCGCCGTGGCCGTGCAGGATGCCGCCCGTCTTTATCGTCTGGCTGTCGAACAGGGCCCCAGCGCCGAGATCTGCCATGCCGTGGGCGAGGCGGGCGTGCCGTTCCGGCAGATCGCGGAGGCGATCGCGACCGGGCTTGGCGTGCCAAGCATGTCGCTGTCCGAGGAGGAGGCGCGCGCCCATTTCGGCTGGTTCTTTCCCTTCGCCACGATTGACCAGACCGCGTCCGGCGACCGGACCCGCGCGCGGCTTGGCTGGCAGCCCGGCGGTCCCGATCTGCTGACCGACCTCCGGAGTGCGGGCTATTTCGAGGTGCCGGTGGTCTAGGGCGCAGTCTTCCGGGACTGATCCTGCGCGACCCCCGGACGGGGGTCCGCCATGACCGCACTCCTTTGAGGATCCCGTGCCGGACGGGCGCAATCTTGCGCGGCGGCGCAGCCCGACCGGCGCGCAGGCTCTGCCGTGATCTGCCATCGCGCCTGAGGCGGGGCGGGAACAGTCGGAGGGGTTCATGGTTCTGGGGCGGCCCTTCCAGAAAGAAAACAGGATGTCAGACCCCAAGATGAACGCCCCGGAAACCACTGATCTGACTGCCACCCGCGCGGCGCATGTGCTGGCGCGGGCCTGCGACCGTAACCTGACGCTTGCCACGGCGGAAAGCTGCACTGGCGGGCTGGTCGCGGCGCTGGTCACCGATATCGAAGGCTGTTCGCACGCCTTTGACCGTGGATTTGTCGCCTATACCGACACGGCCAAGCAGGAACTGCTTGGCGTGGACCGCCGCCTGCTTCAAGACTGTGGCGCGGTGTCAAAGGAGGTGGCGGTGGCCATGGCGGACGGGGCGTTGATGCGGTCGGGCGCGGATCTTGCGGTTTCCGTCACCGGCTATGCCGGACCTGCCGGCGAGGGGCGGGAAGAGGGGCTGGTGCATTTCGCGCTGGCCCGGAAAGGCGGGCCCACCCGGCACCGGCAGGAGTCCTTTGGGGCCATCGGGCGGGAGCCGATCCGGCAAAGATGCCTTGAAACCGTGCTGGATATGCTGGAAAGCGCTGTCGCATGACAGATCGCACCAAAAGCTCCTTTGCCGCCTATCACCGCCACGGCTTCGTGCGCGTCGCCACCAGCACGCCGCAGGTGCGGCCTGCGGATGTCCGGTTCAACTGCGACAGCATGCTGGACCAGATGCGGCGCGCCGATCAGGCCCGCGCCGATCTGCTGGTCTGCCCCGAACTCTGCCTGTCCTCCTATGCCATCGATGACCTGCATCTGCAGGAGGCGCTGCTTTCCGAGGTGGAGCAGGCGGTTGCCACGCTGGCCGAAGCCAGCGCCGGTCTGTCGCCGGTCATCCTGATCGGGGCGCCGCTGCGGCGCGACGGGCGGCTTTACAACTGCGCGGTGGTGCTGTCGCGGGGGCGCATCCTTGGCGTCGTGCCCAAATCCTACCTGCCGAATTACCGCGAATTCTACGAAAAGCGGTGGTTTGCCCATGGCCGCGGGCTGGCGGGCGAGATCGCCGTGGCGGGCCAGCGGGTGCCCTTCGGCGACGATCTGATTTTTGAGGCTTCCGACCTGCCCGGCCTGATCTTCCATACCGAGATCTGCGAGGATCTGTGGACCCCCGCGCCGCCCTCTGCCGATGCGGCCATGGCGGGGGCGCTGATCCTGACCAATCTTTCGGCCTCCAACATCGTCATCGGCAAGGCGTCGGACCGGCATCTGCTCTGCCAGTCGCAGTCCATGCGCGCCTTTGCCGCCTATGTCTATTCCGCGGCAGGTCCGGGCGAAAGCACCACCGACCTTGCCTGGGACGGGCAGGGGATGATCTATGAACTGGGCGATCTTCTGGCGGAATCCGACCGCTTCCCGACCGAGCCGCAGCTGACACTGGCCGATGTGGATACCGGGCGGCTGCAGTCGGAACGGATGCGCACCGGCAGCTTCGACGATGCCGCCCGCCACAAGGCGCCCAGCTTCCGCCGGATCCTGTTCGACCACCAGCCGCACCGCGCCGAGGCCGGGCTGATCCGTCCGGTGCGACGGTTCCCGTATGTGCCGAACCGCGCGAGCCATCTGGATCAGGACTGTTTCGAGGCGTTCAACATTCAGGTGGAGGGCCTGCGCCGCCGCTTTGAATCCACGCGCGGCACCACCATGGTCATCGGCATTTCGGGTGGGCTCGATTCCACCCATGCGCTGATCGTCGCGGCCAAGGTCTGCGACCGGATCGGCCTGCCGCGCAAGAACATCCTTGCCTTCACCATGCCGGGCTTTGCCACGTCGGATGCCACCAAGGACAACGCGTGGAAGCTGATGCGCGCCATGGGGGTCAGCGCCGACGAGATCGACATCCGCCCCGCCGCGCGGCAGATGCTGGCCGACATGGACCATCCCTTTGCGGGGGGCGAGCCGGTCTATGACATCACGTTTGAGAACGTGCAGGCGGGGCTGCGCACCGACTATCTGTTCCGGCTTGCCAACCAGCGGAACGGCTTTGTCGTGGGCACCGGTGATCTGAGCGAGCTTGCGCTTGGCTGGTGCACCTATGGCGTGGGCGACCAGATGAGCCATTACGCGGTGAATGCGGGCGTGCCGAAGACGCTGATCCAGTATCTGATCCGCTGGACCACCCGCACCAACCAGTTCGATCCCGAAACGGATGCGGTGCTGGAGGCGATCCTTGCCACCGAAATCTCGCCCGAGCTGGTGCCCGCAGGCGAGGGCGAGCAGATCCAGAGCACGGAGTCGATGATCGGCCCTTATGAGCTGAACGACTTTTTCCTGTTCCACATCATGCGCTACGGCGCCGCACCCTCCAAGGTCGCGTTTCTGGCATGGCATGCCTGGCATGACGCGGCGCAGGGGGTCTGGCCGGACGGATTTCCGCAGGCCAAGCGCAACGAATACGACCTGCAGACGTTGCGCCACTGGCTGGAACGCTTCCTCGTGCGGTTCTTTGCCACCAGCCAGTTCAAGCGCTCGGCGCTGCCGAACGGGCCGAAGGTCAGCGCGGGCGGCGCGCTGAGCCCGAGGGGCGACTGGCGCGCGCCCTCCGACAGCGTGGCGGGTCCGTGGCTGGACGAGCTGCGCCGCCACGTGCCGGAGCATTGGCCGGCGGGCTGAGCGCTGCCACCCTCGGGGCCGGTCCTGCCTGCGGGCAGGGCCTGACGACCCGCGCAGGCTGGCGCGGGACAGGCCGGAGGCCGCGCGGCTCCGGCGCAGGTTCAGAAGAAGGCGACGATCATGTTTGAATGGTTATCAACCCATAGCGACGCGCTGCAGGTGATGCTCAGCGGCCTGACGGCGCTGGTCTGGATCATCTATCTGCAGGTCTTTCTCATCAGTTTCCGGCGCCAGCGCCGCCCCGAGATCATCATTTCGCTGGGCGCGGGGGCCGGGACGAAGGCCAGCTGGTTCGTGGCCAATCTGGGGCTGGAGCCGGTGTTCATCGTCGATGTTCTGGTCCGGCTCGAAACCGAGCAGGGCACGACCGAAGCGGTGGTGACCGACCGCACCGAAATGAACGACCGCGAACTGAACAACCCCGGCGAGGCCACCAATCAGGGTCCGCTGGCCAGCGGCAATTTCATGAGCATCGGCACGCTTGATATCCTGCTGCACAGATCCGCCTCGCAGCCGATCCCGGTCAGCGATCTGAAAACGGTGACCATCGTCGTGGTGGCGGCCACCGCGGCGCGCTGGTCGCTGGTCGGGGCCTCGCGCCAGTATCGGGTCAGCTTTGACGAGGAGGGCGCGCCCACCATCCTTGCGACCAAGATCGACACCGACCAGATCCGCAGCCGGGCCGGGCGCCGCGCCCTGCTTCAGAAGCTGGAAAGCCGTCTGGGCTAAGCACGCGGGCGGTCAGCCGGTCGTCTCGCGCGTGACATGGGTCAGAAAGGCCTGTGCGGCGGGGGTGAGCGAGCGCCCGGTGCGGCGCACCAGCCCGATCCGGCGCTTGGCGCCAAAATCGCGGATCGGACGACGGATCAGCCGGTCGGTGCGCAGCACCGGCAGCGTCAGTTCGGGCAGGGCGGACACGCCCAGCCCCTCTGCCACCAGCGCCCCCGCCGTGGCCAGATGCGCCACCTCGAACCGGGGCGACAGCGGCTGCCCCAGCCGCAGGCAGGCACCGTCGAGCAGTTCGCGCACCGACGTGCCCTGCGCCATGGCGATGAACGGCATCCGCACCAGTTCGGCCCAGTCATAGGCGCGGTCTTCGGCCAAGGGTCCGTCGGGGGCGCCGATGGCGACAAAGGCATCATCCATCAGCGGCAGGAAGGACAGGCGGCTGCGCGCCGACACCGTGCCCGCCGCAAAGCCCAGGTCGGCGCGCCCCGTCTCCACCGCCTCGATGACGCTGCCCGACAGCGCGTCGATGATGCGCAGGTCGATGTCGGGATGGGCGGCGGAAAAGCTGCGCAGGATGCGCGGCAGCAGCGCCGTGGTCACCGAGGGCAGCCCGGCAATCGTCAGATGCCCGTGCCGCGCCGACAGATGCGCGTCAAATTCGGCCTGCGCGTCCTGCGCAGTATGCACCATCCGCTCCGCGATGCGGGCAAAGACCTCGCCGCTGCGGGTCAGGCTGACATTGCGGGTGTCGCGGTCGAAAAGCCGCGCCTCCAGCCGGTCCTCCAGCGCCGCGATCTGCCGAGACAGCGCCGAGGGCGACAGGCCCAGATCCTCGGCGGCGGCGCGGAACGATCCGCCACGCGCAAGGGCAAGCACGGCGAGATAGTCCTGCAGGGTGGCATTGTTGCGTGTCATGCAGCAATTGTGCAGATCTTGTCTGTTTTCGCAATGGACTCCCTGCGGCATCATGACCTGACCCCGAGGAGGGGGTTTTTGGGAGGATACCATGAAACACGCATTTGCCGCCCTGCTGGGCGCCACCCTGCTTGCGGGCCCCGCGCTGGCGCAGGACACGGATCTGCTGATCGGATCCACCTCGGCCTCGTCCAGCCATTACGGCTATTTCGTCGCGGTGGGGCAGATCATCAACGAAAACGCCGAAGGGCTGCGCGCCAGCGTGGTGGAAACCGGCGCGACCATGGACAACATCCGCCGCATGGCGCGCGGGCAGGTCGATCTGGGTCTGGTCACCACCAACACCGCGCAGCACGCCTATAGCGGCACCAAGGATTTCGAAGGCAACGCGCAGGATCTGCGCCTGCTCTGGGTCTACAGCAACGCGCCGCAGAACGTGGTGGTCCGGCAGGATGCGGGGGTCGACAGCCTCGAAGCTCTGGCCGAGGTGCGCTTCAACCCCGGCATCAAGGGCAGCGCCACGGAAAGCACCACCGAAGCCGTGTTCGACACGCTGGGCCTGACTGCCGATTACGTGCGCGGCTCGACCACCGACATCGTGGATGCGATCAAGGACAACCGCGTGGCGGGCTATGTCAAATCCGGATCCGGGCTGAAACTGGACGGCTCCACCATGGACGTGGCCACCACCACCGACATCGCGGTGCTGGGGCTGAGCCCGGAACAGGCCGACACGCTGCGCACCGAAATGCCGGATCTGGCGGTGGTGGACATTCCCGAAGGCGCGGCAGAAGGCGTTCCCGCCTATACCACATGGGCCTTCGGCGTGGGTGTCGCGGCACCGTCAAGCATGGATGCCGACACCGCCTATGCCATCGTCAGCGCGGTGATGGCCGACCAGACCGCGCAGGCCAATGCCATGGCAAGCCTCAAGGATGAAAGCCTTGCGCAGATGACGCTGGACTATGGCAGCATCCCGCTGCATCCCGGCGCCGCCCGCTGGTTCGAGGAACAGGGCATCGAGATCCCCGCCAAGCTGAAGGCCGAATGACATGACCGCGGAGCGCGTCCAGAAAGGACTGGCGATCCTCGTGGGCGCCTTCGTTTTCTACACGGCGGCCACCGGCCCCTTCGAGGGGCTGATCCAGCGCGCGCTGTTTCTGGCGCTGGTCTGCTGCCTTGGCTTTGCGCTCTATCCGCTGGGGGCTGGCACGCGCTGGCGCCCGGCGGGGCTGGCGCTGGATCTGGCGCTGTCCGCCGTGGTGCTGGCGGCCTGTGGCTATGTGGTCTGGAATTACGACGCCATCATGACCACCCTGCCATGGGCCACCACGCTTGACATGGTGCTGACCGCAGGGCTGGTGCTGGCGGTGCTGGAACTGGGGCGGCGCACGGTCGGGCTGATCTTTCCGGTGCTGGTGCTGCTCGGGCTGGGCTATGCGCTTTTCGGCAATCACCTGCCCGGGCCGCTGCGGCATCGCGGCTTTGACAGCGCCTTCGTGACCGAGACGATCTTTCTGGGGGATCTGGGCATCTGGGGGATGCTGACCGGCGTGGCCGCCACGGTGATCGCGGCCTTCGTGCTGTTCGGCGCGCTGCTGCTGCATACCGGGGGCGGTCAGGCCTTCATGGATCTGGCGATGCGGCTTGGCGGGCGGCAGCCGGGGGGTGCCGCCAAGATCGCCACCATCGCCAGCGGGCTTTTCGGCATGATCTCCGGATCCGCCGTGGCCAATGTGGCGACCACGGGCAATTTCACCATCCCGATGATGATCCGGCTTGGCTATCCGCGCCCCTTCGCCGCCGCGGTCGAGGCGGTGGCCTCGACGGGCGGGCAGATCGCGCCGCCGATCATGGGCGCTGCGGCCTTCGTCATGGCCGAGATTCTGGGCGTGCCCTATACCACCATCATAATGGGCGCGATCCTGCCCGCGATCCTGTTCTATGTCTCGGTCTTCGTGACGGTGCATTTTGTGGCGGTGCGGCGCGAGCTTGCCGTGGTGCCCGAGGCCGATCTGCCCGCATGGGGCACCATCCTCGCGCCGCGCCGGGTCGCGCCGATCCTCTGCGCGCTTGGGGGCTTGGGCATCGGCATCTGGCTGGGCCGCTCCATCTCCACCTCGGCGTTTTACGGGGTGATCGGGCTGCTGCTGGCCTTCGTGCTGACGCAGGCCGGGCAGCTGCGGCCCCGCGCCATGGCGGGCCGGGTGCTGGACGGGCTGGAGGATGCCGGGCGCGGCATGGTCATCATCGGCGTGCTGCTGGCGGGGGCGCAGGTGCTGGTGTCGATGATCAACCTGACCGGGATCGGGGTCACGCTGTCTTCGCTGATCGTGGCGCTGGCCGGGGATTCCGTGGTGCTGGTGGCGGGGATCGTGGGGCTTGTCTGCCTGATCATGGGCATGGGCCTGCCCACCACCGCCGCCTATGTGCTGGTGGCGGCGGTGCTGGCGCCCGCGATGACGGCGGTGGGGGTCGATCCGCTGGCCGCGCATCTTTTCGTGTTCTACTTCGCCACCATCTCGGTGATCACGCCGCCGGTCTGCGTGGCGGTCTTTGTGGCCTCGGGCATCGCCAAGACCAACTGGCTGCCCGCCGCGGGCGAGGCGGTGCGGCTGGGGGCGGTCACCTATATCGTGCCCTTCCTGCTGCTGCTCTATCCGGGGATGCTGCTGCAGGGCGGCGCGCTCGGCATCCTCGAGGCGGTGTTCGCGGGGCTGGCGCTGGTGCTGGCGGTGCCCGCCCTTCTGGCGGGGGCGCCGCTGACCGGGCGGCGCGGCGTGGATGTGGCGCTGCTGCTGGTGGTGATCGGGCTGGCAATCTTTCCGCATGTGGCGACGCCGTTTCTGGCGCTGGCCCTGTTCTTTGGCGCGCGCCATCTGGGGCACAGACAGAAAAGGGCGCTGGCATGACCACGATCCGCATTGGCGCAGGCGCCGGGTTTCAGGGCGACCGCATCGGCCCGGCGGTTGATCTGGCCGAACGCGGCGGGCTGGATTTTCTGGTCTTCGAATGCCTCGCCGAACGCACCATCGCGCTGGCGCAGCAGGCCCGGCTGGCCGATCCCGCCGCAGGCTTCGATCCCCGGCTGGAACGGCGCCTGCGCGCGGTGCTGCCCGCCTGCGCCAAGGCAGGCACGCGCATCGTCACCAATATGGGGGCGGCCAATCCCCGCGCCGCCGCCGCCCGCGCCCGCGCCGTCGTGGCCGAGCTTGGGCTCGACCTCAAGGTGGCGGCGGTCACCGGCGATGATGTGCTGGACCGCATCGGCGGGCAGGTGCTGGACGAGACCGGGCGCCCCGCCCGCGATCTGGGGGCGCGGCTGATCTCGGCCAATGCCTATATCGGGGTGGGCGGCATCGTGGCGGCGCTGGCGCAGGGGGCAGATATCGTGATCTGTGGCCGCGCCTCCGATCCGGCGCTGTTCCTTGCGCCGCTGGTCCATCACTTCGGCTGGGCCATGGATGACTGGACCCGGCTGGGGCGGGGCACGCTGGTCGGGCATCTGCTGGAATGTTCGGCGCAGATCACCGGGGGCTATTTCGCCGATCCCGGCGTGAAGGACGTGCCGGGGCTCGCGCATCTGGGTTTTCCGCTGGCCGAGGTGGCGGAGGATGGCACGGCTGTCATCACCAAGCTGCCGGGCACCGGCGGCCTTGTCAGCCGCGCCACCTGCACCGAACAGCTGCTTTATGAAATCCACGATCCCGCCCGTTACATGCAGCCCGATGTCATCGCGGATTTTTCCGGCGTGACGCTGGACCAGATCGGCCCGGACCGGGTGCGCGTGGCGGGGGCCGCAGGGCAGGCGCCCTCGGGGCTGCTGAAAGTCTCGGTCGGCTATCGTGACGGCTGGCTGGGAGAGGGGCAGATCTCCTATGCGGGGGCGAACTGCGTGGCGCGCGGAGAACTGGGGCTGGAGATTCTGGACGAGCGGCTGCGCGAGGCGGCGATCCTTGAACGGCGCGGCGATCTGATCGGCGCGCAGGCCGAGGCCCCGCGCGAGGTGCGGCTGCGCTATGCCGCGCGCTGCGCCGACCGGCTGACCGCGCAGAGCGTGGCCGAGGAGGTGGAGGCGCTTTACCTCTGCGGTCCCGCCGCCGGGGGCGGGGTCACAACCACGCTGCGCGAGATCGTGGCCATCGCCTCGACGCTGATGCCCGCAGGGCAGGTACCCGTGCGCGCCGAACTGGAGGAGGTGCAGCATGCGCCTGCATGACCTGGCCCATGGCCGCACCGGCGACAAGGGCGACGTGTCCAACATCTCTGTCATCGCCTACCGGGCGGAGGATTTCCCGCGCCTGCTGGCCGATCTGACCCCGGCGCGGGTTGCCGCCCATCTGGGCCAGCCAGAGGCGTCCGTGACCCGCCATGTCCTGCCGCAGCTGCAGGCGCTGAACTTCGTGCTGCGCGGCGCGCTGACCGGCGGCGTCACCCGGTCGCTGGCGCTGGACGCGCATGGCAAATGCCTGTCCTCGGTGCTGCTCGACATGGATCTGTAACGCCGCCTGCGACAGTGTTTCGGCTTTTCCGCCGCGCGCCCGCGTGGCATGTGAGGGCCATGTCGATCCGGCGCGCCACAGCTGTTCTTGCCGTCCTGCTTGCGGTCCTCCTTGGGGGGACCGGGGTCGGCTCGGCGCGCGCCATGGCGCCGGACCGCGACACGGTCGCCCTGCAGATGCTCGACCAGATCTACGGGCTTGCCGCCGGTGATCTTTGCGGCGAGGAGGCGGGCCATGCGCTGACCTGCCCGCTGTGCCACGGCCTGCCCGAGGCGCCGGTCTTCGGGGCCACCGGGCGCGAGGCGGCGCTGGTGCCGCATGACGGCTGGCGCAGGCTTGCCGATCTGCACCGCGCCGCACAGGCGCGCAGGCTCTGTCATTCGCCAAGGGCACCGCCGGTCCTGACCTGACGGCCCGCAGGCCGTGCTGACCGCACCGGACCGCGCGCGGGGCTTCCGCGCGCCCCGATCCTTGGCATCTGCCCGCCCTCGACGGCGGGGTTTCAGGACTGACCTCATGACCGACACTTCCCCGCGCGCGGCCAGCGCCGCGCTTTACCGTGCCATCTGGCGCTGGCATTTCATCGCAGGACTGCTGATCCTGCCTTTCGTGCTGATCCTTGCCGTGACCGGCGCAATCTATCTGTTCAAGGACGAGATCAACGACGCCGCCTATCGCCCGCTGCGCTTTGTCGACCCGGCAACAACCGCGCCGCTGCTGCCCTCGCAGATCACCGAAGCCGCCCTTGCGGCGCATCCCGGCACGCTGCGCGCCTATAGCCCCGCACCTGCGCCCGACCGCAGCGCCGAGGTCGACATCCTGGGCGAAGACGGGCTGCGCGACACGGTCTATGTCGATCCCTATCGCGGCACCGTGCTTGGCACGCTCTGGGATGGCGGGGCGGCGGGCAGCCCTGCGATGTTCGTGGTGCGCAAGCTGCACTCGCTTGACTACGTGGGCTGGTTCGGCAACCGCCTGATCGAGGCGGCGGCGGGCTGGATGGTGCTGCTGGTGGCGACCGGCACCTATCTGTGGTGGCCGCGCGGCAGCAGGCTTGGCACCGTGCGGATCAAGGCCACGCGCGGGCGCCCGTGGTGGCGCGACCTGCACGCGGTGACCGGGCTTTATAGCGGCATGTTCATCGTGTTTCTGGCGCTGACCGGCCTGCCATGGTCGGGGGTCTGGGGCGGCAAGTTCTACGACTATTCCTATGCGCTGGGGCTGGGCATCCCCGATGGCTACTGGTCCGGGGCGCCCGTCTCGACCGTGCCGGTGAAAGACGCGGTGGATCGCGCGCCATGGATCATGGAAAACCAGCCGCTGCCGCTGTCCGGTGCCAGCGAAGGCCCGGTGCAGCCGCTCGACACCGTCGTGGCGCGGGTCGAGGATCTGGGGCTCGTGCCCGGCTATGCCGTCACCATCCCCGGCACGCCGGAAGGGGTGTTCACCGCCTCGGTCTATCCCGATGACATCACCTATGAACGGGTGATCCATCTGGATCAGTATAGCGGCGCCGTGCTGTATGATGCGGATCTGGCCGATCTGGGCACGCTGGGACGCTGGGCCGAATGGGGTATCAGCGTGCATATGGGGCAGGAATTCGGCCTGCTGAACCAGATCGTGCTGCTGCTGGCCTGCCTTGCCATGATCGCGCTCTGCCTCTCCGCCTCGGTCATGTGGTGGAAACGCCGCCCCTCGGGATCGCTGGGCGTGCCGCAGGTGCCGACCGACTGGCGCATCCCGCGCATGCTGCTGCTGATGGCGGTGGCGGCGGGGCTGTTCTTTCCGCTGGTGGGCCTGTCGATGCTGGCGCTGGCGGGGGTGGAACTGGCGGTGCATCTGCGCCGCCGCCGCCGCCTGCGCATGGCCTGATAGCACTCTTGGGCGTCCGGTCCGCCGGGCGCCCGCCTGCGGCTAGGGGAGCCGCAGGATCCGGGACGCGATGCGGTCCAGCAGCGCCGCGTCATGGCTGATGGCCAGCACGGCAAGCCCGGTCCGCTCTGCCAGATCGCGCAGCACCTGCCAGATCCGCGCCTGCGACAGCGCGTCCATGGAGGCGGTCAGCTCGTCCGCGACCAGAACGCGGGGGGCCGCGCCAAGCGCGCGCAGCAGCGCCACCCGCTGCAGCTGCCCGCCGGAAAGCTCCTGCGGAAACCGGTCCAGCCAGTCGGGCGCCACCTGCAGCAGCCCCGCCAGCGCCGGATCGGGCGGCCCCGCCTCGGCCAGCACCCGATTGATGCGCCAGCGCGGGTTCATCGCCATCTGCGGATGCTGCGCCACATATTGCACCGGACAGGGGCCGCGCCGGGGCAGGGGGGCGCCGTCCAGCGTGACCCTGCCCGCGCGCGGCGGGTGCAGCCCCGCCAGCACCCGGCCCAGCGTGGTCTTGCCAGAGCCGGAGGGCCCGGCAAGGCCAAGGATTTCGCCCCGCGCCAGATGCAGCGACAGATCCGCCAGCACCGGTGCCGCGCGGCCATGCCCGGCGGTGATGCCCCGCGCCTCAAGCATCGGGGTCAAAGCCGTTCTGCGGCAGCGCCCGCCACAGCGCGCGGGCATAGGCGCTGGAGAGCGCGTCACCTTGGCCCGCAAAATCCGCCGCCCGTTCTTCGGCCCGCATCCCGCCCTCGGCCAGCACGGCGACGCGATGCGCCAGCGGCAGGATCGCGGGCAGGTCATGGCTGATGAGCAGCACCGCCGCCCCGCGCGCGGCCTCGGCGCGGAGGCGGTCCAGCAGGCGGGCGGCGCTGGCGGGATCAAGCCCCACGGTCGGCTCGTCGGCGATCAGCAGATCGGGCTGCCCCGCGCCCGCCGCCGCCGCCAGCACCCGCCGCGCCATGCCGCCCGACAGCTGGTGCGGGTAAAGCCGCGTCGTGCCCTGCGGCAGCGCCAGCGCGGCAAGCCGCGCGCCCAGATCGGCGCGCGCGCCCACGCGGCGGGCCGCCCATGCCAGCTGCCGCCCCACCCGCGCCGTGGGATCGAGATGCGAGGCCTGCTGCGGCAGAAAGGCGATGCGCCGCCCGCGCAGCCCCGGCGGATAGGGTTGGCCCAGCACCTGCCCGTCAAACTCCAGCGTGCCGCGCAGCCGGGCATTGCGCGGCAGCAGGCCAAGAATGGCATGGGCGATCAGGCTTTTGCCCGCGCCAGAGCCGCCCACCAGCGCCAGCACCTCGCCCGGGGCCAGCCGCAGCGACACGCCCCGCACCCCCGGCACCTCCACCTGCCGCAGCAGGCCAGCATAGCGGCGAAAGGTGATGGTGACATCGCGCAGCACCAGCATCAGAGCCGCGCCTCTGCCGGAGAGAGCAGCCGCCGCAGGCTGCCGCCCAGCAGATCGAAGGCCAGCACCAGCGCCAGCAGCATGGCCCCCGGAAAGACCGCCAGCCACCAGCGGCCCGCACCCAGATGGCGCATCGCCTCGGCGAGCATGACGCCCGTGGCCGGGCGCGACGGGTCCAGCCCGAAGCCGAGAAAGGTCAGCCCTGCCTCGTGCAGGATGGCATGGGGGAACATCAGCAGCACCCCCACCAGCAGCTGCGGCGCCAGATGCGGCAGCACGTGATGGACCAGCACGAAGCGGCGCGGACGCCCCAGCGCGCGCGAGGTTTCGACATAGGGCATCGCCATGACCTGCCGCAGTTCGCCGCGCAGGATGCGCGCCAGCCGGGGCCAGTGGCTCACCGCGATGGCAAGGATCACCGCCGCCGTGCCGCCGCCCAGCATGAAGGACAAGAGCAGCAGCAGCAGCAGATGCGGCAGCGCCAGCATCACATCGGTGACAAACCCCGCCACCGCATCGGCGCGCCGCCCCAGCCCCGCCAGACCCGCCACCGCCACCGCGATCAGCGCCGACAGCCCCGCCGCCGCCAGCCCGACCCGCAGGCTGAGCGCGAGCCCGTGCAGGCTGCGCGCCAGCAGGTCGCGGCCCATGTGATCGGTGCCGAAGGGATGCGCGGGCGACGGCGGCAGCAGCCGCGCGCCAAAATCGGCGGCGATGCCGCGCGCGCCCAGCCCCCATGACGCCAGCGCCACCGCAAGGATCAGGGCAGCGGCAAGCCCCGCCGCCGCGATCAGGCGCAGCCGCCCGGTCATGCCGCCCCGGTCAGGCGCGGATCCATCCGCCGCGCCAGCGCATCGGCCAGAAGGTTGCCGCAGGACACCACCAGCGCCGTCAGCAGCGCGATCGCCATCAGCAGCGGCACATCGCCCTTCAGCCCCGCCTCCACCGTGGCGCGGCCCAGCCCCGGCCATGCAAAGACCTGTTCGGCCAGAACCGAGCCGCCGATGATCTCTCCGGTGGTGGCAAAAAGGGCTGCCAGCGCGGGCAGCCCGGCATTGCGCGCGGCGTGGCGCAGCAGGATGTCGGGCAGGCCCGCCCCCTGCGCGCGGGCCAGCAGCACATAGTCCGAGGCCAGAACCTCGATCACCTTCATGCGGGTGTGCAGCGCGATCTGCGCCACGCCGAACAGCGTGAGCACCGCCAGCGGCAGCGCCAGATGCGCCAGCCGCTGGCCCGGCGTCACCTCGTCGGGGGGCAGGCCGATGGGCCCCGCGCAGCAGACCGGCGCCCAGCCCAGAGTGACCGCGAAGAGCGCGAGCGCCAGCATCCCCAGCCAGAAGGTCGGCGTGGCCGCCAGAAGATAGCACCAGAGCCGGATGATCCGGTCCGGCCAGCGGCCTTCGGTGGTGCCCGCGACCAGCCCCAGCGCAAAGCCAAGCAGCCCCGACAGCGCCCATGCAAGCCCCGTCAGCGCCAGCGAGGCCAGCCCGCGCTCTGCCAGAACCTGCGTCACCGGCGCGTTATAGGCGGTGCTGTGCCCGGCATTGCCCGTCAACAGCTGCCCGGCCCATCGCAGGAATTGCGTGGCGGGCGACTGGTCCAGCCCCCATGCGGCGGCGATCTGCGCGGTCTGTTCGGGCCCCACCCGCGCCATCGCGGGCCCCAGATAGGCGGTGACCGGATCCACCGGCGAGGCCTTCATCATAGCAAAGACCGCCAGCGCCACGACGGTCAGCAGCAGCACCTGCCGCGCAAGAAGCCGCAGCGCCCGCATGGTCAGTCGCAGGTCCAGCGCCATTGCGCAAGCGTCGCGGTGACGGGCCAGCCATGGCCATGCGGTTCGATCTGCGTCTGCCCCAGATCCAGGCAAGGATTGGCGAAATAGACATGATCCAGATTGACCAGCCACGCCCAGGCATTGTCGCCCGCCAGCCCGTATTGCGCTGCAGCCTCGGCCCAGATCGGGAAGGAGGCTTCGAGGCTGGGGGCGGCCTGCGCTTCGGCAAAAAGCTGCTCTACCTGCGGATTGGCGTAGAAGCCGGGGTTCATGTAGCCGACCCCGCCCAGACCGGCGGCATAAAGGCTGTAAAGCTGAAACGGCGAATGGCTGCCGAAGCCGAAGATCACCGGTTCGGCATGCATCACCCGTTCGATGCTGTCCCAGCTGCCGCCCTTGGGCGTGGCCTCGATCCCCAAGGGGCGCAGCAGTTCGGCCACGGTTTCGGCCAGCGCCTGCCGGGTGGGATCGGAGGCGGGGTAATGGACCGGGAAGGCGGCGCGCTGGCCGTCCTTGGCGCGGATGCCATCTGCGGCGGGGATCCAGCCCGCCTGATCCAGAAGCTGCCGCGCCGCCTCGGGGTCGGGGGTTATGCGGTCCTTGGGCCCTGCCCATGGCAGACCGTCGGCGGGGCCAAAGGCGGGCGTGCCATGGCCGTTCAGCGCCACATCCACCACCAGATCGCGGTCGAGGCCCAGATTGATCGCGCGCCGCACCGCCGGGTCGGAGGTGACGGCATGGCCAATGCGCCGCCCCGCCTCGTCGCGCGGCGGCGGGAAGGGCAGGCTCAGCCCGCGATTGTCCACCGTGCGCGCTGTCACGGCGTGGAACCCCTCGGGCCGCGCATCGGCCAGCTGCGCGGGCACCGAGACCAGATGCACCGCCCCCGCCCGCGCCGCCGCGAGCCCAGCATCGGCGCCGGTGAACAGGAAGGTCAGCCGGTCAAAGGCGCCGGGCGTGCCGTGATAGGCCGGATTGCGTTCGACGATCAGCTGCTCGCCCTCGGTCCATGACACCATCCGGTAGGGACCGCTGCCCACCGGCGCGCGGCCATAATCCGGGCCGTAGCTGGCGGCAGGCACGATGCCGAGCGTGTAGAAGGTTTCGGCAAAGGTGATCCACGGGCGGCTCAGGGTGATCTGCAGATGGTGATCGTCCAGCGCCCGGGCCTGCACCATCACGCTCAGGTCATGGGCGCCGGGCGCGCGCTTGGCCTGTTCATAGGTGAAGGCCACGTCATGGGCGGTCAGCGGCGTGCCGTCGGAAAACCGCAGATCCGGGCGCAGCGAGATGGTCCATGTCAGCCGGTCCTGCGACAGATCCCAGTCTGTGGCCAGATCGGGCACGGTGGCCAGATCCGCATCGCGCCGCAGCAGGGTGGACTGGAAGAGCGGCGTGCCATAGCTGCCCCAGCCCAGCACCGGATCAAAGCCCGTGTCCGGCTCGCCGCCAAGCGCCAGCACCAGATCGGGCGCGGCCTGAACCGGGGCGCATCCCAGCAGCAGGGCGGCCGCCGCCGCGCGGATCGGTGTCATCTGCCTGTCCCCTCGTATGACATATTTTCGAAATCCGCATACCGTTGATCTTTGCCCCCCGCAATGGCAGGGCTTGCGGCGCGCGGGCGGCAGCGGCAAAAATCGGATGGCGGCAGCAGGGCTGCCCGGATCGCAGGCACAGACCGGAGGCACCATGCAGCGCGTGACCGTGATGCTCGACGATGATCTGATGGCGGAGCTTGACGCGCTGATGGCCGCGCGCGGCTACCAGAACCGGTCAGAGGCCATCCGCGACATGGCCCGCGCCGGGCTGGCGCGCGCCCGCACCGAGGCCGCGCCCGATGCGCCCTGCGTCGCGGCGCTGGTCTATACCTATGACCACCGCGCGCGCGAAGTGGCGCGGCAGCTGACCTCGGCGCATCATGACCATCCCGATCTGGCGGTCTCCTCGCTGCATGTGCATCTGGACCATGACACCTGTCTGGAAGTGTCGATCCTGAAAGGGCAGGTGGCCGAGGTGCGGCATTTCACCGATCACCTCGTGTCCCGCCGCAATGTCCAGAATGGCGAGGTGGTGATCATCCCGGTGCCCCAGCGCGGCAGCGCCGGGGCCTGAGCGCCGGGATCAGAATTCCACGCCCTTCTGTGCCTTGATGCCGTCGCGGAACGGGTGCTTGAGCAGCGTCATCTCTGTCACCAGATCGGCGGCTTCGATCAGTTCCGGCTTGGCGTTGCGCCCGGTCAGGCAGACATGGGTCATCTGCGGCTTGCGGGTCAGCAGGAAATCCACCACCTCGTCGATGTCCAGATAGTCGTAGCGCAGCGCGATGTTGATCTCGTCCAGCAGCACGAAGCGGATCTCGGGATCAAGGATCTGCTCCTGCGCGATCTGCCAGCCGCGCCGGGCGGCGGCGATGTCGCGCTCGCGGTCCTGCGTGTCCCAGGTGAAACCCTCGCCCGAGACGAAAAAGCGGCATTCCCCGGCAAAGCGGTTGCGCAGCATCTCGGCCTCGCCGGTGACCCATGTGCCCTTGATGAACTGCACCACCGCGCAGGGCATCCCGTGGCCGATGCAGCGCAGGATCATCCCGAAGCCGGAGGAGGATTTGCCCTTGCCCGATCCGGTATGCACCATGATCAGACCTTTCTCCTCGGTCTTGGTTTCCATCATGCGGTCGCGCGCGGCCTTGATGCGGCGCATCTTTTCGGCGTGACGGGTGTTGAGGTCGTCTTCGGTCATGGGCGGTCCTTGATCTGGCTGGGGGATGCGGCATCGCTGCGGCATCCGGTCCCGCCCGGTGTAAACCGCCGGGGCGCGCCAGACCAGCGCCCAAGTTTTGGGCACACAGCCCGGGGCAGGGCCCCGCAGCCGCCCGCCGCGCCGCAGGACGGGCCGGTGCCGCTTGTGGAGATGCGGCCCACGCGCCATGGATCGGCCATGACATCAAAGCTGACAGTTGTGGTGGTCGAGGAAGACCGGGACCGGGCGCTCGCCATCGTGGACGCGCTGAAGGACAGCTGCGACTGCGATCTGTTCGTCATCGGCACCACCTCGGGTCTGGCGCGGCGCATCGCGGCCCATGCGCCCGATGTGGTGCTGATCGATGTCGACAACCCCACCCGCGACATGCTGGAGGAACTGACGCTGGCCTCCGGCCCGCTGGAGCGGCCCGTGGCGATGTTCGTCTCCCGCGCGGCGGGCGGTCTGGCGCAGGCCGCGATCGAGGCGGGGGTGTCGGCCTATGTGGTGGACGGGCTGAAACCGGAACGGCTGCTGCCGGTGCTGGAGGTGACCATCGCGCGCTTCCGCATGTTCCGGCAGATGCGCATCGAACTGGCCGAAACCCGCCGCGCGCTGGAAGAACGCAAGGTCATCGACCGTGCAAAGGGGCTGCTGATGAAGGCCAAGGGCATCGACGAGGATGCGGCCTATGCGCTGCTGCGCCGCACCGCGATGGATCAGGGCCGCCGCGTGGCCGAGGTGGCCGAAGCGCTGGTCACCGCCTCGGGGCTGCTGCGATGAGACCGGTTCCGCTGCCGGTCGCCTATATGCCGCTGGTCGATGCGGCCCCGCTGATCATCGCGCAGGAGATGGGCTTTGCCGAGGCCGAGGGCATCGCGCTTGATCTGGTGGCGGCGCCCTCGTGGTCCTCGGTCCGCGACATGCTGGCCTTTGGCCGGGTGGATGCGGCGCATCTGCTGTCGCCGGTGCCGGTGGCCATGGCCATGGGGCTGGGCGGGGTCAGCACCCCCGTCTCCGCCGTGTCGGTGCTGTCGGTCAATGGCAATGTGATCGGCGTGGGCCGCGCGCTGGAACAGGCGCTGCGGGCGCAGGGCTTCGGCTTCGATTTTGCCGATGCGCGGGCGGCGGCCACGGCGCTGGCGGCGGTGGCCGAGGGGCCCATCGTCTTTGGTGTGCCCTTTCCGTTTTCCATGCATGTGGAACTGCTGCGCTACTGGGTCGAGCATACTGCGCTGGCGGGCTGCGGCATCGACATCCGCACCGTGCCGCCGCCGCTGATGGCGCAGGCGCTGGCCGAAGGCGATGTGGACGCGTTCTGCGTGGGCGAGCCGTGGGGCTCGGTCGCGGTGGAACAGGGCGCGGGCGCGCTGCTGCTGCCGGGCCGCGCGATCTGGGCCTTTGCCCCGGAAAAGGTGCTGGCGGTGCGCACCGACTGGGCCGAGACCGAACCGCATCTGCTGGGCCGCCTGATGCGGGCGGTGTGGAAGGCCGGGCGCTGGCTGTCCCATCCCGAAAGCCGCACCACCACCGCCGAGATCCTGTCGCGCCCCGACTGGCTGGGTGTGCCCGCCGAAGTGATCGACCGGGCGCTGTCGGGCCGGTTCATCATTTCGGGGCGGGCCGAGCAGCGGCAGGTGGCGGGGTTTGTCGGCTTCCATCAGGGGGCGGCGAGCTTTCCGTGGCGCAGTCAGGCGCGCTGGATCGGCGACCGGCTGGCGCTGGCGCAGGGCCTGCCACGGGGTTCCGCGCGCGATCTGGGGGCGGCGGTGTTCCGCAGCGATCTCTACCGCGCGCATATGGCGGAAACCGATGCCGATCTGCCCGGCGCTTCGGAAAAGCTGGAGGGCGCGATTCGCCATCCCACCGCCATCGCGTCGCAGAAGGGCCAGCTGAGCCTGCTGCAGGACGCGTTTTTTGATGGCCGCATTTTTGACCCCAGCCGCATCGACTGACTAAATTCCGGGCGCCGCGCCGCGCAGGCCGGGGTTTTTGCCGGAAACGGCCGCCAAGGGGCCGCTTTCCTGTTTGCCCGACGCTGCTTTGCGGCATGATGAGGACAGCGGCCTGCAATGGCGTGGGCCGCGCCGAATTTTCCCGATGACAGGGATACCTGAGCAAGGTCGCTCGCGCTCCACCGGACCCCCGGTCGGATGTGCAGCGGCCTTTTTTGCGTTTTGCGCCCCCCTTCCGGCCCTTTGGCCGTTTCGAAAGGACAGATGATGAAGACCCTGCTTCTCGTATGTGCCACGACCAGCGCGCTGGCGGGCCCCGCCATGGCCCAGATGCTTGATCTGGAAAAGGATGAGCTGACCTTCGGCTTCATCAAGCTGACCGATATGGCCCCGCTCGCCGTGGCTTATGAAAAGGGTTATTTTCTGGACGAGGGGCTGTTTGTCACGCTGCAGGCGCAGGCCAACTGGAAGGTGCTGCTGGATGGCGTGATCGGCGGGCAGCTGGACGGCGCGCATATGCTGGCCGGTCAGCCGCTGGCCGCCACCATCGGCTTTGGCACCAAGGCGCATATCGTCACGCCGTTTTCCATGGACCTGAACGGCAACGGCATCACCGTGTCGAACGAGGTCTGGGAAAAGATGCTGCCGCATGTGCCGAAACAGGCAGATGGCCGTCCGCAGCATCCGATCAGCGCCGAGGCGCTGGCGCCGGTGGTCGATGCCTTCCGCGCCGAAGGCCGGCCCTTCAACATGGGCATGGTGTTTCCGGTCTCCACCCATAATTACGAACTGCGCTACTGGCTGGCGGCGGGCGGGCTCAATCCTGGCTATTACAGCCCCGACAACATCTCCGGCCAGATCGCGGCGGATGTGCTGCTGTCGGTGACGCCGCCGCCGCAGATGCCCGCCACGCTGGAGGCGGGCACCATCAACGGCTATTCGGTGGGCGAGCCGTGGAACCAGCAGGCGGTGTTCAAGGGCATCGGCGTGCCGGTCATCACCGACACCCAGATCTGGAAGAACAACCCCGAAAAGGTCTTCGGCATCACCGCCGAGTTTGCCGAAGCCTATCCCAACACCACGCTGGCCCTAACCAAGGCGCTGATCCGCGCCGCGATCTGGCTGGACGAGAACGACAATGCCAACCGCGCCGAGGCGGTGGAGATGCTGGCGCGGCCCGAATATGTGGGCGCCGATGCCGAGGTGATCGCCAATTCCATGACCGGCTTTTTCGAGTTCGAAAAGGGCGACCGCCGCGACATCCCCGATTTCAACGTGTTCTTCCGCTACAACGCCACCTATCCGTTCTATTCGGATGCCATCTGGTATCTGACCCAGATGCGCCGCTGGGGCCAGATCGCCGAGGCGATGCCGGATCAGTGGTATCATGACACCGCCGAAAGCGTTTACCGGCCCGACATCTATCTGCAGGCCGCGCGGATGCTGGTGGACGAGGGGCTCGCCCCCGAGGACGGCTTTCCGTGGGGCAGCGACGGCTACAAGGCGCCGACACCTGCCGCCGACATCATCGACGCCATCCCCTATGACGGCCGCGCGCCCAATGCCTATCTGGACAGCCTGCCGATCGGGCTGAAGGGCGCGCAGGTCGTGGTGGGCAACGAGGTGCAGGGCTGATCCCGCCCCGCGCCGCTTTCCCCTCCTCCTGACGAAAGGCACCCCATGACCACCGTGGACCCCAACTTCGCCCCCTCCGCCACCCGCGAGGCCCGCCGCGCCCGGCTTTTCACCCGCATCGCCACCGCCGACCGCTGGTTCCGCGTGCTGGGGCTGGCATGGATCACCCCCCTGCTGCGCGCCGCAGCCGGCGACAACCCGCGCGGCCAGCTGTCCGAGATCTGGCGGCTGCTGCTGGTGCCGCTGCTGGCCATCGCCCTGTTCCTGCTGGCATGGGGCGTGCTGGCGCCCAAGGTGCAGACCTCGCTGGGGGCGGTGCCCGGTCCGGCGCAGGTCTGGGCCGAGGCGAAGGTCTTGCATCAGGACGCGCAGGCCAAGGCGGCGCAGCAGGCCAAGTTCGAGACCATGGTGGAGGCCCGCAATCAGAAGCTGATCGAGGCGGGCCGCCCCGAGGAGGTCAAGCAGATCGCCTATACCGGCGCGCCCAGCTATTACGACCAGATCGGCACCTCGATCCGCACGGTGTTCTTCGGCTTCGTGGTGGCGACGCTGGTGGCGGTGCCCTTGGGCATCCTTGCCGGACTGTCCCCCACCGCCAATGCCGCGCTGAACCCGCTGATCCAGATCTTCAAGCCGGTGTCGCCGCTGGCATGGCTGCCCATCGTGACCATGGTGGTCTCGGCGGTCTATGCCACGCAGGATGGCTGGCTGTCGAAATCCTTTCTGATCTCGGCCATCACCGTGACGCTCTGTTCGCTGTGGCCGACGCTGATCAACACGGCGCTTGGCGTCGCCTCCATCGACCGGGATCTGGTGGCGGTGTCCAAGGTGCTGAAGATGTCCACATGGGCCAAGATCACCCGGCTGGTGCTGCCTTCGGCGCTGCCGCTGATCTTTACCGGGCTGCGGCTGAGCCTTGGCGTGGGCTGGATGGTGCTGATCGCGGCAGAGATGCTGGCGCAGAATCCGGGGCTTGGCAAATTTGTCTGGGACGAGTTCCAGAACGGATCCTCCTCCAGCCTCGCGCGGATCATGGTGGCGGTGCTGACCATCGGCCTCATCGGCTTCCTGCTTGATCGGGTGATGTTCGCGCTGCAGCAGCTTTTCACCTTCTCGAACAATCGGTGAGCGCCATGTCCGTCCTGACCTTTGACAATGTCTGCAAGAGCTTCGGCACCGGCACCCATCGCCGGGAGGTGCTGCGCAACATCGACCTGACCGTGGCGGAGGGGGAGTTTGTCGTCATCCTTGGCTTTTCCGGCACGGGCAAGACCACGCTGATCAACCTGATGGCGGGGCTTGATCGCCCCGACAGCGGCACCGTCAGCTTTCGCGGCGCCCCCGTCACCGGACCGGGACCGGAGCGCGGCGTGATCTTCCAGAGCTACGCGCTGATGCCGTGGCTGACCGTGGCGGGCAATGTGCGGCTGGCGGTGGAGGCGGTGTTTCCGCGCCTGTCCCGCGCCGAGAAGGCCGCGAAGGTGGCTCATTACGTGCAGATGGTGGGGCTGGCCCATGCCGCGCATCGCCGCCCGGCGGAACTGTCGGGGGGGATGCGGCAGCGGGTGAACGTGGCGCGCGCGCTGGCCATGTCACCGGAGGTGCTGCTGCTGGACGAGCCGCTGTCGGCGCTGGACGCGCTGACCCGCGCCAATCTGGCCACAGAGATCGAACGGCTGTGGCAGGCGGAGCGCAAGACCTGCGTGCTGATCACCAATGACGTGGACGAGGCGCTGGTGCTGGCCGACCGCATCATCGCGCTCAATCCCGACGGCACGCTGGGGGCGGAATTCCGCGTGACCATCCCCCGCCCGCGCGACCGCGGCGCCATGAACCATGACGAGACCTTCAAGAAGCTGCGCGGCGCCGTCACCAAATATCTGATGGATGTGGGCATCCAGCAGCGCCGGGACCAGACCCGGCATCTGCCCGACGTGACGCCGATCCATGCCCTGCCCGCCGCCCTGCGTCAGGCGCAGGACGGGCTGATCGCCGAACGGTTTCTGGATTTCAGCCAGTTGCACAAGGTCTATGCCACGCCCAAGGGGCCGCTGACCGTGGTGGAGGATTTCGACCTCAAGATCGACCGGGGCGAATTCATCAGCCTGATCGGCCATTCCGGCTGCGGCAAATCCACCGTGCTGACCATGGCGGCGGGGTTGAACGGCATCTCCAAGGGCGCGATCAAGCTCGACGGGCGCCATGTGATGGGGGCCGATCCGGAACGCGCCGTGGTGTTTCAGTCGCCGAACCTGTTCCCGTGGCTGACCGCGCGCGAAAACGTCGCCATCGGCGTCGACAAGGTCTATCCCCGCGCCAGCCGCGCCGAACGGCAGGATGTGGTGGACTATTACCTTGAACGGGTGGGGCTGGGCGATGCCATGACCCGCCCCGCCAGCACCCTGTCGAACGGCATGCAGCAGCGGGTGGGCATCGCGCGGGCCTTCGCGCTGTCGCCCAAGCTGCTGCTGCTGGATGAACCCTTCGGGATGCTGGACAGCCTGACCCGCTGGGAATTGCAGGACGTTCTGATGGAGGTCTGGCAGCAGACCGGCGTCACCGCGATCTGCGTCACCCACGATGTGGACGAGGCGATCCTGCTGGCCGACCGGGTGGTGATGATGACCAACGGCCCGCAGGCCACCATCGGCCGCATCACCAAGGTCGATCTGCCGCGCCCGCGCTCCCGCAAGGCGCTGCTGGAACACCCCGATTATTACGCCTACCGGCAGGAGGTGCTCGATTTCCTTGAGGACTACGAGCATGGCGCAAAACCCGCGCCCCGGACGGCAAAACCGCAAGCCCTCGCCGCGGAGTGACCCCCATGAAACAGAAACTCGTCGTGATCGGCGCCGGCATGGCCTCGGGCCGGGTGCTGGAACAGCTAACCGAAACCGCCCCCGATGCCTTTGACATCACCCTGTTCAATGGCGAAAGCCGGGGCAATTACAACCGCATCATGCTGTCCCCGGTGCTGTCGGGCGACAAGACCTATGAGGACATCGTCACCCATGACGCGGCGTGGTATGCTGCGCGCGGCATCACCTGCCGCTTTGGCGAACACGTCACCCGCATCGACCGCGAGGCCAAGGTTGTGGTGGGGCAGGGCGGCGAGGTGGCCTATGACCATCTGCTGATCGCCACCGGATCGGCGCCCTTCGTCATCCCGGTGCCCGGGCGTGACCTTCCGGGCGTCGTCACCTATCGCGACCTTGACGACACCGAAGCGATGATCGACGCGGCGGCGCGCGGTGGCTCCGCCGTGGTGATCGGCGGCGGCCTGCTGGGGCTGGAGGCGGCGGCGGGGCTGGCCGGGCGCGGCATGGCGGTGACCGTGGTGCATCTGATGGGCCATCTGATGGAACGCCAGCTTGACGAGGCGGCGGGCTATCTGCTGCGCCGCGATCTGGAGGCGCGCGGCATCACCGTGCGCACGCAGGCCTCGACCAAGGCCATTCTGGGCGAGGACCGCGCCGAGGCCGTGCTGCTGGAAAACGGCGACCTGCTGCCCGCCGATCTGGTGGTGATGGCGGTCGGCATCCGCCCCGAAACCCGGCTGGCCACCGATGCGGGCCTGCAGGTGGCGCGCGGCATCGAGGTGGACGCGCAGATGGTCACCTCGGATCCCGCTATTCTGGCCGTGGGCGAATGCGTGGAGTTTTCCGGGCAGCTCTTCGGGCTGGTGGCGCCGCTTTACGATCAGGCCAAGGTGGCGGCGCAGACCCTGCTGGGGCGGCCCGATGCCTTTGTGCTGCGCGACACCGCGACCAAGCTGAAGGTGACGGGCTGCGATCTGTTTTCGGCGGGGGATTTTGCCGCAGGGCCGGGCCGCGAGGACATCGTCTACCGCGATCCCGCGCGCGGCATCTACAAGCGGCTGGTCATCGAAGGCGACCGTCTGGTGGGTGCGGTGATGTATGGCGACACCGCCGATGGCGCGTGGTTCTTCGGCCTCATCAAGGACGGTACCGAAATCGACGCGATGCGCGACACGCTGATCTTTGGCCCCGGCTTTCAGGGAGGATCCGCCGCGGACCCTTTGTCGGCCGTTGCAGCCTTGCCGCCTGAGGCGGAAATCTGTGGCTGCAACGGCGTCTGCAAGGGCACCATCGTTCAGGCGATCGAGGGCGGGGCGCAGGATCTGGGCGGTCTGCGCGCCGCCACCAAGGCCAGCGCCTCCTGCGGGACATGCACGGGGCTGGTGGAGCAGCTGCTGCAGGTGACGCTGGGCGAGGGTTACAGCGCGCCCGCCGCGCGGCCCGTCTGCACCTGCACCGAGCTTACGCATGAAGACGTGCGGCGGCTCATCAAGGCCAAGGCGCTGAAAAGCCAGCCCGCCGTCTGGCAGGAACTGGGCTGGACCACCCCCAATGGCTGCCATGTCTGCCGTCCGGCGGTGAATTTCTATCTGCTGGCCGACTGGCCGCTGGAATATCTGGACGATCCGCAGAGCCGCTTCGTCAATGAACGCAAGCACGCCAACATCCAGAAGGACGGCACGTTTTCCGTGGTGCCGCGCATGTGGGGCGGCATCACCAACCCGGTGGAACTGCGCGCCATCGCCGATGCGGCGGAAAAATACGGCGCCCAGACCGTCAAGGTCACCGGCGGGCAGCGGATCGACCTGCTGGGCATCAAGGGCGAGGATCTGCCCGCGATCTGGTCGGATCTGAACCGGGCGGGGCTGGTGTCGGGCCATGCCTATTCCAAGGGCCTGCGCACCGTCAAAACCTGTGTCGGGACCGATCACTGCCGGTTCGGCACGCAGGACAGCACCGGGCTCGGCATCAAGCTGGAACAGACGCTGTGGGGATCGTGGACGCCGCACAAGGTCAAGCTGGCGGTGTCGGGCTGCCCGCGCAACTGCGCGGAGGCCACCTGCAAGGATGTGGGCATCATCTGCGTCGACAGCGGCTACCAGATCGGCGTGGCCGGGGCGGCGGGCATGGATCTGAAGGAAACCGAACGTCTGGCGGATGTGGCCACCGAACAGGAGGCGATGGATCTGACCGTGGCCTTCATCCAGCTTTACCGTGAAAACGCCAGATATCTCGACCGGCCCTATAAATGGGTGGCGAAGGTCGGGCTCGACTGGGTCAAGGCGCGGGTGGTGGACGATCCCGCCGAACGCCGCCGCCTGATCGAGGCGTTCGAACTGTCGCAGAGCATCTATCGCAAGGATCCTTGGGCCGAACATGCCGACCGGGGCCGCGCCTATGCGCCGCTTGCCGATCTGACGCGGGAGGCGGCGGAATGACCGGCGCCGCAGTGCTGACCCCCAAGCTGACCCCGGAACAGGAGGGCCTCATGGACTGGATCGACATTGGCGCGCTGGAGGACATCCCCGAACGCGGCGCGCGGGTGGTCAAGACGCAGGCGGGCTGCGTGGCGCTGTTCCGCACCGGCCCCGAGGAGGTGTTCGCCACCGCCGATGCCTGCCCGCACCGGGGCGGCCCGCTGTCCGAAGGCATCGTGCATGGCCGCCGCGTCACCTGCCCGCTGCACAGCTGGGTCTTCGATCTGGAAAGCGGCGCGGCCTTGGGCGAGGACGCGCGGCTTGCCACCTATGCCGTGCGACTTGTGGCGGGGCGGGTGCTGCTGGACGGCCGCCTGCTGGCCAAACGGTCCGCCGCATGACAGCCGCGCCCGAAATCCGCTCCACCTGTCCTTATTGCGGCGTGGGCTGCGGCGTGCTGCTGCGGCGCGAGGGCGGCGGCGGGCTGGCGGTGCGCGGTGATCCTGCGCATCCCGCCAATCGCGGCAGGCTCTGTTCCAAGGGATCCGCGCTTGGCGAAACCGTGGGGCTGGAGGGGCGCCTGCTGTCGCCGCGCGTCTTGGGCCGCGACACCGACTGGGACACGGCGCTGGATCATGTGGCCACGCGGTTCCGCGACACCATCGCCACGCATGGCCCCGACAGCGTCGCCTTCTACGTCTCCGGCCAGCTGCTGACCGAGGATTATTACGTCGCCAACAAGCTGATGAAGGGCTTCATCGGTTCGGCCAATATCGACACCAATTCGCGGCTCTGCATGGCCTCCACCGTGGCGGGGCACCGCCGCGCCTTCGGCAGCGACACCGTGCCCGGCACCTATGACGATCTGGAAGAGGCCGATCTGGTGGTGCTGGTGGGCAGCAACCTTGCATGGTGCCATCCAGTGCTGCACCAGCGGCTGCTGGCCGCGCGCAAGGCGCGGGGCACACAGATCGTGGTCATCGATCCGCGCCGCACCGCCAGCTGCGACGGGGCCGACCTGCACCTGCCGCTGGCCCCCGGCAGCGATGTGGCGCTGTTCAACCACGTGCTGGCCGAGATCGACCGGGCCGGAGCGGTGGATCCCGATTTCCTGACCCGCACCGAAGGGATCGAGGCTGCCCTTGCCGCCGCCCGGGCCGAGGATCCGGGCCTGACCGGGCTGGATCCCGGTGATCTGGCGGCGTTCTGCCGGATGTGGATCGGCACGACGCGGGTGGTGACGGTGTTCAGCCAGGGCGTGAACCAGTCCAGCAGCGGCAGCGACAAGGTGAACGCGATCCTGAACTGCCATCTGGCCACCGGGCGGATCGGCAGGCCGGGCATGGGGCCGTTTTCCGTCACCGGCCAGCCCAATGCCATGGGCGGGCGCGAGGTGGGCGGGCTTGCCAACATGCTGGCCGCCCATCTGGATCTGGACAATCCCGGTCACCGCGCGGCGGTGCAGGGGTTCTGGCAGGCGCCCGCGCTGCCGCAGGCGCCGGGGCTGAAGGCGGTGGACATGTTCCGCGCCGTGGCGGACGGGCGCATCCGCGCGCTGTGGGTCATCCACACCAACCCCGCCGTGACCCTGCCGCAGGCGGATCAGGTGCGCGATGCCATCGCCGCCTGTCCTTTTGTGGTGGTCAGCGACATCACCGCCGCCACCGATACCGCCCGGCTGGCGCATGTGCTGCTGCCCGCCACCGCATGGGGCGAAAAGGACGGCACCGTCACCAATTCCGACCGCACCATCAGCCGCCAGCGCGCGGCCCTGCCTGCCCCCGGTGCCGCACGGCCCGACTGGGACATCCTTGCCGAACTGGGCCGCCGCATGGGCTGGGCGCGGGCCTTCGACTATGCCAGCCCCGCCGAGATCTTCCGCGAACATGCCGCCCTGTCGGGGATCGCGGGCGGCTTCGGGCGGGATTTCGACATCTCCGCGCTGGCGGGGCTGGATGCGGCGGGTTATGCCGCCCTGCCTCCGACCCGCTGGCCGGTCAGTGCCACGCGGCAGGGCGGGCGGTTCTTTGGCGACGGGCGGTTCTATCACCCGGATGGCAAGGCGCGGCTGCTGGCGCTGCGCCACCGTCCGCCCGTCACCGCCGGGGGCGCGCGCCATCCCTTCACGCTCAACACCGGGCGCATCCGCGACCAGTGGCACACCATGACCCGCACCGGGCTCAGCCCGCGCCTGTCGGCGCATCTGGCGGAGCCGTTTCTGGACATTCACCCCGCCGATGCCGGTGATCTGGGCATCGCCCCCGCCGATCTGGTGCAGGTGCAGAACCCCACGGGCCGCGCCATCCTGCGCGCGCGCCTGACCCCCGTACAGGCGCGCGGGCAGGTCTTCGCGCCGATCCACTGGACCGGAGAGACCGCGCCCTCGGCCCGGATCGACGCGCTGGTGCCGCCGGTGACGGATCCGGTCTCGGGCCAGCCCGAAAGCAAGGCGGCGCGGGTGGCGCTGCGCCGGTTTGATGCGGCGTGGTATGGCTTTGCCGTCTCTGTCACCGCGCCGGCGTTTGACAGCGCGTATTGGGCGCTGGCGCGCACGACAGCGGGCTACCGCGCGGAACTGGCCGGGCAGACCGAGCCGGAGGACTGGGTGGAGGAGGCGCGGCGCCTGCTGCGCGCGCCCGGTGCAGAGGCGCTGTCGATCCTTGATGCCGCACGGGGCCGGGCGCGGGTCGCGCTCTATCAGGAGGGGCGGCTGCTGGGGGCGCTATACGTGGCGCGCGAACCCGTGGCGCTGCTGCGCGACCATCTCGCCACGCTGCCCGGCACCGAAGCAAGGCAGGCGTTGGCCGGGCGCCCCCCGGCGGACCAGCCCGATCCCGGCCCGGTGCTCTGCGCCTGTTTCAACGTCGGGGTCAACACGCTGGTCCACGCCATCGAAACGCAGCAGCTGATGGATGTCGATGCCATCGGCGCGGCGCTGCAGGCGGGCAGCAATTGCGGATCCTGCCGTCCGGAACTGGCGGCGCTGCTGAACAGCCTGCGCCAGAGGCAGGCCGCCGAATAGCCGGAGGGCGCGGGGCGGGGGGTTGCCACCCCCACCCCGGAGATCCCATAGAGGGGGCCAGACAGCACGGAAGACCCCATGGCATTGTTCGCATATCTGAAGACCCTGACCCGCAGGCTGGAAGGCGTGACCCTTGCGGCGATCCTGATCGTGTGCGGCGCGCTCTGGGGCTTTGTCTCGCTCGCCTCGGAAATGGCAGAGGGCGATCTGCACGCCTTTGACGAATACGTGCTGCTGGCGCTGCGCACGCCCGGCGACCTGTCGGACCCGATCGGCAGCGATCAGGTGGAAATTGCCATGCGCGATCTGACCGCGCTGGGGGGTGTCAGCGTGCTGACGCTGATTTCCATCTCGGTGCTGGTGTTCCTGTTCCTGCAGCGCCAGCGCGCCGCCGCGCTGCTGCTGGCCAGCGCCATCCTTGGCGGTCAGGCGATCTCGCATCTGGCCAAGCTTGGCTTTTCCCGCCCGCGCCCCGATCTGGTGCCGCATGGGGTGGAGGCCGCCACCGCCTCGTTCCCATCGGGCCATTCGATGATGGCGGCGGTCACCTATCTGACGCTGGCGGTGATGCTGGCGCGCACCTCGACGCGGCAGCGGGTGCGGATTTTCTATTTCGTGGTGGCGGCGATCCTTGCGGTGCTGGTGGGGGTCAGCCGCATCTATCTGGGGGTGCACTGGCCCTCGGACGTGCTGGCGGGGTGGTCCTTGGGGGCGGCATGGGCGCTGGGGGTCTGGCTGCTGGCGCGGCATCTGGCGCGCACCGGCCAGATCGAGCCGGATCGCGGCGGCACCGACGATTCCTAACCGCCCCGGCGCGCCTGCGGCAGATGCGGGGCGGGGTGATAATCGCCCTCGCGCAGTTCCGGCGTGTCATAGGCCTGCAGCCGGGCGAACTGCGTCTCCACATCCTCGGCGAAAAACTCCGCCGCGATGGCACGACCCAGCCGTTTCGCCCCGACGCTGACCGCCGGGATGTCGCCCGAGACCTTGCCATGGCTCAGCATCGCCGCATCGTTGAAGCAGTGCAGCCGCGCCAGCGCCGGGCAGGCGCCGGGCACGCGTTCGCGGAAGGTGAAATCCGGCGCCAGATAGGGCGCCTGCCCCAGCGGGCGGTCCTTGGGCAGATCCGCCGGGAAATCGGCACTGTCGGCCCAGCACAGCACATGTGGCGCCAGCGTTGCCAGCTCTGGCCGGTCGGCGAAGTCGTTGCGAAAGCCGGTCGCGGCGATCACAAAATCGGTGGCAAAGCTGCCGCGCGAGGTGTCGAGCCGCAGCCGCCCGTCCTGCACCGCAGCCCCGGTCAGCGCGCAGTCCAGATGGAAGGCGGCATTGGCATGGGCCGCCACGCGGCGGACGGAATGGGCGGGGGGTGGCACCTGCTGCGTGGCGGCGTAATGGTGGATGCGCAGCTTCCACGCGTCGCTGACATGGCCCAGCCCCAGCTCGGTCCCGGGGCTGCCGATGCCGGTCAGCTTGTTGACCGGCGGGATGGTGGCGCGGCGGATCAGCAGATCGACCCGCGCCGCCCCCGCCTCCAGCGCCGTTGCGGCATTGTCCATGGCCGAGGCTCCGGCGCCCAGCACCACCACGTCGCGCCCGCGCAGCGCGGCAAAGTCGATCTCCTCGGCGCTATGCGCCCAGAAGCGGCGGTCGAGGCCCTGCAGCACCGCAGGCACGGCACCGCCGCCCAGACCCGAACGCCCGGTGGCCAGCACGACGCGCCGCGCCAGCAGCACCTCCGGCCCTGCGGGCGTGTGCAGCGTGGCGCGCAGCAGATCACCCTCGCCGCGCAGGTCGGTCAGGCGGGTGTCGTTGCGCACGGGCAGGGCCAGCACGCGGCGATACCAGCGCAGGTAGTTCATCCACTGACCTTTGGGGATCTTGTCCAGCGCCGCCCATGCGGGGGCGCCCCATTGCGCGGTGAACCACGCGCGGAAGGTCAGCGCGGGCAGGCCAAGCGCGGGGCCGGTCAGCGATTTCGGCGAACGCAGCGTGCGCATCCGCGCGAACGTGTCCCACGGGCCTTCAAGCCCGGCGGGGGCGGCGTCCACGGCAAGGCTGCGGTCGATCCCCAAGAGGCGCAGTTCGGCCAGCGCCGCAAGCCCGCACATGCCCGCCCCCACCACCAGCACATCGGTCACGCCCTCGCGCGCGGGCACCCAAGGCGCGGCGGGCAGGGCGAGGCAGGCGAGATCCTCGGCCAGACGCGCCTCGAGCGTGGCAAGCCCGGTCATGTTGCCACCGTCATCTTTTCGATGCCGTAAAGCCGGTCGGCGACCAGCAGCGCGATCACCGCCATCCCCAGCTGCAGCGTCGACAGCGCCGCGATGGAAGGGTCGAACTGGTGTTCCATATAGGCCAGCATCACCACCGGCAGCGTGTTGGTTTGGGCCGAGCCGAAGAAATAGCTGACCGGCAGGTTGTCGAACGAGGTCAGGAAGGAAAACAGGCAGCCCGCCGCGATGCCGGGCCGGATCAGCGGCAGCGTCACCTCGCGGAAGGTGGTGACGCGCGACGCGCCAAGGATCAGCGCCGCCTCCTCATAGGCGGGCGGCACCGAGCGGTAAACGGCGGTGACGGTGCGGATGACATACGGCAGGCAGATCACCGTATGCACGATGCAAAGCGCGGTGAAGGACAGCCCGAAGCCCAGCCAAGACAGGAAGAACAGCGAGGCAAAGCCGATCACGATCATCGGCATGGAGAGCGGCGACAGCAGGAAGGTGGTGATCGCCGTGGCCCAGCCGGACCGCGCCCGCGACAGATAAAGGGCGGCCGGAATGCCCAGCAGGCAGCTTGCCACGGTGGCGGTCACGGCCAGCAGCAGGCTGACCCGCAGCGAGTCCATGAAAGGCTCGTATTCGAAGATCCGCGCGAACCATTTCAGCGACCAGCCGGGGATCGGAAAGGCGGCATACCCCGCCTCGGTGAAGGAGATCACCACCACCACCACGATGGGCAGGATCATGAAGGTGAAAAAGGCCACGGTGAAGGCCCAGAGCAGGAGGTCGGTCAGCCGCATGTCACACTCCCTGACGGCGCACGAGGCGCAGTTGCAGCCACAGGCAGGCCAGCGCGATGACCAGAAGGATCGTGCTCATGGTCGAGGCCAGCGCGAAGTCGCGGGTGGTGTTGAACTGCTGGTAGATCAGCAGCGGCAGCGTCTGGAACCCGCCCCCCAGCAGGACCAGCGTGACGAAGGATCCGTTCGCGATCATGAACACCAGAATGGCGCCGGTGCCGATGCCGTCCATGGTCAGCGGCAGCGTCACCTCCCAGAAGGTGCGGAACCGCGAGGCGCCAAGCATCAGTGCGCCTTCCTCCAGCCGCCGGTCGATGCCCTGCAGCACCGAAGCGATGGAGAGCACCGCAAAGGGCACCAGCACATGCACCAGCGCCGCGATGGCAAGGCCGGGCGTGTTGAGCAGCCGCAGCGGCGCGTCGAGCAGGCCCAGATCGGTGACCAGCCACTGGTTCACCAGCCCGCGCCGCGCGAACAGCACCTGCCAGCCGAAGGTGCGCATGATGATCGAGGTCAGCAGCGGCGCGATCAGCAGGAAGATGATGAGGCCCGACAGCCGCCCGGCCTTGCGCACCAGCACATAGGCCACCGGATAGGCGATGAGCACGGAAATCACCGTGACCGCCGCCGACAGGATCACCGTTTCCGCGATCACCCCCAGATAGAAGCGGTCGGTCAGAAAGGCGGTGTAGCGCGCGAAGGTCAGCCCGCCCTCCTCGGTCAGGAAGGACCGGGCGGAATTGTCCAGAAGCGGCATTACGAAAAACACCGCCAGAAAGATCAGCGCGGGCGCCAGCAGCAGCGCGCGGCGGCTGCGGTCGGACAGGGGGGCGGCTTTGGACATGGCGACCTCGGGCGTCAGGGGCTCCCGCCGGCGGACCGGCGGGAGAGGGGCATCACATGCCGATTTCGCGGTTCCAGCGGTCCACCCAGTCGTTGCGGACGCGGGCGATCTCGGCATAGGGGGGCAGGTTCGCCTCGGCCAGCGGGGTGACCCGGGCGGCAAGCTTTTCGCTGTAGACCACTTCGGTATTGGTCACGCCGTAATTCAGGATGTCGGCGAATTTGGCCTGATTGCCGGCGTCCAGCACCTCGTTCAGGTAATCCCATGCCAGATCAGAGGCATGTTTGGGCTTCTGGATCGCCACGGCGGTCATCGCGCCGCCTTCCTCGGGGTTCAGGAAGTCGATCCAGTCGACGCCTTCATCGACATGGTTCCATGTCCGGCCATCGAAATAGATGCCCAGTTCCGCCTCGCCCGAGGCGAGATGGTTGAAGAAATCGTTGGGACCGGCCCAGTAGACCAGATTGCCCTTCATCTTCTCCATGGCCGCGAAGAACGGATCAACATTGTTGACGTCACCCCCCAGCGCGTTGTTCAGCGCCCAGAGGAAGAAGATCGTCGTCGGCCCGTAAGAGATCGACGGCACCGAGGCGATGAATTCCCCCGCCGCCACCCGGTCGACAAAGGCGGCAAAGCTGCGCGGCGGCTCGGCCACCACCTGCGTGTTATAGGTGATGCCGCCCACGCCGTAATCGAAATAGGTGCCCTTGCCGAGGCAGGCATCGGTGAATTCCTGCGGGATCTTGGCAAGGTTGGGCAGTTTCTCGACGGTGAAATCGTCCATCAGATCGCCTTCGGCGGCCAGCACGGCCAGATCCGGCGTCATGATGAGCACGTCAAGCGGCGGGTTTTCCGGGTTCGCCTCGACCTGCGCCAGCCATTGCGCGGGACCGCCCAGCGACACGGTGGCGGTGGCGCCGGTCTTGGCCTCGAAGGGGGCGACGAAGCAGTCGCGGATGGCCTGTTCCCAGACCCCGCCATAGGCGGTGACGTTCAGCACGCGGTTCTGCGCGCGCAGGGGCAGGCCGCTGAGGCCGATCAGGCCCGTCGCCGCGGCGCCGGTGCCAAGGAATCTGCGTCTGTTCAGGGTCATAACTCTCTCCATTGGGGCTGGGCCGTTTTCCGGTTCTGGTTCAGAAGCTGCTCAGACAGGTTTCAAGGCGCCTGATGGCCGTCTCGCACTGGGTGTCGCTGGCCGGGTTGCGCGGAAAATCCGAGGGCAGATCGGCCAGCACGGTGTCATAGATCTCGCGGCGGCGGCTCTGGCGGCGCGCCAGCGGCAGCGCCAGCAGCGCGGCGTTCAGCCGGTCCATCAGGGCGCTGCCAAAGATGCTGTCCCATGCCTCGCGCTCGGGGCCGAAAACGGTGCCATGGCTGGCGGGGGCGTTGCGGCGCAGCGCCTCGGTGGCGGCATTGTCCAGCGCCCCGTCGCAGAGCACCACGCCATAGGCGCGCCGGGCGTGGTCGGGGGTGACAAAGCCTGCCGCCAGATCGGCCAGCACCGCCTGCGGGTCGCGCGCCATGGGATCGCCCCAGCCGCCCGCGCCGGGGGTGCGGAAGGTGACGATGTCGCCCGCGTTGACCTCCAGCACGTCGATCTTGCCCAGCCTGCGTTCGCGCGGGCAGCCTTCGTTCACCACCAGCGATCCGGGCAGGCCGGGCTGGCCGCCCGCCTGTCCCCATGGCCGGAACATCAGCCGTTCCATGCCCCGGCCAAGGATATGGGTGCCGTCGGTCAGCACGCGAAAGCTCAGCACCATGCCGCAGCCGCCGCGCCATTGTCCCGCGCCGCCGGAATCGGGCCGCAGCCCGTAGCGCAGCACCTCGACGCCCAGTTCTGCCTCCACCGTTTCCACCGGGTTGTTGGCAAGGTTGGAAATGCCGCTGTCGCGCCCGTCGACCCCGTCATGGCCATGGCGCGCGCCGGTGCCGCCGATCAGCGGCTCGATCACCTGCACCATGCGCCCGCCCGAGGGTCTGGGCTCGCTCATCACGATGGGGATCACCGTGCCGGAGGCGGCGGCGGGCAGCACATCGGGCAGCGCAAGGCCGAAGGCGCCGTTCAGGATGTCGTTCACCCGGATGGCGGCGGCATGACGTACGCCGGTGGCGGCGGGTTCCTCGGGGTTCACAAGGCTGCCCTTGGGGGCCGTGATGCTGAGCGGACGCAGCAGGCCCGCGTTCAGCGGCGCGGACCGGTCCAGCGTCTGCACCAGCGCCAGCATCCGCAGCGTCAGCCACGCATGGGGCCGCCCGCAGGAGGGGATATTCATCGCCGTTGCCACCTGCGGATCGGTGCCGGTGAAATCCAGATGCACGCGCCCGTCGCGGATCTCCACCGTCACCGACAGGCGGACGGGCAGGCGGGTCGCGGCATCATCGTCAAGATAGTCGGAAAAGCTGTAGCGCCCTTCGGGGATGCGGCGCAGCACCGCCTCGGCCTTGCCTGCGGCATAGGTCATCAGCGCCTCCTGTGCCGCGACCAGATCGGTCTGGCCGTGCTGGCCCAGCATCTGCGCCACCCGCCGCCGCCCGGTGGCGAGCGAGGCGAGCATGGCGCGGATATCGCCCATATTGGCCTCGGGCGTGCGGGAATTGGCATCCAGAAACAGCCTGACCTCGGGCGACATCTCGCCCCGGCGCATCAGTTTCAGCGGCGGGATGCGCAGGCCTTCCTGAAAGATCTCGGTATTGACCGGCGAGATCGACGAGGCGACGCGCCCGCCCACATCCGAACAGTGCACGAAGCACCAGCCATAGGCGACGATCTCGCCTTCGTGGAAATAGGGCTCGATCATGTGCAGGTCGGGCAGATGGGTGGCAAGCCCGGTGGACCGGTAGGGGTCGTTGGTCAGGATCACGTCGCCCGGTTCCAGCGCGCCGCAGGCGGCTACGGCGGCCTCGATCGTGGGCAGACATTCCAGCCCGACAAAGCCCGACACGCCGATGGAGCGCGGATAGGCGAAGAACCGGCCCTCGGCCCCCGCCAGCGCGCAGGCAAAATCCGCCGTCTCCTTGACGTAAAGCGTGCGGCCCGTGCGCTGCAGGGTCAGGCACATCTCTTCGGTGACGGAGGCGAACTTGTTGCCAAGGATTTCCAGCAGGACGGGATCAGGCGGGCTCATGCCGTGGTCCTTTCAAGGATGAGATTGCCTTGGGCATCGACGCGGGCGGCCCAGCCGGGCAGGATGACGGTGGTGGTTTCGGGCTGTTCGACCACGGCGGGGCCGGGCAGATGCGCGCCCTCACCCAGCTTCTGGCGGTCGAACACCGCCGCGTCATGCCACTGGCCCTTGTGAAAGACCGGCCTGCGGCTGCGCAGCGGTGCGCCGTCCCCCGTGGCCGCAGAGGCGGCGAGCGGGCGCCCCTCGCCGATCATCGCAAGCCGGATGGTGCCGATTTCCACCGGTGCCCCGGTGTCGCGGAAGCCATAGATGCGCTCATGCTCGCGGTGGAAGGCTTCGGCGTAATCGGCAGCCTCCGCGCCCGGTTCCAGCGTCACGCGCAGCTCATAGGCCTGCCCGGCATAGCGCATGTCGGCGGAGCGTTCGGCGCGGCGGCCCGCGAGCCCCGGCAGTTCGGCATCAAGCCAGCTTTCGCCCTCGGCGGTCAGGGCGGCAAACAGTGCCTCGGCGCCTGCGGCGCTGTCTTCGGTCAGCACCTGCCGGAGCGAGCGCACGAAGTCGCGGCGCAGATCGGCCCCCGCCGCCCCCATGGCGCAATAGGCCCCGGCGGCCTGCGGCACCAGAATGCGCGCGATGCCGATTTCCTCGGCCAGCAGGGCGGCATGGGTCGGCCCCGCGCCGCCAAAGGGCAGCAACACGAAGTCGCGCGGATCAAGCCCGCGTTCGGCCATGGTGCGGAACAGCGAACCCGCCATGCCCGCCGAGGCCACGGCCAGCGCGCCTTCGGCCAGACGCGGCGCACGGTCGGGGCCGGTCATGCCGATGCCCTGCGCGATGCTGTCCAGCGCCGCACCCGCCGCTTCCCCATCGAGCGGCATGGTGCCGCCGCCAAAATTCGCAGGGTCAATGAAGCCGCAGGCGATGTAGCAGTCGGTCACCGCCGGATCGGTGCCGCCGCGCCCGTAAGAGACCGGGCCGGGATGGGCGCCCGCGCTGTGCGGCCCCACCTTCAGCACGCCCTGCGCATCGGCCCAGACGATGGATCCGCCGCCCGCGCCAATGGCGTTGACATCGACCACCGGCAGCACCAGCGGCAGCCCGCCAATATCGGTGCGCGTGGCGATCCCCGCGACACCCCCCGTGGCCACCGCCATGTCCGACGAGGTGCCGCCCATGTCGAAGGTGATGATGTTGTCCATGCCCGACTGCGCCGCCTGCCGCACGGCGGCCATCACGCCGGAGGCGGGGCCCGACAGGATGGTTTCCACCGGCCGCGCCACGGCAGAACCCACCGACAGCGATCCGCCATTCGAGGCCGTGACCAGCAGCGGCGCCGTCACGCCGATGCGCTGCAGCCCCTCGGTCAGCCGGGTGAAATAGGCGGCCATCAGCGGCTGGATATAGGCGTTGAGACAGGCGACCAGCGTGCGTTCGTATTCGCGGATTTCGGGCCAGATCATCGCGGCAGAGCTGATCTGCACCCCCTCAAGCCGCTGGGACAGGCCGGCAGCAATGTGGCCCTCCGCCTCGGGATCGGCATAGCCGTTGAGCAGCATCAGCGCCGCCGCGTCCAGATCCAGCGCCGCGAGCTCCGCCGCCACCCGGTCAAGCTCGGCAGCATCGGGCGCATGGGTCAGCCTGCCGCTGCGGTCAAAGCGCGCGTCAATCTCCACCACCCGGGCGCGGGGCACCAAGGGCACCTCCTTTTCCGCGTGCAGGTCGAACGAAGAGGGCATGCGGCAGCGCGCGATTTCCAGAATGTCGCGGAAGCCGCGCGTCACGATCAGGCCGATGCGCGCGCCGCGCCGCTGGATGATGGCGTTGAGCCCGATGGTGGTGCCATGCATCAGCCCGCCGACATCGCGCGCGGTCATCCCCTCGCGGGCAAGGAATTTCTCCAGCCCGTCGATCAGCGCGCGGGACGGATCGTCGGGGGTCGACGGTTCCTTGAACAGCGCCACGGCGCCGGTCTGGGCATCGGCCATCACGAAATCGGTGAAGGTGCCGCCCACATCGATGCCGATGCGCAGCCGTCCGGGGGGGAGTTGGGCGGTGTCTGTCATGTCTTACTCCTCGCCCTCGGGGGCGGTCACGATCACGCTGTCCTCGATCCGCCAGCCCAAGCTCAGCGGATCGCCCAAGGCCAGCCCCACCTGTCCCAAGCCCGCATCGGCCTGCCGGTAGACGGTCAGATCGGCGCCCGACCCGTCCAGCACGACGCGATAGGCGGCATGGGATCCGCGGAACGAACTGGCGGTGATGCGGCCTGTCAGCTGCTGCGGCAGGCCCGCCGCCGCCCCGCCCAGCACGATCCGTTCCGGGCGCACCGACAGCGTGGCGCGGCGGCCAGCGGGCAGGCTTTCGGGCAGGGGCAGCCGCCCCGCCGGGCTGTCCAGATGCTGGCCATCCGGTGCCACGGTGCCGGTAAACAGGTTCGAAGTGCCAAGAAAGGTGGCGACAAAGGCGGATTTGGGCCGGTCATAGATGTCGTTCGGGGCGCCAAGCTGCAGGATGCGCCCGCCCTGCATCACCGCGATCTGGTCGGACATCGACATGGCCTCTTCCTGATCGTGGGTGACAAGCAGGGTGGTGATTTCCAGCCGCTGCTGCATCTCGCGGATCTCGAACTGCATCGACTCGCGCAGGCCCTTGTCCAGCGCGCCCAAGGGTTCGTCCAGCAGCAGCACCCGGGGGTTGACCACCAGCGCGCGCGCCAGCGCCACGCGCTGCTGCTGTCCGCCCGACAGCTGCGCCGGATACATGTCCTCGCGCCCGCGCAGATGCACCATGTCCAGCATCCGCGCGACACCTTCGGCCTGCGCCTGCCTGCTGGCGCCGCCCATGCGCAGGCCAAAGGCGACGTTTTCCGCCACGGTGCGATGCGGAAACAGCGAATAGCTCTGGAACACCATGCCAAGCCCGCGGTTGTTGGGGGCCTGCCGGGTCACGTCCTCGCCGCCGATCCAGATGCTGCCGCTGTCGGGGCGTTCAAACCCCGCGACCATGCGCAGCGTCGTGGTCTTGCCGCAGCCCGACGGCCCCAGCAGCGACACCAGCGCGCCGGGCTCCACGGCAAGGTGAAGGTCGTCCACCGCTGTCAGCCCGGCAAAGGTCTTGCGGATCGCGGTCAGGCTCAGGGCTGAGGGAGTGTCGGTCATGCGGGCTCCGCTGGCTTTCCCTGCTACGATTGTAGCGCTACAAATCACATGTAAAGAGAAAATGCGACATGCCCGCGGAAGACTTGCCATTCCCGCCGCGCCGCCGCATTTCTTAGGCAGCCAAGAGAGATGTGATGTCCGACGCGCCACGTGCCACCCCCCGAGCCCTGACGATGCAGGATGTCGCCCGGCGCGCGGGTGTGTCGCCCATGACCGTGTCCAACTGCTTTCGCTACCCCGACCGGGTGCAGGACAAGACCCGCAAGGCGGTGCTGCGGGTCGCGGCAGACTTGGGCTATGTGCCCAACATGTCGGCGGGGCTGCTGGCGGCGGGATCCAGCCGGGTGATCGGGGCGGTGCTGCCCTCCATGCGCAACTCGTCGTTCTTCAACTATTCGGCGGGGCTGCGCCGCGCCGCCGCCGCGCGCGGGCACGAGGTCATCACCATGATCGCGGAATCCCCCGAAGAGGAGTTTTCCGCCGTCCAGACCCTGCTGGGCCTGCGGGTGGCGGGGCTTGCGCTGGTGGCAGGGCCGCATGCGCCGGATCTGCGGCGGCTGCTGGACCGCTCCGGCATCCCGGTGGCGGAAAGCTGGGGCGCGGAGGAGGCGATCGGCTGCGGCGTGGGGTATGACGTGGGCGCGGCCAGCCGCGCGCTGACCCGCCATCTGATCGCGCAGGGCCGCCGCCGCATCGGCTTTGTCGACATCTCGGGCGGGGGCGGGCTGCGCTATTCCATGCGGCTGCCCGCCTTCCGGCAGGAGATGTTCGCGGCGCATCTGTCCGATGCGCTGGTGCTGACCGTACATGCCGCTGACGGGTTCGGCTCTGGCGCGCGGATCCTGAACGAGTTCCTGACGCGGGAGCCGCGGCTGGATGCCATCCTCTGCCCCAGCGACGTGGTGGCGGCGGGCGCGATCTTTGAATGCACCCGGCGCGGCCTGTCGGTGCCCGGGGAAATCGCCGTCGCGGGCTGGGGCGATTACGACATCGGGCGGCAGCTCAGCCCCTCGCTGACCACGATCGCGCCGTTTTCCGACGAGATCGGCCTTGCCACCGTCGCGGCGCTGCTGGAGGGCACGGGGCCCGGTCTGGTCCGCACCCGGTTCGCGCTGGAACTGCGCGAAAGCGCCTGAGCCTTGGGTGCGGCAATTCCCGCCTTGCGCGAAGGGCCTGCGGTGCTATCCCTCGCCGCCAATGACCATGGCGCCGCGTCCGCCGCCCTGAGATAGGAGTTTGTGATGATCCGTTGCCTGCCGCTTCTGCTGCTGCTGGCCAGCCCGCTGGCCGCGCATGATCTTGTGTCCGGGGATCTGCACATCATCCACCCGTCCATTCCCGACCCGCTGCCCACCGCGCGCTCTGCCGCGGGCTATATGGCGATCTCGAATGACGGGGCGGAGCCCGAGGCGCTGATCGACGTGCGCACGCCCTTTGCCGAACATGCCACCCTGCACACCACGATCTTCGAGGAGGGCGTGGCGCGGATGCGCGGGCTGGAGGAACTGGTGATCCCGGCGGGCGAGACCGTCAATCTGGAACCGGGCGGCATCCATGTCATGTTCATGGGGCTGAGCGGTCCCGCCGATGAGGGCGACATGATCCCCGCAACGCTGGTCTTCCGCAACGCGGGCGAGGTCGAGGTCGAGTTCATGGTCGATCCCGCGCAGGGCGGCAGCCACTCTGGCATGGACCATTCCGGCCACTGAGCGGCACAAAACGCTCGGCTTTGTCGAGACTTTGCCGTTAGATGCGCCCGAGACCGGACCGGGGCGGTCCGGCGCGGGCGAGGAGGCAGAGCCGACATGATCGATCTTTACACATGGTCCACCCCCAACGGGCGCAAGGTGTCGATCCTGCTTGAAGAGCTGGGGCTGGACTACCGCGTCCATGCCATCGACATCGGCAGTGGCGCGCAGAAGGCGCCGGAGTTCCTGCGCATAAACCCCAATGGCCGCATCCCCGCCATCGTCGATCAGGACAACGGGCTGGCGTTGATGGAATCCGGGGCCATCCTGTGGTATCTGGCGGAAAAGCACGGCGCCTTCCTGCCCGCGCAGCCCGAGGACCGGATGCGGGTCATGGGCTGGCTGATGTGGCAGATGGGCGGCTTCGGGCCGATGCTGGGACAGGCGCATCACTTCCTGCATTTCAACCCCGGCAAATCCGCCTATGCCGAAGAGCGGTTCGGGGCCGAGGTGCAGCGGCTTTACGGCGTGCTTGACGCGCAGCTAGCGCAGGGCCCCTATCTGGTGGGCGACTATTCCATCGCCGACATGGCCTGCTGGCCTTGGGTGGCGCGCCATGCGTGGCACGGGGTCGATCTGGCGCAATATCCGCATGTGCGCGTGTGGTATCAGCGCCTGCGCGAGCGGGACGCGGTGCAGCGCGGCTATCACGTGCCCATCGATGCCGGAGAGATCCCGCAGGGCTGATCCCGCGCCGCGCGCTCAGGCCGGGTCCGGGCGCGCGCCAAGCGCGCGGGCCTGAGACAGAAATCCCGCGATGTAATCGGTGCTCTCCTCTCCGCGCCGCACGCCGATATGCAGGCTTTTGGCGATGCCCGTGCCAAGACGCACGGCGCGCAGCGGCAGGCCTGCGCCTTCTTCGCGCAGGATCCAGTCGGGCACCGCGCTGACCCCGCGTCCGGCCGCGACCAGCTGCAGCATCATGTCGGTGGTTTCCACCGTGCGGTGCCGTTTCGGCAGGCAGTGGCCGGGCACCAGAAACTGCGTGAACACGTCCAGCCGTTCGGGCGCCACCGGATAGGTCAGCAGCGTCTCTGTGGTCAGATCCTGCGGGCGGGCGGGGCCGGTCAGCGGATGGTCGCGCGGCACCGCCAGCACCAGTTCGTAGTCAAAGACCCGGGTGTAATGCAGGCCGGGCAGATCCAGCGGATCGGGGGTGATGAGCAGGTCGATTTCATGCCCGAGCAGCGCGCCGATGCCGCCGAAGCGGAAGGCGGTGCGGATGTCCAGATCCACATCCGGCCATGCGGCAAGATAGGGCGCCACCACCCGCATCAGCCAGTGCTGGCAGGGGTGGCATTCCATGCCCGCCCGCAGCGCGCCGCGATGGCCCTGCGCAAATTCCGACAGCACCTGTTCGGCATGGTCGATCTGCGGCAGCACCCGCTGCGCCAGCGCCAGCAGGTACTCCCCCGCCTGCGTGAAGCGCAGGCCGCGCCCCTCTTTCTGCCAGATGCGGACGCCGTGGCGGGCCTCGAACTTGCGCATGGTGTGCGACAGGGCGGATTGCGTGAGGTTCAGCCGCTCTGCCGCGAGGGTGAGCGAGCCAAGCCGGTCGATTTCGCGCAGGATGGCAAGATGCTGGCGGTCGATCATGGATGAGCCTCTGTCATGGATCGATGAGAACATACCATTTATGCTCATGGATCAAAGCCCCTAACCTGCCCCGGACCACACTGTTCCGGAGAATGAACATGGCGATTGCCGCAAACCTTGGATTCCCGCGCATCGGCGCCCGGCGTGAGCTGAAAACCGCGCTGGAGGCGCATTGGGCGGGCCGCATCTCGGCCGAGGATCTGGCCGCAGAGGGGGCGCTGCTGCGCGCCCGGCACTGGGCGCTGCAGAAGGAGGCGGGGCTGGACGTGATCCCGTCCAACGATTTTTCCTTTTACGATCAGGTGCTGGATGCCACCGCGCTGCTGGGGGCGGTGCCGGAACGGTTCGGCCCGCTGCAGGGCGCCGTCACCCCGGCGCAGTATTTCGCCATGGCGCGCGGCACCAAGACGGCGCCCGCCATGGAGATGACCAAATGGTTCGACACGAATTATCATTACATCGTGCCGGAATTCACCGACGGGCAGGCGTTCCGGCTGGGCTCGCTGAAGCCGGTCGAGGAGTTTCTGGAGGCCAAGGCGCAGGGCATCCTGACGCGCCCGGTGCTGCTGGGTCCGGTGACATGGCTGAGCCTTGGCAAGGCCAAGACGGCGGGGGTCGATCCGCTGGCGCTGCTGCCCGCGATCCTGCCGATCTATGCCGACATCCTGCGGCGGCTGCGGCAGGCCGGGGCGGAGTGGGTGCAGATCGACGAGCCGGTGCTGGTCACCGACCTGTCGCAGGGGCAGGCCCGCGCGCTGCGCAGCGCCTATGCGGACCTGGCAGAGGCCGGGCCGAAGGTGATGCTGGCCAGCTATTTCGGCGCGCTGGACGACAATCTGGATCTGGCGCTGTCGCTGCCCACCGCCGGGCTGCATCTGGATCTGGTGCGCGCGCCCGGACAGATCGCGCAGGTGCTGGCGGCGGAGTCTGGGCAGCTTGCGGGCAAGGTGCTGTCGCTGGGGCTGGTCGATGGCCGCAACGTCTGGCGTGCCGATCTGGCGCAGGCGCTGACCGTGGCGCAGCAGGCCGCGCAGGCCTTCGGCACGGAGCGGATCCAGATCGCCCCCTCCTGCTCGCTGCTGCATGTGCCGGTGGATCTGGCCGCAGAAACCGGGCTGGAGGAGGATCTCAGGGGCTGGCTGGCCTTCGCCACGCAGAAGCTGGCCGAAGTGGCGGTGCTGAGCCGCGCGCTGGCAGGCGCGGATGTGGCAGCGGATCTGGCCGCAAGCGATGCGGCGGTGGCGGCGCGCCGGGCCTCGCCGCGCATCCATGATCCGCGGGTCAAGGCGCGCAGTGCGGCGGTGACCGCCGCCGATCTTGCCCGCCCCGCACCCTATGCGCAGCGCGCCCGCGCGCAGCAGGCGGTGCTGGCGCTGCCCGCCTTTCCGACCACCACGATCGGATCCTTTCCGCAGACCGCAGAGGTGCGCCGCGCCCGCGCCGATCATCGCAAGGGCCTGCTGAGCGACGCCGACTACACCGGCTTCCTGCAGCGCGAGACCGAGGCCTGCATCCGGCAGCAGGAGGATCTGGGGCTCGACATGCTGGTGCATGGCGAATTCGAACGCACGGACATGGTGGAATATTTCGGCGAGAAACTGTCGGGCTACGCCTTCACGCGGGCGGGCTGGGTGCAGAGCTATGGCTCGCGCTGCGTGAAGCCGCCGCTGATCTATGGCGATGTGTCCCGCCCGCAGCCGATGACCGTGGACTGGGCACGCTTCGCGCAGGCGCTGACCGACAGGCCGGTAAAGGGCATGCTGACCGGACCGGTGACGCTGCTGCAATGGTCCTTCGTCCGCGATGACCAGCCCCGGTCCGAGACCTGCAGGCAGATTGCGCTCGCCATCCGCGACGAGGTGGCGGATCTGGAGGCGGCGGGCCTGCGCGCCATCCAGATCGACGAACCGGCGCTGCGCGAGGGCCTGCCGCTGCGCCGCGCCGACTGGACCGGCTATCTGCACTGGGCGGTCGATGCCTTCCGCCTGTCTGCGGCCTGCGTGCGGGACGCGACGCAGATCCACACCCATATGTGCTATTCCGAATTCAGCGACATCATGCCCTCCATCGCCGCCATGGATGCGGATGTGCTCTCCATCGAAACCTCGCGGTCGGACATGGATCTGCTGCAGGATTTCGGCAGCTTCGCCTATCCCAACGAGATCGGGCCGGGTCTGTGGGACATCCATTCGCCCCGCGTGCCGAGCCATGCGCAGATGGTCACCCTGCTGCGCAAGGCCAGCAGCGTGATCCCGGCGGAACGGCTGTGGGTGAACCCCGATTGCGGGCTGAAAACCCGCGCATGGCCGGAAACGCTGGCGGCGCTGCGCAACCTTGTCGCTGCGGCAGCGGCCCTGCGCGCGGGCGATCTGGCCCCGCTGCCGGTCACCGGCGCCAAGGCCAGGGTGCAGGCCTGCGCCTGCCGCTAGGGGCAGGGGGCGGGCGGGCGCGATCCCGCCCGTCCGCCGGGTCAGGCGAAGCTGCGCGTCGGGCGGTCCAGCACCCGGCGGCCCATCAGCGAGGCGGTCAGATCGCAGAGCAGCGAGGCGGTGCGGCCACGTTCGTCCAGAAACGGGTTCAGCTCCACCAGATCGAGCGAGGAGACCAGCCCGCTGTCGCAGAGCGTTTCCATGATCAGATGCGCCTCGCGGAAGGTGGCGCCGCCCGGCACGGTGGTGCCCACGGCGGGGGCGATGCCGGGATCAAGGAAATCCACGTCAAAGCTGACATGCAGCAGCCCCCCGGTGGCGCGCACCCGGTCCAGAAACCGGCGCAGCGGCACCAGCACGCCGGTTTCGTCGATGGCGCGCATGTCATGCACATCGATCCCCAGCTTCAGGATCAGATCGCGTTCCGCGCTGTCCACCGACCGGATGCCCATCATGCAGATATTGGCCGGATCCACCGCGACCTGAAGCGGCGGATAGGCGTCAAAGCCGGGCTGCCCGGTGACATAGGCCACGGGCGTGCCATGCAGGTTGCCGCTTTGCGTGGTGTCGGGCGAATGCAGGTCGGGATGCGCGTCCAGCCACAGCACGTAAAGCGGGCGGCCTAGATCGGCGGCATGCCGCGCCATCCCGGCCACGGTGCCCGCCGAAATGGAATGATCGCCGCCCATGAACACTGGCAGGTCATGCGCCGCTGCCGCCGCATGGGCCTTGGGCGCGATTTCCTCGATCCATGCCCGCATCTCGGCCAGATGGTGGATGGCGGCATTGGCATGGGGCAGCGGATCCTGCGGCGCGATGGTCACGTCGCCCAGATCGGTGATGGCCCAGCCAAGCGCGCGGATCGCCTCTGCCAGCCCGGCGGTGCGCAGGCTCGCCGGTCCCATGAGACAGCCGGGCCGGGAGGCGCCGGTGTCGATGGCCGCCCCGAGAAGAGAACAAGTTCGTGTCATTGGCGCTCCTGTTTTGCGCAGATTGCCGATCTGGCGGAGCATGGCAACAGCCGAGACGGGCTGAAGCGGTCGCGCCCGCCGCAAGGGCGGGCGCGTGGGCGCTTAGCGTGCGCCGGGGCGCTGGCGCATCGCGATGCCGAAGGAAAAGACCAGCATCAGCGCGGTGAAGCCATAGATCACCAGCGCGATGGGGCTTTGCAGCAGGATGCCGAACTCTCCGCCGGAAATCGACAGCGCGCGGCGCAGGTTGTTTTCCATGTCCGCGCCCAGAAGCAGCCCCAGCACCACCGGCACCAGCGAAAAGTCGAGCTTGCGCAGCCCGTAGCCAAGGATGCCGAAGCCGATCATCACGAAGAGGTCAAAGGTGGAATGGCTGATCGAATAGATGCCGATGAAGCTGACCATCACCACGATGGGCATCAGCAGCCATTGCGGCAGCGACAGCAGCCGGGTGAAGATGCCGACCATGGGGATGTTCAGCACCAGAAGCACGACATTGGCCAGATAGAGCGCCGCGATCAGCCCCCAGACCAGATCGGGCTGGCGTTCGAACAGCAGCGGTCCGGGCTGGATGTTGAGCGAGACCAGCAGCGCCAGCATCACCGCCGTGGTGCCGGAGCCCGGCACGCCGAGCGTCAGCATCGGGATCAGCGCCCCGCCCGAGGCCGCGTTGTTGCCTGCCTCCGGCGCCGCGATGCCGCGCGGATCGCCGGTGCCGAAGGTGCCGTCCTTGTCGCTGAGCTGCTTTTCGGTGCTGTAGGACACAAACGCCCCCAGCGAGGCGCCCGCGCCGGGCAGCACGCCGCAGATAAAGCCGATGACCGAGCCGCGGAGTGCCGCGCCATAGCCCTCGAACATCTCGCGCAGCCGGGGCAGGGCGCGGCCCAGCTTGACCGGACCCGCGCCCGAGGTGGCGTGGCTTTCGAAATACATGATGATCTCGCTGACCGCGAACAGGCCCACGATGGCGACGATGGGATCGAACCCGTCATAAAGATGGAACGACCCGAAGGTGAAGCGCGCGGTGCCGGTGGCGGGATCAAGCCCGACGCTGGCCAGAAGCAGCCCCAGCACGGCGGCCAGCAGCGTCTTGAACGGGTTCACGCCGGTGACGCCGCCGATGGTGGCGAAAGCCATGACATAAAGCGCGAAGTAATCCGCCGGGCCGAAATGGATCGCGGCCTTGGCCAAGAGCGGCGCAAAGAAGGTCAGCCCCAGCGTGGCAAAGGTGGCGCCGGTGAACGAGGCCACCGCCGAGATGCCAAGCGCCTTGGCGGCCTGCCCGCGCTGCGCCATGGGATAGCCGTCAAGCGTGGTCATGATCGCGGGCTCGTCGCCCGGAATGTTGAGCATGATCGAACTGATCCGCCCGCCATACATGCAGCCGTAATAGATGCAGGACAGCATGATCAGCGCCGAGCCCGGTTCCAGATCCATGGCGAAGGCCACGGGGATCAGGATGGCCACGCCGTTCACCGGGCCAAGCCCGGGCAGCGCGCCGATCAGCGTACCCGCGAAACAGCCAAACACCGCCAGCGCAAGGTTGAGCGGCGTGACGGCGACGGCGAACCCGCCCATGAGAGAGGTCAGGATGTCCATGAAGTCTCGCTAGCCGAAGATCGCGGGGGCAAAGGGCAGGGGCAGCCCCAGCACCGCGTCAAAGATCACAAAAAGGGAGATGCCGACCGCAAGACCGGTCACGCCCGCCTTCCATGGCCGGGCGCCGAACAGCAGCGCCAGACAGCCGGTGCCCAGCGTGGTCGACAGCGGAAAGCCCAAGGGCTCCAGCAGCAGCACATAGCCGGACAGCACGGCCAGCGTGCAAAGCTGCCGGGCCAGCGCCGGGCCGGACTGTGCGACGGGGTCGGGATCGGGGCGCAGGAGCAGCCCGAGGCTGAGGATGGCCGCAAGTGCTGCGACCATCTGCGGAAAGGCGGCGGGGCCCAGAGGATCCCCGAAACTCGCCTCGTAGCCGCGCGCCACCCAGACGGCCGAAACCGCGATCATGAAGATCACGGCTCCGACCATGCGGTCGATCATTGAATGACCCCGATGCTGCGCGAGATCTCTTCCATCTGCTGCGCCTGTTCGGCCACATAGGTTTCGAACTCGTCACCACCGCGCCAGACGGTGATCAGCCCGTTGCCTTCGGCGGCTTCCTTCCATTCGGCGGTGTCGTATAGCGCCTTCAGCTTGTCGACCCATGCCTGATACTCGGCATCGGAGACGTCGCCGCCGGTATAGAACCCGCGCCAGTTGTAGCCGGTCACGTCATAGCCCTGCGCCTTGGCGGTGGGGGCGTCGGGGAAGGCGGGGATCGGCTCGTCGGACAGGGCCGCGAGGATCTTGATGTCGCCGGATTCCACGAAGCCTGCGATCTCCCCCAGATCGGTGGAGACCGCGCCGACCTGACCGCCCAGCATCTGCGTCACGGCGGGGCTGCCGCCATCGAACTGCACCCAGCGGATCGCCTTGTAATCCTCGCCGGACATGCCCGCCGCATCGGCCAGCATCAGCAGGCGGATATGGTCCCAGCCGCCCGCACCCGAGGATCCGGCCACCGGGATGGAGGTGGGATCGGCCTTCAGCGCATCCAGCAGGTCGTCGATGCTGTCATATTCGGAATCCGCCGGCACGGTGATGACCCCGACATCGGTGCCCAGCATGCCCACCCAGCGCATCACGTCGACACCGCCCGGATATTTGCCCTGCGCGATCTGGGTGACGCCCACGGTGGAGGTGGCCACCAGCAGTTCACCTTCGGACGCGCGCTTGCCCGCCACATTGGCAAAGGCCACGGCGCCGACGCCGCCCGGCATGTTGGTGACCTGAACCGAGCTGTCTTCGATGCCGAGATCGGTCAGCAGCCGCCCCACGGTGCGGCAGGTGAAATCCCAGCCGCCGCCCGGATCGGCGGGGGCGATGCATTCGGCGGCGCTGGCGGTGACAGCGCTGATGGCGGTAAGCCCGGTGGCGAAGATCGCTCCGGTGACAAGTTTGCGCGTGATGGACATGGTTTCCTCCCTTTTGTCCCTTGGCCCTGACGGGCTGCTCTGCCGGGGTCTCCCGCCCCGGGTGGTCTGGTGTCTGGGTCTAGACGCTGCCTCCCCGACCCTGTTTGTGATCGACAACGCCACGCGTGCCAAGAAACCGGCGCGCGCCCTCCACGGCGTCAAGGATCTGGTCCCGCACGGCGCGGGTGTGCAGGCGGATCTGGCGCGCCGCCGCATCCTCCTGCCCGGCGGTGACGAGATCCAGAATTTCGGTATGTTCCTGCCACGCGGTTTCGCGCTGTGCGGCATCGCTTGCCAGCAGCCAGCGCAGCCGCAGCGCCCGGCCCACGGCAGCGCGCACCGCATCGCGCAGGAACGGATTGCCCGACAGCGCGGCAAGCTCCACATGCACGTCAAGCCCGGAGGCCATCCAGTCCTCCACCCGGAAATCGGTGCGGCCCCGGTCGATGGTCTGGCGCAGCGCCGCCAGATCCTCCGCCTGCGCGCGGCGGCAGGCCAGCCGCACGGCGGTATCTTCCAGCTCTTCGCGGAATTCGAACAGGTCGCGGATCTCGGTCAGGTCGATGGGCGCGATCAGATAGCCGCCGCGCGGGTCGCGATCCACCAGCCCTTCGGCGCTCAGCGCCGCCAGCGCCGCGCGGATCGGGGTGCGGGACATGTGGTAGCGGTCCTGCAGGGCGCGTTCGGACACCGGCTCGCCGGGGGCGAAGGCCATCGACAGCACATCCCGCCGGATGTCCTGAAGGGCGCGTTCCGCCTGCGGCAGTGCCGCCGTATCCCCCGCGTCAGTGGCGTCCATGGTCTGCATTGACCCTCCCTGTCCGGGTGGTATACCACGCCGGTAGACCACATCAACAGCTTTTGGAGGAGGGCTTATGACGCAGGTCACGCTGGAGGGTTTCCCCGAAAGAGTGCGGATCGTGGACGTGGGCCCCCGGGACGGGCTGCAGGCCTGGCCGGAGCCGGTGCCCACGGATGTGAAGATCGCGATGATCAACGGGCTGATCGCGGCAGGGGTGCCGCAGCTGGAGGTCACGTCCTTTGTCGCCCCGCGCGCCGTGCCCAACATGGCCGATGCCGCCGAGGTCATGGCCGCCATCGACCGCAGCCGTGGTGCCGAACTGACCGCGCTGGTGCCCAATGCCCGCGGCGCCGCCCGCGCCATCGAGGCGAAGGTGGATGCGATGGTGGTGTTTCTGTCGGCCTCCGAAAGCCACAACCAGGCCAATGTGAACTGCGCGCGCGACACCTCGCTTGCCGCCGCGCGCGAGATCGCGCGGATGGGGCAGGAGGCGGGCGTGGCGGTTTATGGCGCCATCGCCACCGCCTTTGGCTGCCCGTTCGAAGGCAATGTGCCGGTCAGCGACATCCTGCATGTGGCCAAGGCCTATGCCGACTGCGGCATCACCAAGATCTCGCTGGGGGACACCACCGGCATGGCGACACCGCGTCTGGTGCAGGAACGCTGCCGGGCGCTGGCCGCAGATCTGCCGCAGGCCGACATCGCGCTGCATTTCCACAACACGCGCGGCGTCGGGCTGGCCTGCGCCTATGCCGGGCTGCAGGAGGGCATCACCCGGTTCGAGGCAAGCGTGGCGGGCATCGGCGGCTGTCCCTTCGCCCCGGGCGCCACCGGCAACATCTGCACCGAGGATCTGGTCTATCTGCTGCACGAAAGCGGGGTGGAAACCGGCATCGACCTAGAGGCGCTGATCGGCGTGGCGCAGCGCACCGAAACCGCGCTTGGCCAGAAACTGCCGGGGCAGGTGATGAAGGCGGGGCCGCGGCTGCGGGCCTATGGGCGCGACGCGGTGCGCTCCTCGCGCGGGGATGCGGCATGACCGTGGCGACGGGGATGAAGCCGCCGCTGGACGGGATCCGGGTGATCGACCTGACCCGCGTGCTGTCCGGGCCGTTCTGTTCCATGCTGCTGGGGGATATGGGGGCGGAGGTCATCAAGATCGAAAGCCCCGCAGGCGATCCGGTGCGCGGGCAGGGCCATCACAAGAACGGCTTTTCGTGGTATTTCGCGAGCTTCAACCGCAACAAGAAATCCGTGGTGCTGGATCTTTATTCCGACGAGGGGCGGCAGGCGCTGGCCCGGCTTCTGGAAACCGCCGACGTGCTGGTCGAAAACTTCCGCCCCGGCGTGCTGGCGCGGATGGGCTTCCCGCAGGAGGAACTGGACCGCCTCAATCCCCGGCTGATCGTGGCCAGCGTCAACGGCTTCGGCTCCACCGGGCCCTATATCGACCGGCCCGCCTTTGACTTCATCGCGCAGGCGATGAGCGGGTTCATGAGCGTGAACGGCCCCGCCGACCAGCCGCCGCTGCGCGCGGCCCAGCCGGTCACCGATCTGGTGGCGGGGCTTTACACCGCTTTCGGCATCGTCTCGGCGCTGCATGGCCGCAACCGCGACGGGGCGGGGCAGGCGGTGGAAACCTCCATGGTCAATGGCGTGCTGAGCATGATGGCCTATCTTGCCTCCGAGCATTTTGTCACCGGCGAGAACCCGCAGCGCACCGGCAACGATCATCCGCTGGTGGCGCCTTACGGGCTTTATAATGCCGCCGACGGGCAGATCGCCATTGCCGCCTCCAACGATCAGGTGCTGGGACGGCTCTTGGCCGAGATCGGCCTGCCCGACCTGCTGTCCGATCCGCGCTTTGACAGCAACGACAAGCGCTTCGCCCGGCGCGAGGAACTGCACGGGCTGCTGGATGCGGCGCTGGCCAGTGACACGCGCGAAAACTGGATTGTCCGGCTCAACCGCGCGGGCGTGCCCACCGGCAAGATCCAGACGCTGAAAGAGGTCTTTGCCGATCCGCAGATCCAAGCGCAGGACATGGCGATCGACGTGCCGCATGGCGAGGATCGCGGCACGGTGCGGATGCTGGGCTTTCCGGTGAAGCTAAGCCGCACCCCCTGCGCGGCCCGTCTGCCCGCCCCCCGTCTTGGCGAGCATACCGAGGAGGTGCTGGCGGCACTGGCGCGCGAGCGGGGCTGAGGCCCCGCCCGGCCAAGGCATCAGACGATGCCGCCGCCGCTGCCGCCGGATTGGGGCCGTCGCGCCGCGACCTCCGCCCGGTAGCCCGAGCGGCGGAAGGTGGCGACGGGATCGATGGCCGCCCCCGCCTCCAGCCGGGCCATGGCAAGGATCGGGCCGACATCGGTGCGGAAGGCGCGCTTCAGCGTCTCGGAGGCCATGAGCGCGTCGTTTTCCTCCTGATAGCCCGACAGGGCGGCGCGATCCACCAGCAGCGCCTGCGCATAGGCGCGCTGCACCTCCATCGCGGAGGACATCAGGCTTTCGATGGGATCGGTGACGTTGTGGCTCTGGTCCAGCATATGCGCGGGGTCAAAGCCGGGCTGGCCTTCGGCATCGACCAGTTCGTTGAACACCAGAAACAGCCGGTAGGGATCGATGGATCCGGTGTCCAGATCGTCATCGCCATATTTGCTGTCATTGAAATGAAAGCCGCCCAGCTTGCCGAAGCGGATCAGCCGCGCCACGATCATCTCGATGTTCACATTGGGCGCGTGATGGCCCAGATCCACAAGGCACTGCGCCTGCGGCCCAAGTTCGGTGGCGATCAGGTAATTGGTGCCCCAGTCCTGCACCACGGTGGCATAGAAGGCAGGCTCGAACATCTTGTGTTCGGTGAAAAGCCGCCAGTCCCCGGGCAGCGCGGCATAGATCTGCCGGGCGCTGTCCAGATAGCGGTCGAACTGCCGGGTGAAATGGCTCTGGCCCGGAAAGTTGGACCCGTCGCCCACCCAGACCGTCAGCGCCTTTGATCCGATCTCGCGGCCAAGCTCGATGCAGGCAAGGTTATGCTCCACGGCCTGCGCGCGGGTGCCGCCATCGACATGCGACAGCGAGCCGAACTTGTAGCTTGACGCCTGCCCGGGCTGGTCCTGAAAGGTGTTGGAATTCATCGCGTCAAAGCCCAAGCCCACCTCTTCCGCCTTGGCGCGCAGATCGGCGGCGGGGGCCAGATCCCACGGCACATGCAGCGACACGCGCGGCGTGGCGGCGGTCAACTGGTGGATCACCCCGCAATCGTCGAGCTTGTCGAAGATCCCCGCAGGTTCGCCCGCGCCGGGAAAGCGCGCAAAGCGCGTGCCGCCGGTGCCCACTCCCCAGGACGGGATCGCGATGCCATAGGCCGCCACCCGCGCCTTGAGGCTGTCGATGGCAAGGCCGCGGCGGTCAAGCTGCTCTCCCAGCGCGTCATACTCGGCGCGCAGCCCCGGTTCGGCAGCCGCATTGGCCGCCTCGATGATGGTCCTGTCGATCACGCTGTCCTCCCGTTTCGTCCCGCCCGCAGCGGCCTGTGGCCTGCCGCGGGCCCTGTCTGCCTGCCCCGCCGGTCAGCGGGTGAAGGCCTGCACGTTGCCGGCATCCACGTTCAGGATATTGCCGGTCGATTTTGCGCTGAGATCGGCGGCGAAGAAATAGCAGGCCTCCGCCACATCCTCGGGCAGCACCGACCGCTTGAGCAGCGAGCGGGCGCGATACATCTCCTCCAGCCCCTCCTTGTCGGTGCCATAGGTGGCGGCGCGCTGGTCGAGCCATTCGCCGGACCAGATCTTGGATCCGCGCAGCACCGCGTCGGGGTTCACCACATTGACCCGGATGCCCTCTGGCGCGCCTTCCAGCGCAAGGCAGCGCGCAAGATGGATTTCCGAGGCTTTGGCGGTGCAATAGGCGGCGGCCCCGGGCGAGGCGGCGAGCCCGTTCTTGGAGGCGACAAAGACGATGGAGCCGCCGATGCCCTGCGCCTTCAGCAGCCGGAACGCCGCGCGCGAGACAAGGAAATACCCCGTGGACAGGATCGACATGTTGCGGTCCCAAAGCTCCAGCGTGGTGTCCTCGATCCTGGCCGAAGAGGCGATGCCCGCATTCGACACCACGATGTCGACCCCGCCAAAGGCCACGGCCAGGTCGGCATAGGCCGCAGCCACCGCCGTTTCGGAGGTCACGTTCATCTCCACCGTCGCGACCCGGTCCGCGCCGTGGCGGGCGGCCAGCGCCTGCCGGGTGGCGGCCAGTGCCTCGGCGTCGATATCGGCCAGCATCACGCAGGCGCCTTCGGCAAGATAACGCTCCGCCGTGGCAGCCCCGATGCCGCCCGCCCCACCGGTGACGATGGCGACGCGCCCGGCCAGCGACCGGGGCTTCGGCATGCGCTGCAGCTTCGCCTCTTCCAGCAGCCAGTATTCGATGTCGAAGGCCTCCTGCTCTGGCAGGCCGCGATAGTCGCTGACCGCATCCGAGCCGCGCATGACATTGATGGCGTTGACATAGAATTCCGCCGATACCCGCGCCGTGGCCTTGTCCTTGGCAAAGGTGATCATGCCCACGCCGGGCACCAGATAGACCACGGCATTGGGATCGCGCATCGCCGGGCTGTCGGGATGGCGGCAGCGGTCGTAATAGGCGGCATACTCGGCGCGATAGGCTTCCACCATGGCCGAAAGCTGCGCCAGCGTCGCGTCCAGATCCGGGGCTGCGGGGTCAAACTCCACTACCAGCGGGCGGATCTTGGTGCGCAGGAAATGGTCCGGGCAGGAGGTGCCAAGGGCGGCCAGCCGCCGCATCTCGGCAGCCGCCACGAAGTCCAGCACTGCGGGCTGGTCGTCGAAATGGCCGACCTTGTGGCTGCCTTCGGAGATCATGCCCCGGATCGCGGGCATCAGCGCTGCGGCGATGCGGCGGCGCTCGGGTTCGGGCAGGGTCGGATGGGCCGGGCCGCCAAAGGCGGGCACTTCCTGCATCTGCGTCTCGAACCATGCGATGGCGCGGTTGATGGTGGCCAGCGTCGTCTCGTAACAGGTCTTGGCGTCGTCATCCCAGCAGAAGAGGCCATGGCTTTCCAGCACCACCCCCTTGGCAGCTGGGTTCTTGCGGCAGAACTCCTCCAGCCACAGGCCCAGCTCGAAACCGGGCTTTTTCCACGGCAGCCAGCCGATGTCGTCGCCAAAGATCTGCCGCGTCAGAGCTTCCGAATTGGCCGAGGCGGCGATGGCGATGATCGCGTCGGGATGCACATGGTCGACATGGCGGCGCGGCACATAGGCATGCAGCGGCGTGTCGATGGAGGCCGCGCGCGCGTTCAGCGCGAAGGTGCAGTGCGGCAGGTAGCCCACCATCTCGTCCTCGAAGGCGACGCCGCGGTAAAGCCCCTTCAGCGCCTGCAGCTTGTCCATGTAAAGCGTGGCAAAGCCCTGCTTGTCCATCGTGCCGATGTCGCCGCCCGATCCCTTGACCCACAGCACCTCGACCGGGGCGCCGGTCAGCGGATCAGTCTCCGTCACCTTGGCCGAGGTGTTGCCGCCGCCGTAATTGGTCACCCGCTTGTCCGATCCCAAGAGGTTGGAGCGATAGAGCAGCTTGTCGGAGTCGCTGAGCGTCGCCGCATGCGCGTCGTCCCAAAGGTTGTCGAGCGCCGTTCCCGGTGCGGTGTTAAGCATGAAGAATCCTCCCATCACGGCCAAGGTGCTCAGCCCGGTTCGGGAGGCAGGGTTGCGCCGGGGCAGCTGAATGTCAATCACAAACAATCAATAACAATCATTTTGCAGGCGCAGAAACTCATTATACGATCATTTATGATTGACAGTGATTGGTTTTGTCGGGCAGCCTGCGACATCAGGGAGGATCCCATGCACGAAAACGAACGCCATCGCGTCATCCTGTCCGCCGTCGAGGCCAAGCCCTTCGTCTCGGTCGCGGAAATGGTCGAGATGACCGAGTCCTCCGAGGCGACGATCCGGCGCGACATCGCGACGCTGCACATGCAGAAAAAGCTGCGCCGCGTCCGGGGCGGCGCGGAATCCGTGGCGCCACCTGCGGTGATCGGGCTGGCGGGGCGGCCGTTTTCGGTGAACCTGTCCAAGAATGCCCGGCAGAAACGCGCCATCGGGCGCGCGGCGGTGGCGCTGGTCGAAGATGGCGAGTCGATCATCATCAACGGCGGCACCACCACCTTTCAGATGGTGCATCCGCTGGCCACGCGCCGCTGTCAGGTCTTCACCAATTCCTTTCCCATCGCGGAACATCTGCTGCGGCAGACCAAGAACACCGTTGTCCTGCCCGGCGGCACCATCTACCGCGAGCAGAACATCATCCTGTCGCCCTTCGACAATGACGTGACGCGCAATTTCTACGCGCGTTGCATGTTCATGGGCTGTCAGGGCATTGCCCCCATCGGCATCATGGAACCGGATCCGCTGGTGATCCAGTCCGAACAGAAACTGATCGGACAGGCGGACAAGGTGGTGATCCTTGCCGACAGCACGAAATTCGAAAAGCGGTCCAGCCTGATCCTGTGCCCGCTGGCGCAGGTCGACACCGTGATCACCGATGACCGGGTGACCGATGCCCATGCCGCCATGCTGGAAAGCGCGGGCGTAACGCTGATCGTGGCACCCGCAGGGGCCGACGAGGAGGAGGCTGACGCGGGCTGACCGCGCCGCCGATCAAACAGGACTTTCAGGGAGGAAAGACATGACATTCAACAGACGTCTCGCCCTTGGGCTCGGCCTTGCCGCCAGCCTTCTGGGCACCAGCGCCATGGCGCAGGATCCGATGCGCATCGCGCTGGTCGCCAAATCGCTGGGCAACGGCTTTTTCGAGGCTGCGGCGCGTGGCGCCGAAGAGGCCGCCGCCGAGCTTGGCAATACCGAGATCATCTATACCGGCCCCACCTCCACCACGGCGGAGGGCCAGATCGAGGTGATCAATTCGCTGATCGCGCAGCGGGTCGATGCCATCGCCATTTCCGCCAATGATCCCGACGCGGTGGTGCCCGCCCTGCAGAAGGCGATGCAGCGCGGCATCACGGTGATCTCTTGGGATTCGGGCGTGGCCCCCGAAGGCCGCGAGATGCATCTGGCGCCCTCCTCGGACGCGCTGATCGGGCAGACCATCATCAAGCTTGCCGCCGATCATCTGCCCGAAGGCGGCAAGGTGGCGGTGCTGTCGGCCACCTCCACCTCGACCAACCAGAATGTCTGGATCGCCGAGATGACCAAGGTGATGGACCAGTATCCCGACATCGAGGTGGTGGCGACCGTCTATGGCGACGATCTGGCCGACAAGTCCTATCGCGAGACCCAAGGCCTGATCCAGACCTATCCCGATCTGGATGCCATCATCGCGCCCACCTCGGTGGGGATCGTCGCGGCAGCACAGGCCGTGCAGGATGCGGGCAAGGTGGGGGAGGTCAATGTGACCGGGCTGGGCCTGCCGTCGGAAATGGCGGGGGCGATCGAATCCGGCGCCTCCAAGTCCTTCGCGATCTGGAACCCGGTGGATCTGGGCTACACCGCCGCGATGATCGCCCATGCGCTGGCCAGCGACGCGGCCAGCGCCGAACCCGGCGCCGAGATCGCCACGGGCCGGATGGGCAGCGTCACGCTGGACGACGAGACCAGCGCCGCGATGTCCGAACCCTTCACCTATGACGCCAGCAACATCGACGAGTTCAAGAGCGTCTTCTGAGGGGCTCCCCCTTGCGGGCCCGGCCTTGGCGCCGGGTCCGCGCCCATATCCATCCGCGATCTTACGACAACCATCGGCTTCCGGGGGAGTGATGAGCTATTCCATCGACATGACGGACGACACCGCCGGGACCAGGGGTCCGGTGCTGCGGCTGGCCGGGATCAGCAAGAGCTTTCCCGGGGTCAAGGCGCTGAGCGATGTGGAACTGGCGCTTTATCCCGGGCAGGTGACCGCGCTGATCGGCGAGAACGGCGCGGGCAAGTCCACGCTGGTCAAGATCCTGACCGGGCTTTACCAGCCCGATGCGGGCCGGATCGAACTCGACGGCGCGGCGGTGCGCTTTGCCACGGCCAGCGATGCGGCAGCGGCAGGGGTCACCGCCATCCATCAGGAAACCGTGCTGTTCGATGACCTGAGCGTCGCGGAAAACATCTTTCTGGGCCATGCCCCGCGCGGGCGGTTCGGGCTGATCGACTGGGCGCGGATGCGCAGGGAGGCCGCCGCGATCCTGACCCGGATCGGCGCGCAGATCGACCCCGCGACGCCGCTGCGCGAGCTTGGCATCGCCTCCAAGCATCTGGTGGCCATCGCCCGCGCCCTATCCATCGAGGCGCGGGTGGTGGTGATGGACGAACCCACGGCAGCACTTTCGGCCACCGAGATCGAAGAGCTTTACGAGTTGGTCGACCGGCTGAAGCGCGAGGGCAAGGCGATCCTGTTCATCTCGCACAAGTTCGACGAGATCTTCCGCATCGCGGACCGCTATACCGTGTTCCGCGACGGGCAGATGGTCGATGCCGGACGGATGGCCGATGTCACCGAAACCCAGCTGGTGGAAAAGATGGTGGGCCGCGCGGTGGACACGATCTTTCCGCAGCGCGAGTCCGTTCCCGGCGAGGTGGTGCTGACCGTGGCGGGCTATGCCCATCCCACCGAATTCGCCGATATCGGCTTTACCCTGCGGCGCGGCGAGATCCTCGGGTTTTACGGGCTGGTGGGGGCCGGGCGGTCAGAGGTCATGCAGGCGCTCTTCGGCGTGACCCGGCCCGCGCGCGGGGCGGTGCGCATCGATGGCCGCATCGCGGTGATCCGCTCCCCGGCGGAGGCCATCGCGCAGGGCATCGTCTATGTGCCGGAGGATCGCGGACGGCAGGGCGCCGTGACCGCGATGCCGATTTTCCAGAACGTCACGCTGCCCTCGCTGCCCCGCACCTCGCGCCGTGGCTTCATCCGCATGGCGGAGGAATTTGCGCTGGCCCGCACCTATACCGAACGGCTGGATCTGCGCGCGGCGGCGCTTGACCAGCCGGTGGGGGAGCTGTCGGGCGGCAACCAGCAGAAGGTGGTCATCGCCAAATGGCTCGCCACCCGGCCCAAGGTCATCATCCTTGACGAGCCGACCAAGGGGATCGACGTGGGATCGAAGGCGGCGGTGCACGAATTCATGGCCGAACTCGCCGCAGAGGGGCTGTCGGTCATCATGGTCTCGTCCGAGATTCCGGAAATTCTGGGCATGTCAGACCGGGTGATCGTGATGCGCGAGGGGCGCATTGCCGCCGAATTCGACCGCGCCGGGCTGACCCCTGAAACGCTGGTGCGCACCGCCGCCGGCTATGACCGCAAAGGAGTGGCCGCATGATCCGCAGCTTCGTCAGATCGCGCGAGGCGATCCTGCTGGGCGCCCTGATCGCGCTGGTGCTGCTGGTGGAAAGCCGCTTTTCCGGCTTCGCCAGCCCCGGCAATCTGGCGGCGGTGTTCAACGACACCGCCATCCTCATCATGCTGGCCCTTGGCCAGATGCTGGTGATCCTGACGCGCTGCATCGACCTGTCGCTGGCCTCGAACCTCGCGCTGACCGGCATGGTCACCGCCATGCTCAATGCCGCGGTCCCGGGCCTGCCGGTGGCGGCGCTGATCGCGCTGGCGGTGACGCTGGGGGTGGTGATGGGCATGGTCAACGGGCTTCTGGTCTGGAAGCTGGACATCCCGCCCATCGTGGTGACGCTGGGCACGCTGACCATCTATCGCGGCCTGATCTTCCTGATCTCGGATGGCGCATGGGTGAACAGCCACGAGATGAGCGCCGCCTACAAGGCGCTGCCCCGGGCCGAGCTGATCGGGCTGCCGGTGCTGTCATGGATCGCGCTGGCGGTGATCGCGGGATTTGCGGTGCTGGTCAACCGCAGCGCGCTTGGCCGGGCCTTTCTGGCCGTGGGCGGCAATCCCCATGCGGCGGTCTATACCGGGATCGATGTGGGCCGCACCCGCTTTGCCGCCTTCGCCATCGCGGGCGGGCTTGCCGGGCTTTGCGGCTATCTCTGGGTGTCGCGCTATGCGGTGGCCTATGTCGATGTCGCGGGCGGGTTCGAGCTTGACGTGGTCGCCGCCTGCGTGATCGGCGGCATTTCCATCGCGGGCGGGCTTGGCACGGTGGGCGGCGCGGTGCTGGGCGCGCTGTTTCTGGGCACCATCAAGAACGCGCTGCCCGTGGCGGGGATCTCTCCCTTCTGGCAGCTCGCCATTTCAGGGGCCGCGATCATCATCGCCGTCGCCTTCAACGCCCGGTCCTCTGCCAAGGCGGGGCGTCTCATCCTCAGACCGGAGTCCACGGCATGAGCCTGCTTGATCCCCCCCGTTCCCGCAGCCTGCCCGACCGGCTGACCGGCCCCGTGGCCCGCCTGTCGCGCAGCTGGGAGGTGCTGCTTCTGGGCATCGCGGTGCTGATCTTTGTCGCCAACACGCAGGCGAGCCCCTATTTCCTTGATCCGTGGAACCTGTCGGACGCCACCTTCAACTTCACCGAAAAGGCGATGATCGCCTTTGCCATGGCGCTGCTGATCATCGCGGGCGAGATCGACCTGTCGGTGGCGGGGATCATCGCGCTGGCCTCCACCGCCATGGGCTGGGCGCTGCAGTTCGGGCTGGGCACGCCGGGGCTGGTGATGATCGGGCTGGCGGTGGGGCTGGCCTGCGGCGCGGTGAACGGCGCGCTGGTCACGCGGCTTGGCCTGCCCTCCATCGTGGTGACCATCGGCACCATGAGCCTGTTCCGTGGCATCAGCTATATCGTGCTGGGGGATCAGGCCTTCAACGGCTATCCCGACAGCTTCGCATGGCTGGGGCGTGGCTATGTGGTCTGGGTGATCTCGTTCGAACTGGTGCTGTTTGCGGTCTTTGCGCTGATCTACGGGATCGTGCTGCACCGGACCAATTTTGGCCGCCATGTCGTGACCATCGGCAACAACCCCACCGCGGCGCGGTTTTCCGGCATCCGGGTGGAGCGGGTGAAAATGGTGCTGTTCCTGCTCACCGGGCTGATGTCGGGGATCGCGGCGGTCTGCCTGACCGCGCGGCTGGGATCCACCCGGCCCTCCATCGCCTCGGCATGGGAGCTGGAGGTGGTGACCATGGTCGTGCTGGGCGGCGTGTCGATCCTTGGAGGGTCGGGATCCATTCCCGGCGTGGTGCTGGCGGCGCTGGTCATGGGCATGGTCACCTTCGGGCTGGGCCTGCTCAACGTGCCGGGCATCGTCATGTCGATCTTTATCGGGGCGCTGCTGATCGGGGTCATCGCCATTCCCCGGCTGGTCGCGCGGATCCGGGGGCGGTGATGGAAAAATACGCCTTCCGCATGACCCTGCGCCCCGGCTGCGCCGAAGACTACCGCCGCCGCCATGACGCGATCTGGCCCGAGCTTGCCGCCCTGCTGCGCGAGGCGGGGGTGCGCGACTATTCCATCCATCTTGATCCCGACACGTCGGCGCTTTTTGCCGTGCTCTGGCGGCCTGCCGATCACGGCATGGCCGATCTGCCCGCCCATCCGGTGATGCAGCGCTGGTGGGCGCATATGGCCGATCTCATGGACACCAACCCCGACGGCTCGCCCTGCGTGACGGAGCTCGTGCCCATGTTCCACCTGCCATGACCGCCCCCGCCCATATCGCGGTGATCGACATCGGCAAGACCAATGCCAAGCTGGCGCTGGTCGATGCGGCGGATCTGTCCGAACTTGCGGTGGAAACCCGGCCGAACCGGGTGATCCCCGGCCCGCCCTGGCCGCATTTCGATCTGAGCGGTCACTGGGCCTTTCTGCTCGACGCGCTTGCGCGGTTTCACGCCCGCCACCGGGTCGATGCGATTTCGGTCACCACCCATGGCGCTTCTGCGGTGCTGCTGGATGCGGCGGGCGGGCTTGCCGCGCCGATGCTGGATTACGAACATGACGGCCCCGACAGCTGCGCCGCCGACTATGACGCGCTGCGCCCCGGCTTTGACGACACCGGCAGCCCCCGGCTGGGCGCCGGGCTGAACCTTGGCGCGCAGCTGCACTGGATGCTGCAGCGCGATCCCGGGCTGCGCGACCGGCTGGCGCATGTGGTGACCTATCCGCAATACTGGGGCTTCCGTCTGACCGGGGTGCGGGCCAGCGACGTCACCTCGCTGGGCTGTCACACCGATCTGTGGGATCCGTGGCGGGGGCGGCCTTCGGCGCTGCTGGACCGGCTCGGGCTTGCCGGGCGGCTGGCGCCGCCGCGCCGCGCCGCCGATCTGCTGGGGCCGGTCTCGGCGCAGGTGGCGCGGATCACCGGGCTTACGCCGCGCACGCCCGTGGCCACCGGCATCCATGACAGCAACGCCTCGCTCTATCCGCATGTGCTGTCGCGCAAGGCGCCCTTTGCGGTGGTGTCGACCGGCACATGGGTGGTGGCGATGGCGGTGGGGGGCCGCCCGGTGACGCTGGACCCGGCGCGCGACACGCTGGTCAATGTCAACGCGCTGGGGCAGCCGGTGCCCTCCGCCCGCTTCATGGGCGGGCGCGAATACGAGATCCTGCGCGAAGGCGCGACCGCCCGGCCCACCGCCGCCGACCGTCAGGCGGTGCTGGCGCGGCAGCTGCGGCGCCTGCCCGCGACCGAACGCGGATCGGGGCCGTTTCGCGGGATGAAGGGCGGCTGGACCTCTCCGCCCGGCAGCGAGGGCGAGAGGATGCTGGCGCTGTCATGGTATCTGGCGCTGATGACCGACACCTGCCTGAGCCTTGCCGGGGCGGCGGGGCCGGTGGTCATCGAAGGGCCCTTTGCCCAGAATGCCGATTATCTGGAGATGCTGGCCGCCCTGTATCCGCAGGGGGTGACCGCCATGGGATCCGCCACCGGCACCAGCGCGGGCGCGGCGCTGCTTTTTGGGTCCGCCGCCGCCGTCCCGGCGGGGCGCGCGGTCACTGCCCCCGACCCCGCGCCGCTGCGCGCCTATGCGCAGGCATGGCGGGCGGCGGTGGGCTGACGCCTGCCGGGGCGCAATCGGGGTTGCATTCGCCCCGCCCGCGCCGGACCCTGCGGCGGAGCAGGAGGAGCAGGACATGAACGAGACCACATGGCGGATCTATGGCATCCGTCACGCCATCAACGCCAACCGGACCCGGGGGCAGAATTACATCCTTGACCCCGATCCCGGGGCGCCGCTGGTGCTGGATTTCTACTGCTGGGTGCTGGTTTCTGACGACCGCGCGATCATGGTCGATACCGGCATGGATCCGCAGGTCGCCGCCCGCCACGGCCACACGCCGCTGCTGAGCCCGGTCGCGGCGCTGGCGGCGCTGGGGCTGGAGGCGGCGCAGATCGACACGGTGCTGCTGACCCATGCCCATTACGATCATCTGGGTTATCTCGACGCTTTTCCCAACGCGCGGTTCTACATGCAGGCCGAGGAGATGGCCTATATCACCGGGCCGTTCATGGCACGCCCGTGGTTCCGCCGCGCCTATGACTCCGCCGAGATCCTGAAGCTGGTCAGCCTGCTGCACGCGGGGCGCCTGCATCTGCACGGGCGCGAGCGGCAGGTGGCCGATGGCGTCAGCCTGCACTGGGTGGGCGGCCATACCGCCGGGCAGGAGATCGTGCGGGTGCGCACCGCGCGCGGCTGGGTCGTGCTTGCCTCGGATGCGCTGCATTATTACGAGGAATACGAACGCGGCATCCCCTTTGCCATCGTCTACAGCTCCGCCGACATGATCGCCGGGCATGACGTCATCCGGGCGCTGGCCGACAGCGACGATCATGTGCTGCCCGGCCATGATCCGCGCCTTGCCCTGATCTACCCGCAGGCCGAGGGCGCCGGATCCGAGCATGTGCTGCGGCTGGACGCAGAGCCCGCCGCGCGGGGCTGAGGCTCAGACCGGATCCAGACCATAGACGCGCGCCGCCGTGCCATGAAACAGGGCGGCGCGCTCTGCCGCGCCGTAGTCGCGTGTGGCGGCATCGAAGCCGGAAAAGATCGTGTCGAAACTGCCGCAGAGCCCGTCCACCGGGAAGTTCGATCCGAACATGGCGCGGTCCGGGCCGAAGATGTCGATGGCGGTGCGGATGATGTCGCGGTTGTCTTCCAGCCGCCATGGGCGGTCCGGCAGGCCCAGCCCCGAGATCTTGAGATAGACCGTGCCCATGCCCGCCGCCTGTTCCAGCGCCGCGCGCCAGCCAACAAGCGCTTCAGGCGACCGGTCGGCGGGCAGGCCGGTATGGTTGACGATCACCGGCAGGTCGGGCGCCACCTCGCGCAGCCGCGCCAGATCCGCAAGATGCCACCACGGGCATTGCAGGTCGAACATCAGCGGCGTCCGCGCCAGAGCCGCCACCCCCGCCAGATAGGCCGGATCGGCAAGCCCGCCGGGGCCCATGCCGGGACGGGGCGTGCTGCGCGGCTTGTGCCGGACGCTGCGGGTCAGCGGCAGCGTGGCATAGCCGTCCAGCACCTCGGCGCAGTCGTCGCGGTCGAGCCAGATCTGCCCGACATGGGCGGCGGGCGTGCCCTGCTCCTGCGCCAGCTGCGCCATCCAGCGCGCCTCTCCCAAGGGATCGGCGGGGGACCATTCGCCCTCCATCGTGATGCTGGCCACCAGATCCCAGCCCGCTGCGGCGCGGGCGTGATCCCCGGGCAGCCAAGGGCGGCAGATCGCCGAATAATCGCCATAGCGGAAGGGGATCATCGGACGGTCGGTCAGCCACGGATGCGGGTTGACGCGCGGATCCCAGTAATGGTGATGGCAGTCGATGATCTTCATGTCCGGCTCCTGAGCGCGCGCAGCACCGGTGCGGCCCAAAGCAGCAGCACCACCAGCCCCAGACCCGCCGCGATGGGCCGTTCGACAAAGGTCATCAGATCGCCCTTGGATTTCAGCATGGAGGTCACGAAGTTGAATTCCAGCATGGCGCCCAGCACGATGCCAAGGATGGCCGGGGCGACGGGGATGCCGTTTTCCTCGAACAGCCAGCCGATCACCCCGAAGGCCAGCATGATCCCCACCCCGAAGGGCGAATTGTTGATGGCAAAGCTGCCGACGATGCAGGCGCATAGCACGATCGGCATCAGATAGGCCTGCGGCACCCGCAGCAGATGGCGCGCCAGCCGGATCACCGCCCAGCCCAAGGGCAGCAGCAGCAGGTTGGCCAGCAGGAAGGACAGGAAGATGGCATAGATCAACTCCGGCGTCTTGACGAAGATGATCGGCCCCGGTTCCAGCCCCTTGAGATACAGCACGCCGATGACGATGGCGGTGATGCTGTCGCCGGGAATGCCGAAGACCAGCGTCGGCACCCATGCGGAACTGAGCGCGGCATTGTTGGAGGCGCCCGCCTCGATCAGGCCTTCGTCATGGCCGGTGCCGAATTTCTCGGGCGTCCTGGAGCGGCGCTTGGCGATGGCATAGGACACCCACGCGGCGATGTCGGCGCCCGCGCCGGGCAGGGCGCCCACCAGCGACCCGGTCAGCCCGCCGCGCAGCACGTTGCGCCAGCGGTGGACCAGCGTCGATCCCAGCCCGGCAAAGACCGGGCCCATGCGCGGCGCTTCGGGTTTCGGCGCGTTGCGGGTGGCGTTGCGCAGGATCTCGGTCAGGGCGAACATGCCGATCATCGCGGGAATGAAGCTGACCCCGCCCATGAGTTCGAAACTGCCGAAGGTAAAGCGCGGCTGGCCCGCCACCTCGTCAATGCCGATGAAGGCCACGAACAGGCCAAAGATCAGCGACAGCACGCCCTTGAGCGCCGATCCGGTCGACACGATGGCGGCACAGGAAAGGCCGAGCAGCGCCAGCCAGAAATATTCGACCGAGGAGAAATTGGTGGCGAAGCGCGCCAGCAGCGGCGCCGCGAACATCAGCAGCAGCACGCCGATCACCCCGCCGATCAGCGCCGATCCCAGCGACAGGCCCAGCCCGCGTTCGGGGCGGCCCGCCCGCGTCATGGCGAAGGCGTCATCGACATAGGCGGCAGAGGCGGGGGTGCCGGGGATGCGCAGCAGCGCGCCGGGAATGTCGCCGGAAAAGATCGCCATGGCCGCCAGCGCCGCGATGGCGGCAATGGCGGGCACCGGATCCATGAAGAAGGTGATGGGCACCAGCAGCGCCACGCCCATCACCGCCGTCAGACCGGGAATGGCGCCGATCACGATGCCCAGCGTCGAGGCGGCAAGAATGGTCAGCAGCACATCGGGCCGGGCGACAAGCAGCAGGGCCTCCCACATCACGTCCATGACATCAGTCCTTCGATCAAGCCGCGCGGCAGCGGCACCCGCAGCACCATGCCAAACACCAGCCACAGCAGCGCGGAGAGGCCTGCCGCCACGCCGGTGGCGGGCAGGGGCCGCGCCCCCATCGCCACGCTCAGCGCCAGCGCCACCAGCGTCGTGGTCAGCAGAAAGCCCAGCATCTGGACCGTCAGCAGCCAGAACACCACGGCGGCAAGCACGCCCAGCTTCAGAAAGGCATCGCGGCTGCGCAGTTCCGGCGCGATGCGGATCCACGGGCCGGGATCGCACGCCGCCAGAACCTGCACCAGCCCCGCCAGCATCGCGGCGGCACCCACGATGCGCGGGAAGAAGCCGGATCCGAACTGCTGCCCCGGTGCCTCGCGGAACCCGAAGGTGCCGCTGATGATGGCGATCCCGCCCAGAATGGCCAGAATGCCGATCACTCGGTCGTTGAATTTCATCATGCCTGCCCTTGAGGGCCCGCCGGGGCCGGTGGCTCCGGCGGGCAGCGGATCAGTTCACCAGACCAAGCTCGCCCAGAAGCGTGCCCGCCTCGTCGGCAAAGCCTGCGGCAAAGGTCGAAAACTCTTCCGGCCCGTCGAAATAGGGGGTGATGCCGCGCTGCGCGAGCGCGTCCTGCACCACCGCCGCGCCATGTGCCTCGCGCGCGGCCTCGGCCAGCTTCGCCGTCACCTCCTCGGGCAGACCGGCGGGCGCGCAGAGCGAGAACCAGTTCGACAGCGCAAACTCCACGCCGGATTCCTTCAGCGTCGGCACGTCGGGGAAGGCATCGGACCGTTCGTCGGACATGATGCCAAGGATCCGCACCTCTCCGGCATCGGCCAGCGCCTTGGCCTCCACCGGGGAGCCGGTGAACATGTTGAGCCCGCCTGACACCATGTCCTGCAGCGCGGGCGCGCCGCCCTTGGAGGGGATGAAGTCGATCTTGTCCACCGGCTCGCCCAGAGCCTTGAGGAAGCCCGCCGTCGCCATGTGCCACGTGCCGCCGATGCCCGAGCCCGAGGACTGGAAATGGCCCGCCGGTTCCGATTTCACCGCCTCGACCAGCGCGGGCAGATCGGCATAGGGGCTGTCCTGCGCCACGGTGATGCCTGCCGGGATCAGCGCCAGACGCGAGATCAGGGTGAACTTCTCGGGCGTCAGGTCGGCAAGGCCGATGGATTTGAAATAGGTGATCTCGGGCGTGCAGGCCCCCAGCGTGTAGCCGTCAGCCCGTGCCTGCGCGATGGCCATATGGCCCACCACGCCCGATCCGCCATCGCGGTTCACCACGTTGATGGGCTGGCCCATCGCCTCTTCGAAGCCGGTGGCGAAGATGCGGATGATCGTGTCGGTGCCGCCGCCCGCGCCCCATGGCACGAGGATGGTGACGGGACGGTCGGGATAGTCGGCCAGCGCCGCCCCTGCGGGCAGACAGGCCAGCGCCACGCCGGTCAGCATTTTCTGGATAAGGGTCATATCGGGTCTCCTCCCTGTGGTTATGGGTGTGGCTCAGGTCGCGCCGGGGGCTTCTGCGAGCCCTTCGAAGGCGACGACCCGGGCAGGCGCGCCATCCGCGCCCTCGATCTTCAGCGGCAGCGCGCAGAGAAAACAGCGCGGGCCGGTCAGCGCGGCGGTGCCGATCAGATATTCGATGAGCGTGATGCCATGGCGCAGGATCTCGTCATGGGTGACGTGGTCGGTGATGGGCGGCACGATGCCGTCCAGCGACAGCCGGATGGTGTAATCCTGCGGGAAATCGAAGGCCACCGCGCGGGGGGCAAGGGCTGCCACGGCGCGCGCGGCCTCCCGGCTCATGTAAGGCGCCTCGCGCCAGTAGGCCGGGGTACGCCAGTCGCGCTGGCGGTCCCATGCGCTGCGCAGCAGCAGGATCGGCTCGCCCCCATATCCGGCGATGGCCTTGGCGATGCGGGCGGCGGTGATCTCTTCATCCGGGGCGACATCGCTCAGATCCGCGACAAAACAGGCGCCCGCCACATCCTCTGGCGCTGTCTGGTCGATGGTCGGCGCGCCGGGCAGCATGTGGCGCCGCGCGTCGACATGGGTGAAGCTGTGGCAGGACAGCGTGAGCTTGGTCACCTGAAACGGCTGCGTGTCGGAATGATCCCCCGTCACCTGCCGCGGCGCGGGCCAGCGGAAGTGATCGGCAAGGATGGGCATGGACAGATCGTGGATGCGCATGGGCTCTCTCAGGTCATGAACAGGCGGGGCAGCAGCGTGGTGACGGCGGGCACGAAGGTCAGGATGGCGAGCGCGACAAACAGCGCCACCATGAAGGGCAGGCTTTCGCGCATCACCCGTTCGGGCCGTTCCCCGGCGATATGGGCGGACAGGTAGATCAGATAGCCCACCGGCGGCGTGGTCAGCCCGATCATCAGGTTGAACACCAGCATGATGCCGAAATGCACGGGGTCGATGCCCAGATCCACCGCATTGGGCAGCAGCAGCGGCACAAGGATCACCAGCGCCGCCAGCGGATCCAGAAACAGCCCCAGCCCCAGCGCAAACAGGTTGACCATCAGCAGGAACAGCAGCGGGCTGTCGCCGAAGCGGGTGATGAGATCCCCCACCGCCTGACTGAGCCGCAGGTCGGCGACGATCCACGCGAACAGCGAGGAGGCCCCGACGATGACAAGGACCATCGCCGTCCCCTGTGCCGCGCCGATGAGGGATTTCGCGATGCCCGGGAGGTCAAGTTCGCGAAAATACAGCGTCCCCGTAAGGAAGGCATAGAGACAGGCGATGGCCCCGGCCTCGGTGGCGGTCATGATGCCGCCGAGGATTCCGCCCACGATCAGCACCGGGGTCAGCAGGGCCACGGCGG
>NZ_JAYKSL010000005.1:0-36928 GCF_035481585.1 Salipiger marinus | reverse complement strand
CGCGAGCCATGGCGGTGACGGGCTGCCGGGGGCTGCTTTCGAAATCGCGCCGCCGCGCCAGCAGCGCCACCGCCGCCATCAGGCAGAGCCCGATCACCACGCCGGGCAGGATCCCGGCAAGGAACATCGCCCCCACCGACTGCTCTGCCAGCACGGCATAGACGATGATGGGAATGGAGGGCGGGATGATCGGCCCCACGACGGAGCTGCATTGCGTGATGGCGGCGGCAAAGGCGCCGGAATAGCCGCGCGCCTTCATCTCGGGGATCATCACCGAACCGATGGCGGCGGTATCGGCCACGGCGGATCCGGAGATGCCGGAAAAGAACAGGCTGGAGACGATGTTGACCTGCGCCAGCCCGCCGCGGAAGTGCCCCACCAGCGTCTGCGCAAAATCGATGACGCGGCGCGTGATGCCGCCCCGGTTCATGAATTCGCCCGCCAGAAAGAAGAAGCCCACGGCCAGCAGCAGGAACTGGTCCATGCCGTTCATGAACACCTGCCCCACCAGCAGCAGCGGCATTTCGGGGCGCACCACCAGCAGCGTGACCACCGACGCGGCGAGGATGGCAAAGACCAGAGGCACGCCGATCAGCGCCAGCAGCAGCATGGATCCGAAGAGAAGAAGGGTGGTCATTGCGTCTCCGGCGGGGTCGGGGAGGTGAACAGCGCCGAGATCTGCGTGCCTGCCCAAAGCAGCCCGCCCACGACCCCCGCCATCCAGTACCAGGATTTGGAGATGCCGAGCGCGACATAGCGGTCGCGCCCGAAGCTCGCGTCAAGCTGCCACGCGCCCCAGATCAGGAGCGCCAGCAGGGCCAGCACCACGGCGGTGCGCAGCGCCGTCAGCACGCCCTGTCCGCGCGGCCCCAGCCTGCCATCCATGAGGGTGATCCGCATGTGATCGGCATTGGCGGCGGCCACGAGGATCATCCACACATAAAGCAGCCGGATCAGTTCCTCTGACCAGATCAGCGAGGTGCCCAGCAGATAGCGGCTGACCACCTGCGCGATTCCCAGCAGCACCACCGCCAGCAGCAGCAGCGCGGCGGCCCCGTTCACGGCGCGGCGCAGAAGCCTGTCAAGGCGCGCGATCTGGGTCATGGGCGTCTCCCTCCTCCGGAGCGGCCGGTGCGGGCGGGGGTCAGGCGGTTGCGGCGGCGTCCACCTGATCCAGCAGCGCAGCACCGAACTGCTCCACATAGGCGGCGCGGGTCACGTCGCTGACAGCGGAGCGGAAGGCGTCGGTATCAGGGTTTTCCTCGATCTGCAGGCCCGCCGCGCGCATCTCTTCAAGCGCTGCCACATCCTCTTCGTCGTTGAGCTGCCGCTGGAAGGTCGCGGCCTCCAGCGCCGCCTCCTGCAGGGCGGTCTGGAACTCTGGCGACAGGCCGGACCAGCGCCGCGCGTTCACCACCAGCGGCGAGGTGGTATAGGCGTGCCGCGTCAGGCTCATGAACGTCTGCACCTCGTGCAGCTTGTTGGCATAGATGTGGTTGACCGGGTTTTCCTGCCCGTCGATGGCCCCGGTCTGCAGCGCGGAATAGACCTCGCCAAAGGGCATGGGGGTCGGCTGCGCGCCCAGCGTCTCGAAGGCCAGCACATGCGCCGGATTGGGCGTGGTGCGGATTTTCAGCCCCGCCATGTCCTCGGGCGTCACCACGGCGCGGACATTGTTGGTCAGGTTGCGGAAGCCCAGTTCCCAGAAGGCGATGCCCTGCAGCCCCGCCTCCGACATGGAAGACATGAGCGTCTGGCCCACCTCGCCATCCAGCACCGCAAAGGCATGGGCGTCGGACTGGAACAGGAAGGGCAGGTCCAGCAGGTTCAGCGCGGGCAGGCTGGCGGTGAAATAGGGATTGCCGGTGGTCACCATGTCGATGGTGCCAAGCCGGGTGCCTTCCAGCATGGTGGGCGAGGATCCAAGCTCGCCATTGCCATAGACCTCGACCGTCAGCGCGCCGCCGGTCTTTTCCGCCGCAAGCTCCGCCAGACGGGTGGCGGCGGCGCTGACGGAATCGCTGGCCGTGCCGTAATGGGCAAAACGCAGCGCGGTGCCTTGGGCGCGCAGCAGGGCGGGGCTGGCCATCAGCCCGCCGGTCAGGGCGATGCCCTTGGCAAACTCTCGTCTGTTCATGTGTCTCTCCTCCCAAAGATGATGCGCGCCGCCCTCCTCCGGCGGGCGCGGTGATCTCAGACCGGCAGCGCGCCCCAGTCGAGCGCGCGGGCAAACAGTTCGGGCAGCGGTGCGGGGGTGTCGGGCCGGTCGCTGCGCGGATCCATTGCCGCCAGACGGCGGCCCAGCGTCACCGCGTTGCGGGTGGCGCCCAGATTGGCGATGCCCTGCCCCGCGATGTCATAGGCCGTGCCATGGGCGGGCGTGACGATGGGAAAGGGGTAATTGGCGATCAGCGTCACGCCCCGGTCAAAGCCGATCAGCTTCATCGCGATCTGGCCCTGATCGTGGAACATGGTCAGCACCGCATCAAATTCGCCCTTCACCGCGCGCACGAACACCGTATCCGACGGCACCGGCCCGGTGACCGCCAGCTGCCGGGCGCGGGCGCGTTCGATGGCGGGCAGCAGGATGTCCTCGTCTTCGGTGCCGAAGTTGCGGCCATCGCCCGCATGGGGGTTCAGGGCGGCGACACCGATCCGAGGGCGGTCATAGCCTGCATTGCGCATGATCCGGTCGGTCAGGCAGAGGCTGTCAAAAACCCGCGCCTCGGTGATCCGGCCCGCCACTTCCGACAGCGGAATGTGCGAGGTGACGCGGGCATTCCAGACCTCGTCCAGCACGTTGAATTCCCGCCCGCTTTCGGTGGCGCCGATCGTGGCGTCGATGAAGCCGATCTCGTCCACGTAATCGGGCTGCGCGAGCCGCATGGCGTGTTTGTTGAAGGGGGTGAAGAACACCACATCGGCATGACCCGCCGCCGCCACCAGCAGGGCGGCGCGGAAATTCTGCACCGAGGCGCGACCGCCTTCGGCGCTGGAATGGCCCTGCGGCACGGCCCCGGGGTCGCAATTGCCCAGATCCACCAGAAAGCTGCGCTCGGGCAGGGGGCCTGCGGTCTGGTCCGGGCGCAGCACCGGCAGATCCAGCGCAACACCCGCCTCGGCGGCGCCGCGTTCGAGCAGGCGCCGGTCGCCGATCACCATCAGGTCGCCCGTATTGGCCTCGGGGCAGGCCAGCACCCGTGCCGCAAGCTCGGCGCTGATCCCGCCCGCATCCCCGATCGCCATGGCCACTTTAGATCCGCTCGTCATGCTTTTGTCCGTCTTGTCGCTGGTCCGGGCCACCCGCATCGGGGTCGGCCTGTGTGTCGCATTTTGTGTAATGGATAAATTATACAATACACAAGTCTCGCGCCGCCGGAAAAAGCTGCTATATTTGTGTCAGCCCTTATGTTTCAGGAGAAAGACGTGCAGGATCAGATGGATGACCTTGGCGCACCGCTAGCGATCGAAAAGCTCAGCCTGCATGATCAGGTGGCCAGCCGCATCCGCGACATGATCATCGAAGGCTATCTGGAGCCGGGAACCCGAATCGACGAGGTCGTGCTGGCCGGACAGCTGGGCGTGTCGCGCACCCCCTTCCGCGAGGCGCTGCGCACGCTTGCCGCCGAAGGGCTGATCGCCTCGGTCCGCTCCAAGGGCAGCGTGGTGCGCAAGCTCACCCCCGAAGAGGTGCATGGCATGCTGGAACTGCTGGGCCATATCGAGCTTCTGGCCGGGCGGCTGGTCTGCGAACGGGCCAGTGACGCGCAGATCGCCGATCTGCTGGCGCTGCATGACCGGATGCTGGACCGCTGGCGGGCGCGCGACCGGATGCCCTATTACAAGCTCAATCAGGAATTCCATTCGCGGCTTTCCGACTATGCGGGCAACCCCGCGCTGACGGAAACGCAGGCCAACCTGCAGGCGCGGCTGAAGCGCATCCGCTTCATGGGCAACCGCAACGCCGATTACTGGGATGATGCCGTGGCCGAGCACGAGGAAATGGCCGCCGCCCTGCGCCAACGCGATGGCGAGGAACTGGGCCGGGTGATGGCACGGCATCTGGCCAATACATGGGCGCGGGTGCGCGACCGGCTCTAGGCGGCGGCACCCCCGGACCCCGCCCGTCGCAATTCACTTTTCAGTAAGCAGTGTGTGATGTACGTATGTCAGATGCCGTGCCGCGCGGTGTTTTCCGGGCCTGCGCGGGCAGGAGGCCGGGCGGGGCAGGTCAGGGCCTGATCCGGGGCAGGGGGCCAGCCCGCGCCCCATGTCAGTTGTGGGCGTCCCGGCGCTGGTCTAACCGGGAGTGGGACAAGAAGTAAGGAGAGCTGCGATATGTCACGACCGACCGTGCATGATGTGGCGCGCGTGGCCAATGTCAGCCTGTCCACCGTCGACCGGGTTCTGAACGGGCGCGACGGGGTGCGGCAGGCAACGCAGCAGCGGGTCCGCGCCGCGATGAAGCAGCTTGGCTATGAGCGCGACATCATGGCAGCCAACCTGTCGCGCAAGCGGGTCTACCGCATTCATTTCGCCATTCCCGACGGGCCCAACAGCTTCATGCGCAATCTGGCCGCCGAACTGGACAGCCACGCACGCCTTGCGCTGCGCGACCGCACGGAAATCAGCGTGTCGCTGGTACCGCCGTTTGACGGGCGGGCGCTGGCGGCGGATCTGCGCCGCGCCCGCGAGCAGGCGGTGGATGGCGTGGTGATGGTCGCGACGGAATCCGCCGAGGTGCGGCAGGCGGTGTCGGATTTGCGCGGCGCGGGGATTCAGGTGGTGACGCTGATTTCGGATCTCTCCGCCTCGGCGCGCGGGCATTTTGTCGGCATCGACAACGTGTCCGCCGGGCGCACCGCCGCCGGGCTGCTGGGCCGCTTCTGTCAGGGCCGCCCGGGCCGCATCGCGATCATCGCGGGATCCATGCTGGTGCGCGACCATGTGGAGCGCAGGCTGGGCTTTGAACAGGTCATGCATGCGGAATTTCCCGATCTGCAGCTGCTGCCGCCGGTCGAGGGCGGCGACGAGGCGGCGCGGGTCGACGAGCTTCTGACCAACGTACTTCAGGATTGTCGCGACATTGTGGGGATCTACAGCCTTGGCGGCGGCAACCGGGGCCTGCGCGCCGCGCTGGACCGCGCCAAGTCCAGCCCGCGCCCGCTGGTGGTGGTGCACGAACTGACCGACCAGTCGCGCGCCGCGCTGCAGGATGGGGTGTTCGACGCCGTGCTGCAGCAGGATATTCACAAGGAAGTGGCCAGCGCCCTGATCATCATGCGCAACCTGATCGAGGCGGTGCCGGTCGATCCGCGCACCGGCATCATCCACACCGAAATTTTCCTGCGCGACAACCTGCCCTAGGGTCCGGTTCGGAAAAGCGGGATTGCATACCCGCTCTTTCTTGATGTACGTTGGTCAAATCTGAAGTATACGTTAGTCAAAATGGTGCAGAATCACGGTCGAGGAGGATCGGGATTCGGGCTCAATCTGGGAGGATGACCAATGAAACTGTTCGTCAAGACAGCCCTGCTGGCCAGCGCCGCATGGGGCACTGCCGCCATGGCGCAGGAAGAAATCCGCGTGCTGCGGGTGCAGCCCAGCGACCCCGAACAGGCGTTTTATGCCCGCGTCGAGGCCGCTTACGAGGCGCAGAACCCCGATGTGGACGTGGTGTTCGAATATATCGCCAACGAAGCCTACAAGTCGAAGCTGCCGACGCTGCTGCAGTCCGACGCCCGGCCCGACATTTTCTACAGCTGGGCCGGCCAGACGCTGGTCGAACAGGCCGAAGCCGGGTTCCTGAAGGACATCTCGGGCGAGCTGTCCGACGAGGTGCGCAGCACCTTCCCCGACGCGGCGCTGACCGCCTATACCGTGGATGGCGCCCTGCACGGTCTGCCGCTTTACGCCACCGAAGTGGTGTTCTGGGTCAACACCGCGCTGACCGAAGAGGCCGGCGTCGACCATACCGCGATCAAGACATGGGATGACCTGCTGGCTGCGGTGCAGACCATGAAGGATGCAGGCGTGACGCCGATCGTGGTGGGCGGGCAGGACAAATGGCCGCTGCATTTCTACTGGAGCTATCTGGCGCTGCGCGAAGGCGGGGCCGAGGTCGTGACGGCGGCGATGAACGGCGAGGATGGCGGGTTCGAGGCCGAGCCCTTTGTCGCCGCTGGCGAGGAATTCCAGAAGCTGACCGAAATGGAGCCGTTCCAGCCCGGGTTCATGGGCACCACCTACGAGACCGCCAGCGGCATGTTCGCCGATGGCAAGGGCGCGCTGCACCTGATGGGCGACTGGGATTACCTGCCGATGCGGGGCCGTTCGCAAAGCGGCGAAGGCCTGCCCGATGACCAGATGGCGATCATCTCCTTCCCGGCGGTGTCCGATCCGGTGGCAGAGGGCGGCGACAGCGCCACGCTGGGCGGCATGAACGGCTGGGCCGTCACGTCGGACGCGACCGATGGCGCGGTGGATTTCCTGACCTTCCTGCTCAACCGCGATCATCAGGAAGAAGTTGCGCGCGAAGGCATCTTCATCCCGATCGTGAATGGGGCCGGAGAGGCGCTGGAAAACCCGTTCTTCCAGCAGGTTGCGCAGGACATCGCGGCAGCCAGCTATCACCAGATCTTCCTTGACCAGTTCCTTGGCGCCTCGGTCGGGGCCACGGTGAACGACATCTCCGCCGATCTGGCGCAGGGCGTGATCACGCCCGAGGAGGCCGCGGCACAGGTCGAGGAGGCCTGGCAGTTCCGCTAAGCCTTCCCCCGGCGCGTGTCCTTGCGGACGCGCGCCCTTTTTCCCCCGAGACGGAGACGCACTCCATGGAGATGATCGATGCCCGCGCGGCCGCATCGCGGAAACGCGCGCGCCGTCGGCGCGGAATGGGCTCCAGCCGCCTTGCCGCCATCGCGATCCTGCTGCCCCCGGCGCTGATCCTGTTCAGCCTGTTTGTGATCCTGCCGCTGGCGGAATCGGGCTATTACGCCTTTTTCGACTGGAACGGCTACGGCACGCCCGAAGACTATGTCGGCCTGCGCAATTTCGAACAGATCGCCGGGCATTCGGTGTTCCACACCGCCATGGGCAACACGCTGAAGATCGTGGCTGTCTCGCTTTTGATCCAGATGCCGCTGGCGCTGTTTCTGGCGCTGCTGATCTATCGCAAGACGCCGACCAACGCGCTGTTCCGCCTGATCTTTTTCGTTCCCTACATCCTTGCCGAAGTGGCAGCGGGCCTGATCTGGAGCTTCGTGTTCGACGGCAATTATGGCGTCACCGCCTCCCTTGCGCGGTCCATGGGGCAGGAAAGCTTCTTCATCCTTGCTGACCGGGACTGGGCCTTTGTCGCGGTCATGACCGTGATCGTCTGGAAATATTTCGGCTTTCACATGATGATCTACATCGCGGCCCTGCAGGGCGTGCCCGAGGATCTGATCGAGGCTGCCAAGATCGAAGGCGCCAAGCGGCCCCAGATCGTGCGCTATGTGCAGATCCCGCAGATCAAGCCCGCCATCATGGTCAGCGCGTTTTTTGCGATCATCGGCGCGCTGCAGGTGTTTGACGTCATCATCCCGCTGACCAATGGCGGACCGTCGAACCAGACCCATACCATCGTCACCTATCTTTACAGCTTCGGGCTGACCCGGCTGAAGATCGGCTTTGGCAGCGCCGTGGGCGTGCTGCTGTTCCTCGCCGCCATCGTCGTGGCGCTGTTTTACCAGCGCATCTTCATGAAGGGGACCAAGCCATGACCCGCAGCCATTTCTGGCGCAACTTCGCCCGCGTCACGATCCTTTGCGTGGTGGCCAGCTTCGTGCTGGCGCCCATGCTGGCCACGGCGCTTGGCGGGTTCAAAAGCAACGCGGAAATCCGCATGAACGCCTTCGCGCTGCCGCAGCAGTGGGATGCCAGCTTTTACGCCTCGATCCTCGCCGATCCGCGGTTCTGGAGCTATCTGGGCAATTCGCTGCTGATCTCCACCGGGACCGTGGTGCTGACGCTGATCGTCGGATCCGCCGCCGCCTATGTCTTTGCGCAGATCCGCTTCTTCGGCTCGCGGATGCTGTTTTCCTATCTGCTGCTGGGGCTGATGTTCCCCTTCGCCACCGCGATCCTGCCGCTCTTCATCAAGGTGCGCGACATCGGCCTGCTGGACACCTACTGGGCGGTGATCCTGCCGCAGACCGCCTTTGGCCTGTCGCTGGCGATCCTGCTGTTCCGGACCTTCTTCGAACAGCTGCCGAAAGAACTGTTCGAGGCGGCGCGGATCGATGGCTGCGGCTATGTGCGGTTCTTCTGGCAGGTCACGCTGCCGCTCTCCACGCCGATCCTCGCCACCGTGGGCGTCTTCGTCTTCGTGCAGAGTTGGAACAACTTCCTGCTGCCGCTGGTCGTGCTCAACTCGCGCGAAGCCTTCACATGGCCGCTGGGGATGATGCAGTTCCGCGGTGAATACGTGACCGAATGGAACCGCACGCTGGCCTTCGTCACGCTGACGATCCTGCCCGCCATCGTCTTCTTCCTCGCCGCCCAGAAATACATCGTCGCAGGCCTGACCGGCGGCGCCGTCAAGGGATGACCAAAGTGACCGAGATCCGCAATCCGATCCTGCCCGGCTTCAACCCCGATCCGTCGATCGTCCGGGTGGGCGACGACTACTACATCGCCACATCGACCTTCGAATGGTATCCCGGCGTGCAGATCCATCATTCCCGCGATCTGGCGCATTGGCGGCTGGTGTCCCGGCCCCTGACCCGCGCGGCGCAGCTTGACCTGCGCGGCGATCCGGATTCCGGCGGGGTCTGGGCGCCGTGCCTGACCCATGCCGACGGGCAGTTCTGGCTGATCTATACCGATGTCAAACGCCGCGACGGCGCGTGGAAGGACAGCCACAACTATCTTGTCACCGCCCCCAGCATCGATGGGCCGTGGTCCGATCCCGTCTATCTCAACTCCTCGGGGTTCGATCCGTCGCTCTTTCATGACGAGGACGGGCGCAAATGGCTGGTCAACATGATCTGGGATCACCGCCAGCAGGGTGGTGACAAGTTCGGCGGCATCGTCTGTCAGGAATATTCCGTGGCAGAGCAGCGGCTGGTGGGCGAGGTGCGCAACATCTATCGCGGCACCGATCACAAGCTGACCGAGGGGCCGCATCTTTACCGGCGCGACGGCTGGTACTGGCTGCTGACCGCCGAAGGCGGCACCGGCTATGAACATGCCGCGACCATGGCCCGGTCCCGCGATCTGTTCGGCCCCTACGAGACCGATCCGAAAAAGCATCTGCTGACCTCCAAGGACGCGCCAGAGGCACTGCTGCAGCGCGCGGGCCATGCCGATATCGTCGAGACGCAGAATGGCGAGTTCTACCTCGTGCATCTCTGCTCCCGCCCGCTGGAGGAAACGCGCGGCGCAGCCCCCGGCCGGGTCGTGGGCATCCACGAAGAGGATGCGCGCCGCTCGCCGCTGGGCCGGGAAACCGCGATCCAGAAACTGATCTGGCCTGCGGGGGAATTTCCGCGCCTTGCCCATGGCGGCTGCGTGCCGACCGCAACGGCGCCCGCGCCCGACCTGCCCGAACACCGCTTCGCGCCAGAGCCCGCCCGCACCACCTTTGCCCCCGGGGCGCTGCCGCCCGCCTTCCAGTGGCTGCGCAGCCCCGACAGCGCCCGGCTTTTCTCGCTGGAGGCACGGCCCGGCGCGCTGCGGCTTTACGGGCGCGAGGCGCCGGGATCGCATTTCGACCATGCGCTGGTGGCGCGGCGCCAGACCGACATCGACTATTCCGCCGAAACCGAAATCGACTTCGCGCCGGAAACCTACCAGCAGTTTGCGGGCCTGATCGCGTGGTATAACGGGTTCAAGTTCCACTACCTTGCGGTGACGGCGGCGGAGGAGGGGCAGCGCCAGCTGACCGTGCTCAGCTGTCCCGCCGACTGGCCGATGCTGCGGATGGTGCAGCCGCTCGCCGCCCCCGTCGATCTGCCCGCCACCGGGCCGGTCCGGCTGGGCTGCGACGTGGACGGCATGACCCTGCGCTTCCGCTATGCCCTGCCGGGGGCTGACTGGACCGATCTGGGGGTCACGCTCGACCAGTCCGCGATCTCTGACGAGGCGGGCAACGGGCCGGGCAACAACTTCACCGGCGCCTTTGTCGGCATGGCCGCGCATGACACTTCGGGGCGGGGCCATCACGCCGATTTCCTTCATTTCAACTACGAGCCCCGCTGATGACCGGGCGGGCGAGGAGGGCCGAACATGGCTGACGTGCAACTGGCAGGCATCATCAAGACCTTCGGCGCGCTGACGGTGATCCCGGGCCTTGACCTGAAGGTGCCGCATGGATCCTTCACCGTGCTGGTGGGGCCTTCGGGCTGCGGCAAGTCCACGCTTCTGCGGATGATCGCGGGGCTGGAAGATCCGACCGAGGGCGAGATCCGCATCGGCGGGCGCGACGTGACCGATGCGGAACCGTCGGATCGCGGCATCTCGATGGTGTTCCAGTCCTACGCGCTTTATCCGCACATGACGGTGGCGCAGAACATCGATTTCGGGCTGCGGCTGGCCAAGATGCCTGCTGCGGAACGGCGCGAGCGGGTGGCGGAGGCCGCGCGCATCCTGTCGCTTGAGGATTATCTTGACCGCAAGCCGGGCCAGCTTTCGGGCGGGCAGCGCCAGCGCGTCGCCATTGGCCGGTCCATCGTGCGCCATCCCGAGGTGTTCCTGTTCGACGAGCCGCTGTCGAACCTTGACGCCGCCCTGCGCACGCAAATGCGGGTGGAACTGGCGCAGCTGCACCAGTCCATTGGCGCCACGATGATCTACGTCACCCACGATCAGGTGGAGGCGATGACGCTGGCCGACCAGATCGTGGTGATGAAGGCCGGGCGGATCGAACAGGTTGGCGCGCCGATGGAGCTTTATGACCGCCCCGCCACGGAATTTGTCGCAGGCTTCATCGGCTCGCCGCGCATGAACCTGCTGCCGGGCCGTGCCGTGGCCCGCGACGACATCAAGACGGTGGGGATCCGACCCGAACATCTGCGGGTGGAAACCGACGGGCTCTGGCCCGCGCGGGCGCGGGTGGTCGAGACGCTGGGCGCCGACACCATCGCCTATATGGATGCCGAAGGTCTGGGAGAGATCACGGTGCGGCTGCCGGGGCATATGCGGCTCAAGGCGGGCGAGCAGCTGGGGCTGAGCCCGGAACCGGGCGCGCTGCATTATTTTGGAGAGGACGGACAGCGAATGGAGGCCGTGGCATGAGCGGGATCGGAGTGGGCGTCATCGGCTGTGGCGTCATCAGCGACATCTACCTGAAAAACGCGGCGCTGTTCCCGCAGATCAAGATGCGCGCCGTGGCCGATCTGCGCGCCGAGGTGGCAGAGGAAAAAGCCCGGACCTATGGCGTGGAGGCGCTGACGGTCGAGGCGCTGCTAGCGCGCGAGGATATCGGCATCGTGCTGAACCTGACCATTCCCGCCGCCCATGCCGAGATCGGGCATCGCGCGCTGGCGGCAGGCAAGCATGTCTATTCGGAAAAGCCGCTGGCAGGCAGCTTTGACGAGGCGCGCGCGCTCAATGACGCGGCGCAGGCGGCGGGGCTGCGGCTGGGATGCGCGCCCGACACGTTTCTGGGCGGCGCGCATCAGACCGCGCGGGCGCTGGTCGATGCCGGAGAGATCGGGCGCCCCGTGGCGGGCACCGCGACCCTGATGCTGCCCGGCCATGAACGCTGGCATCCGAACCCGGATTTCTACTACAGCGAGCCCGGCGGCGGCCCGATGATGGACATGGGGCCCTATTACATCACCGCGATGCTCAACCTGCTGGGTCCGGTGGCGCGGGTCACCGCCTTCGGGGGCCGGTCGCGCGACAGCCGCGAGATCGCGACCGGGCCACGCGCCGGGCAGAGCGTGCCGGTGGAGGTCGACACCCATCTGGCGGGGGTCATGGAATTTGCGCAGGGCGCGCTGGTGCAGATCGCCACCAGCTTCGACGTGCGCGCCCACAGGCATGGCCCGCTGGAGCTGTATGGCACCACCGGATCCATGACGCTGCCCGATCCCAACCGCTTCGACGGCACGGTGGAGCTGCACCGCGACGGGGCGTGGCAGCCGCAAGAGATGCGCCATGGCCATGGCGACGGCAATTACCGCGGGCTGGGGCTGGCGCAGATGGCCGGGGCCATCGCCTCGGGCGGGCCGCATTGCGCCAGCGGCGATCTGGCGCTGCACGCTTTGGAGGTGATGGAGGCGATGCACCGCTCGGCCCGCGAGGGCCGCGCCATCGAGATGACCACGCGCTGCGAGCGGCCAGCGCCGCTGCTTGCCGAGCGGGGAACCGGAGAAATCGCGCTGCAGGAGGAGGTGGCATGAACCAGAAAGCACTTATATTTTACGGCGGCTGGGAGGGGCACGACCCCGAGGCCTGTGCCGCCGTGGTGGCTGAAATGCTGCGGGACGAAGGGTTTGACGTGCGCTCCGAACCGGGCGTTGCGGTGCTGGGCGAGGCGGATCTGTCCTCGTTCGACCTGATCGTGCCGCTTTGCACGCAGGTCGAGATCGAGAAGGAGCCGCTGGAGCGGCTCTGCGCCGCCATCGCGGCAGGCACCGGGCTTGCGGGCTTTCACGGCGGCATGGGCGACACGTTCCGCGCCGCCCCCGCCTATCAGTTCATGGTGGGCGGGCAATGGGTGGCCCATCCCGGCGACATGATGGATTACCGGGTCGAGATCACCCAGCCGGATCATCCGCTGATGCAGGGCATCGGGGATTTCGACTACCATTCCGAGCAGTATTTCATGCATGTCGATCCCGGCAATGACGTGCTTGCCGTGACCCGCTTTGACGGCACGCATGCGCCATGGGTCAAGGGCACGGTGATGCCGGTGGCATGGACACGCCACCATGGCGAGGGTCGGGTGTTCTACTCCGCCCTTGGCCACAACGCTTCCGAATTCGACGTCCCGCAGATGAAGGAAATCCTTCGCCGCGGGCTGGTCTGGGCCAGCCGGGGCACCGGCAGATGAGAGACGAGACAACCATGACAGACTTTTTCAACGGCATTCCTGCGATCCGCTACGAAGGCCCCGACAGCGACAATGACTTCGCCTTCCGCCATTACGACCCCGAAGAGGTGGTGATGGGCAAGACGATGAAGGAGCATCTGCGCTTCTCTGTGGCCTATTGGCACAGCTTCGCATGGGTGGGCGGGGATCCCTTCGGCGGGCAGACCTTCGAGCGCCCGTGGTTCGGCGACGGCATGGCCAAGGCCAAGCTCAAGGCCGATGTCGCCTTCGAGATGTTCCAGATCCTTGGCGCGCCCTATTTCGCCTTCCACGACGCCGATGCGCGCCCCGAAGGCGACAGCTTTGCCGAAAACACCCGCAACCTGCGCGAGATCACCGATTACATGCAGGGCAAGATGGAGGCCACGGGCACCAAGCTGCTCTGGGGCACGGCGAACCTGTTCACCCATCGCCGGTACATGGCTGGGGCCGCGACCAATCCCGATCCTGATGTCTATGCCTTTGCCGCAGCGACGGTGAAGACCTGCCTTGACGCGACCCACCAGCTGGGCGGCGAGAACTATGTGCTCTGGGGCGGGCGCGAGGGCTACGAGACCCTGCTCAACACCGATATGGGCCGCGAACGCCAGCAGGCGGGACGGTTCCTGACGCAGGCGGTGGAGTATGCGCGCAAGATCGGCTTCAAGGGCGCCATCCTGATCGAGCCCAAGCCGCAGGAGCCCACCAAGCACCAGTATGATTACGACGTGGCCACCGTCTATGGCTTCCTCAAGCAGTTCGGGCTTGAGAAAGAGGTGAAGCTCAATGTCGAGCAGGGCCATGCCATCCTCGCCGGTCACAGCTTCGAGCATGAGCTGGCGCTGGCGCGCGAGCTGGGCATCCTTGGCTCCATCGACATGAACCGCAACGACTACCAGTCCGGCTGGGACACCGACCAGTTCCCGAACAACGTGCCGGAAACCGCGCTGGCCTATTACGAAGTGCTGCGCGCGGGCGGCTTCAGCACCGGCGGCACCAACTTTGACTCCAAGCTGCGGCGGCAGTCGCTGGATGCCGAGGATCTGATCCTTGGCCATGTCGGCGGCATGGACACCTGCGCGGCAGGGCTGAAGGCGGCGGCGAAGATGCTGGAAGAAGGCAAGCTCGAAGCGGCGCGCGACGCGCGCTATGCGGGCTGGGACAGCGCAGAAGCGCAGGCGATGCTGACCACGCAGGGCTTTGACGAGATCACCGCCCGGGTCGAAGCAGAGGGGATCAATCCGCAGCCCCGGTCGGGGCGGCAGGAGCGGCTCGAAAACCTCGTGAACCGCTACCTCTGAAAAAACTGCGGCGGCCCCGAAGGGCCGCCGCGCTCCGTTCAGAACGGGCTGTCGGGGAAGTAATACTCTGCGGCGTTTTCCGGCGTCACCAGTTCGGATCCGATGGTGAAGGTTCCGGCCACCGGCGCGCTCGACACCTGGCCCACCACGGTCAGTTCGATCGCGGTGGCGATCATCGCGGGCGGATAGGTGACGTTGGCGGGGATCATCGGATCATTGTCCCGGGTCCGCGCGATCATCTCCTTCATGCCGGCGCCGCCCAGCACGAACTGGACATCGTCCCGGCCCGCTGCCTCGATCGCGGCAAGCACACCCACCGCCATGTCGTCATCCGAGGCCCAGACCGCATCGATCTCGGGGAAGCGCGACAGGAAATCCTGCATGACGGTGAAGCTGTCATCGCGGTTCCAGTTGCCATGCTCCATGCCAAGAACCTCGATGTTCTTGCCCTCGATCGCGGCCTCGAAGCCTTCGACGCGCATGTTGTCGATGGTGGTGGGGATCCCGCGCAGCGCGACGATCTTGCCACCCTCGGGCAGGGCAGAGGCCATGAATTCGCCCGAAACCCGGCCAAAGCCCGCGTTGTCGCCCGCCACATACAGATCCTCGATGCCGTCCACCGACAGGCCGCGGTCGACCACGGTGATCCAGACGCCGCTTTCGGCCACGGCCTGCACCGGCCCGGTCAGCGGTTCGGATTCAAAGGGCAGCACCACCAGCGCGTCGATGCCGCGCGTGGCCACCATGTCCTCGATGTCGGACACCTGCTCTGCCGGGTCGGAGGCGGTGGCCAGCACCAGATCGACCTGCGGATAGACCTCCTCCAGCCGTTCGATGGCCTGCTGCGCATGAAAGTTCATGCCGCCCGCCCAGCCATGGGTGGCCGCCGGAATCGACACCCCCACGGTGATGTCCTGCGCCATGGCCGGGGCGGCCAGCGCCGTCAGCACGCCCGCAGCCAGCGCTGTCCTGATTGTGATGCCCATTGGTTCCTCCACTGATGATGATGAGGTGGCCCGCTCCCTCAGGCCGACCTGCCTTCGCGCTGCAAGATCACAGCGAGAATGATGATGACCCCTTGGATCGCGCCGTTGAGATAGGGCGAAACAAGATCGGTCAGGTTCAGGATGTTCTCGATCAGCCCGAGGATCAGCACCCCCAGCACGGTGCCCCAGACCCGGCCAAAGCCGCCCTTGAGCACGGTGCCGCCGATGATGACCGCCGCAATCGCCTCCAGCTCCCACAGCACGCCGGTGGAGGCGGAGGCCGAGCCGAGGCGCGGCACATACATGATGGTGGCGATGCCGACCAGCAGGCCCAGCATGGCATAGGTGATAAGCCGCACCCGGCCCACGCGCACGTTGGAATAATGCGCCACATGCTCGTTGCTGCCGGTGGCGGCGCAGTGCCGCCCGAACACGCCGCGGCTCATCAGGATTTCGCCCACGATCACCACCAGCGCAAAGACGATCATCGGCCATGTCATGCCAAGGATGCCGTCAAAATAGATGGGCCGGATATAGGTGCGCAGGCCGAAATCCAGCGACAGCGTGCCGCCATCGGCAAGCCATGTGACAAGGCTGCGATAGATGCCCATGGTGCCCAGCGTCACGATGAACGCCTCGATCCCCAGCGTCGTGACCATGAAGCCGTTGAGCAGCCCCGCCACCAGCCCCGCCAGCAGCGCCACCGCCATGCCCAGAAGCACGATGGGCACGCCCGGCCCCAGCGCGGGCAGGGCCGCGTTCATCACAAGGATCATCAGCCCCGCGATAAAGGCGGCCATGGCCCCCACCGACAGGTCAAGCCCGCCCGCCGTGATCACGAAGGTCATGCCGACCGCGATGATGCCGATGAAGGCAGAGCGTGACAGCACGTTGGTCAGGTTCGCCGCACTCAGGAAATTGGAGTTGAGCGCGGCCCCCACCAGCACAAGGATCACCAGCGCAAGGATCGGCCCCAGCACCGTCATCGGGGGCAGGCGGGTCCGCGCCTTCGACCCCTGTTCCGCATCCGTCATCGCCATGTCAGGCCTCCTCCCGCCGGGCCGCACCGGCACCGGCGCTGTCCCGCGCCGCTGCCGGTCCGGCCCCGATCCCCATTGCAAGCCGCACGATCGCCTCCTCGCTGACCGCAGGCCCCTCCAGCACGCCCGCAAGCCTGCCGCGCCGCATCACCGCCACCCGGTCCGACAGGCCGATCACCTCCTGCATCTCGGACGAGACCATGATGATAGCATGGCCCTGCGCCGCAAGATCGCGCAGAAACGCGTAAATCTGCTGTTTCGTGCCGATGTCGATGCCGCGCGTCGGTTCGTCCACCACAAGGATGCGCGGTTCTGACAGCATGGTCTTGGCCAGCAGCAGCTTCTGCTGGTTGCCCCCCGACAGGTTGCCCGCCCGCACCCGCCGGTCGCCCGCGCGGATGTCAAAGGTGGTGATCGCCTCGTCCAGCGCGCGTTCCTCGGCGGCGGTGTCGACAAAGACCCGCCCGAATTTCCACAGCGCCTGCAGCGTCAGGTTCTCGCGCAGGCCCTTGTCCAGCAGCAGCCCGCGCAGCTTGCGATCCTCGGTCAGATAACACAGCCCGTGGGCCAGCGCGTCGGCGGGCCTGCGGATGCTGACCGGCTTGCCCTCGATCTCCAGCGCCGTCATGCGCGCGGGCCGCAGCCCGCACATGCCCTCCATCGCCTCGGTGCGGCCCGCGCCGATAAGCCCGGCAAGCCCGAGGATCTCGCCCCTTCGCAGAACCAGATCCAGCGCCTCGACATGGCCCGGCACCTCCAGCCCCGAAAGGCGCAGCACCACCTCCTGCGGCGGGGTGGCCGGGCGGGGCGGATAGAGCACCGACACGTCGCGCCCGACCATGCGGGTCGCCATCTCGTCCTCGCTGATGTCCGCCGTGGGGCCGCTATGCACCACGGCGCCGTCGCGCATGACGGTGACCCGGTCAGAGATGCGGCGCACCTCGTCGAGCTTGTGCGAGGTGAACAGGATCGCGGCCCCGGCGGCGCGCAGCACGCGGACCTGTTCGAACAGCACCTCCGCCTCGGTATGGGTGAGCACCGCCGTCGGCTCGTCCATCACCAGCACCCGCGCGCGTCGCGACAGCGCCTTGGCGATCTCGACCATCTGCTTGTCGGAGTTCGACAGCGTCGACACCCGCGCCCCCGGTGACACGGCGCAGCCCAGCCGGTCCAGCAGGGCTTGGGTCTCGCGCGTCATGGCGGCGCGGTCGGCCAGCAGCCCGCGCCGCAGTTCCCGCCCCAGAAACACGTTCTGTTCGACGGTCAGCTGTTCGGCGAGGTTGAATTCCTGATGGATCATCACGATCCCCGCCTCTTCGCCCTCGTGCAGACTGGCGAGCCGGGTCACCTGACCGTCGATCAGGATGTCGCCCTCGCTGGGGGGCTGGTAGCCCGCCATGATCTTCATGGTGGTGGACTTGCCCGCCCCGTTTTCGCCGATCAGCGCATGGACCTCTCCGGGATGCAGCGCGATGTCGACCCCGTGCAGCACCTCCACGGGGCCGAAGCTGCGCCGGATCCCGCGCAGGGCAAGAACCGGCACAGCCGTCACAGCGCGGTCCAGGCCGCGTCGCGCCGAGACGAGGCGACGCAGGCGGCGATGAAGCGCATTCCGGCCATGCCATCCTCGATGCCGGGCAGCAGCCCGCGCGCGGTGTCGCGGTCGGTGCCCTGCTGGACGGCGCGGATCGCCTCCGCCGCTTCGGAATAAAGCGTGGCAAAGGCTTCAAGATAGCCTTCGGGATGGCCCGCCGGGATGCGGCTGACCGCCGTGCCTGCCGGATGCGCGCCGCTGCCATTGCGGCGGATCAGCCGCGTCGGCTCGCCATGGGGGGTATGCCACAGCGCGTTCGGCTGTTCCTGCGCCCATTCCAGCCCGCCCCGGTCACCATAGATCCGCAGCCGCAGCCCGTTTTCATTGCCCGGCGCCACCTGACTGGACCAGAGCATGCCGCGCGCGCCACCCGCAAAGCGCAGCAGCACATGGGCGTTGTCATCCAGCTGTCGCCCCGGGCCGAAGCTTTGCAGATCGGCGGCAAGGCTTTCGGCGGCAAGGCCCGTCACGAAACAGGCAAGGTTATAGGCATGGGTGCCAATGTCGCCCACCGATCCGCCCGCGCCAGAGCGGGCAGGGTCGGTGCGCCATTCGGCCTGCTTGTTGTCACCCGCCTGTTCCACCGGATCGGTCAGCCAGTCCTGCGGATATTCGACCTGCACCACCCGGATCTGGCCCACGTCCCCCTCGGCCACCATGGCGCGGGCCTGCCGCACCATCGGATAGCCGGTGTAGTTATGGGTCAGGATGAACAGCGCGCCAGAAGCCGCGACGGCCTGCGCCATCGCCTCGGCTTCCTCATCCGTGGCGGTCAGCGGCTTGTCGCAGATCACATGGATCCCCGCCTCCAGAAAGGCCCGCGCCGCCGGGTAATGCATGTGGTTCGGGGTGACGATCGCCACCGCCTCGATCCCGTCGGGGCGCGCGGCCTCGGCCTTGGCCATTTCGGCGAAGCTGCCATAGCAGCGGTCGGGATCAAGCCCCAGCTCCGCGCCGCTTGCCTTCGATTTCGCAGGCGTGGAGGACAGCGCCCCCGCCACAAGATCGAACCGCCCGTCGAGCCGCGCCGCGATCCGGTGCACGCCCCCGATGAAGGCGCCGCTGCCGCCGCCCACCATGCCCAGTCTGATCCGTGTCATCGGTCGATCCCCAGCATCCGGCGGTTGGCCGCGTCATCGGTGCCACCTGCCGCAAAATCGTCAAAGGCATGTGGCGTGACGCGGATGATGTGATCGCGCACAAAGGCCGCACCTTCGCGTGCGCCATCCTCGGGATGCTTGAGCGCACATTCCCATTCCACCACGGCCCAGCCGTCAAAGTCATTGGCGGCCATCTTCGAGAAGACCGCGCCAAAATCCACCTGCCCGTCACCAAGGCTGCGGAACCGGCCCGCGCGGTTGACCCAGGACTGGAAGCCGCCATAGACGCCCTGCCGACCGGTCGGGTTCAGCTCGGCATCCTTGACGTGGAACATGCGGATGCGTTCGGCGTAGATGTCGATATTGTCAAGGTAATCAAGGCACTGCAGCACGTAATGCGAGGGATCGTAAAGCATGTTGCAGCGCGGGTGGTTGCCGACACGCTCAAGGAACATCTCGAAGCTGATGCCGTCATGCAGATCCTCGCCCGGGTGGATCTCGTAGCAGAGGTCAATCCCCATCTCTTCGGCATGGTCAAGGATCGGACGCCAGCGCGCCGCAAGCTCGTCAAACGCCGCCTCGACCAGCCCGGCAGGGCGCTGCGGCCACGGATAGACATAAGGCCATGCCAGCGCGCCGGAAAAGCTCGCCTGCGCGGTCAGACCCATGTTGCGCGAGGCGGTCAGCGCCTTGCGCACCTGATCCACCGCCCATTCCTGCCGTGCCTTGGGGTTGTTGTGGACGCTGGCGGGCGCAAACCCGTCAAAGGCCACGTCGTAAGCCGGATGCACCGCCACAAGCTGCCCCTGCAGGTGGGTCGACAGTTCGGTGACGGTGATGCCGTTTTCGGCGGCGCGGCCCTTGAATTCATCGCAATAGTCGCGGCTTTCGGCGGCGCGGTCCAGATCGATCAGCCGCCCGTCCCAGCTTGGCACCTGCACGCCTTTGTAGCCGCAGTCGGCGGCCCAGCGGGTGATGTCTTCCCAGCTGTTGAACGGCGCCTCGTCGCCCGCGAACTGCGCCAGAAACAGCGCGGGTCCCTTGATCGTCTTCATGATGCCTCCCCTCGTTCCATCTCTTCGTGGCGGCGCCGGTCGTCCCGGTGCCCGCCATACGTCGATCATCGCCTCGCACACCCGCGACATGGCTTGCGCCATGCGTCTTCCTCCGGTGCGGCAGGCCTCCCGATTGATAGGCTATGAGGTATGTTGACTTACGTCAATCATCCATCGCATCGCCGCCCTGCAAGACGCCCCTTCCGGGGGGCGCGGCCTGCGCCGCAAGGGCCGGGCGCGGGTGGCGCAGGGCCCCGATCCCCAGCGCGGGAAAGATCCCGTCCAGCCGCGCCAGATCCGCATGCAGTTCCGCCGTGATCCACGCCGCAAGCAGATCCGCCGTGGCGCGGCGTTCCGGCGGCGCGCGGTTGAGCAGGTAGCAGTCGCGCGCGCCCAGCGTCAGCGCGTCGGCGCAGGGCAGCAGATGCCCCTCGCACAGTCAGTGCGCCACGATGTTGATCCATCCGTCCGCCACGCCCTGGCCGATCATCGCCCCCTGCAGCACGATGGCATAATCGGGAAAGCTCAGGCTGGGGTCGGCCCGCGCCACCGTGCCAGCGGCCTCCAGCAGCAGGCGCGGCACCTCGCCGCGCCGGGCCTGATCGACAAGCGCCGGAATGCAGACCGGCACATGCGCCTCCTGCATCACGAAACAGGCCGCACCGGGGTCGGCGGTCAGATAGCGCATGGCCAGATCAACCTCATCGGGCGGGCCATCCACCGGGCCGGGGATCATCTGGAACCGCAGATCCACCTGAGGGAACGCCGCATGCAGACGGTCGATCCGGGGCATCAGCCAATGCGCGGTAAAGGCGGTGGAGACGGACAGGGTGATCGGGATCTTGCCGCCCCCGCGCCGGGCCAGCGCGTCAAGCTCTGCGCCGATCTCGGCAAAGGCGCCAGAGACGACATGGCGCAGCCGCAGCCCCTCTGCCGTCAGCCGCGCGCCGGTCTTGCCGCGCCGGAACAGCGCGGTGCCCAGATGCGCCTCCAGCGTGGCGATGGTGCGGCTGACGGCGGGCTGGGTGACGTTCAGTTCCGCCGCCGCGCGCGAAAAATTCTCGTGCCGCGCCGCCGCTTCGAACACGAACAGCGCATGAGAGGAGGGCAGCTTGCGGCGAAGTCCGGTCATGATGTTAGGTTATGAATGGCCCAAGCATTTGTCCATTGGCGAAACCGGCCCCCCGGCGCAGGATCGGCCAGAGCCTGTCCGCAAGGGAGCCGATCATGGACCTGACCCGTTTCAAACTTCTGAGCTTCGACATCGTCGGCACCTGCATCGATTTCGAACGCGGCGTGCTGGACGGCATCCGCGCCTTCGGCGGGGCCAAGGCCGCCCGCTGCGACGACGACACCATCTTTGCCGCCTATGTAGAGGCGCGCGACCGCCACCATGGCCGCACCAGCGAGGCGTTTGGCGATGTCTACCGCCATGTGGCCGCGCTGCTGGATCTGGATGCGACGGAGGCGGCGGCCACCGGGTTTCAGGCAGCCATCCTGCGCCTGCCGGTCTTTCCGGATTCGGTCGAAGCGCTGGCCCGGCTGCGCCGTCATTACCGGCTGGTGGCGATGACCAATGCCGACCGCGTCGCCTATAGCTCCTATGCCCACAGCTTGGGTCTGCCATTCCACGACGCGGTGACCTGCGACGAGGCGCTCTGCGCCAAGCCCGATCCGCGGTTCTTTGATTACACCCGGGGCCGCCAGTCCGCCTTTGGCTTCACGCAGGACGAAACCCTGCATGTGGCGCAAAGCCAGCACCATGACATCGGCGTGGCCAAATCGCTGGGCTACAAGACCTGCTGGGTCGAGCGGCGCCATGGCCAGCAGGGCTTTGGCGGCACGCCCACGCCTGCCACCGTGACCACGCCCGACCTGCATGTGACCTCGCTCGCCGATCTGGCCGACCGGGTCGACGCGGCCTTTGCCCGGTAGCGCCTAGCCGATCTTCGCCAGCGCCTTCTGCAGCAGCGCCCGTGCGGCATCGCGGGTCTTGAACCCGGCATGGGCACTGAGCACAAGGTTGGGACAGCCGAGCAGCGGCGAGCCGGGCGGCAGCGGCTCTGTCTCGAACACGTCGAGCCCGGCCTGCGCCAGATGCCCGGAGCGGAGCGCCGCAATCAGCGCCGTCTCGTCCACCAGCGCGCCCCGCGCGGTGTTGACGAAGATCGCGCCCGGCTTCATCGCCGCAAAGGCCTCCTGCCCCAGCAGGCCACGGGTCTGCGGCGTCAGCGCCAGATGCAGCGAGATCACGTCGGACCCGGACAGAACCTCCGGCAGCGGCATCTGGAAGCCGCGCCAGTCTTCGGCAATCTCGGATCGGTTCCAGATCGCCAGATCCATGCCAAGCGCGCGCCCGATCCGCGCCATTTCCGCCCCGATGCCGCCGAAGCCGATCAGCCCCAGCCGACGGCCCTGCAGCAGCATGCCCTCGCGCGGGTTCCACTGGCCCGCGCGCAGGTCACGGTCCATCTGCGTCACCCGCCGCGCGCAGTCGAGCATCAGCGCCAGCGCCATTTCTGCCACCGACCGGTCGCCATAGCCGCTGACCGTATCCACGGTGATGCCCCGCGCCGCCGCCGCTTCAAGGTCGATATAGGAACTGGCGCCGGTGCCCAGAAAGACGATCCTGCGCAGCGCGGGCAGGCGGGCCAGCAGCCCGGCCCCCATGCTTGTATGGCCGTTGAGGATCACCTCGGCCTCCTGGGCCAGCGCCACCAGCGCCTCCTCGTCGGGATCGCCCACATGCACCGAGATACGCGGATCCGGCGGCAGTTCGGCCAGCAGGTCGGCCATCATCTCCGAGGCGTCGATATAGTTAATCCGCATGCCCACGCTCCGTGCCCGTTCCGCCGTAACCGGCCTGTCCAAAGTTCCGCCCGCCCAAGGAATAGTCCAGCGTTTCCAGCAATGTGCGGGTGTAGTCGCTGGACGGGCTGTCAAAGACCCGCTCGGTCGGTCCCAGTTCCAGAAGCCTGCCGTGATAAAGCACGGCGATGCGGTCGCACATGTAGCGCGCCACTTCGAGGTCATGGGTGATGAACACCATCGACAGCTGCTTTTCGCGCTGGATGTCGCGGAACAGATCCAGCACCCCGGCGCGCACCGACACGTCAAGCTTGGACACCGCCTCGTCCGCCACGATCAGCGCGGGATCAAGCGCCACGGCGCGGGCGATGGCGACGCGCTGCAGCTGCCCGCCCGAGAGTTCATGCGGAAACCGCTCGCCATGCTCCGGCGCCAGTTGCACCCTTTCCAGCAGCGCGGCGGTCCGGGCCACGATCTCGCGCGAGGAGGTCACGCCCGCAGCCCGCAGCGCCTCGGCCAGCGAGTCCTTCATCAGCTTGCGCGGGTTGAACGACCCGCCGGGATCCTGAAACACCATCTGCAGCTCCCGCCGGACCGGACGCAGCGCCCGGTCCGAGGCGCGGGTGATGTCCTCGCCGCGAAACAGCAGCGTGCCGCCGCTGGGACGATAAAGCCGCAGCAGCGCGCGCCCCAGCGTGGTCTTGCCAGAGCCGGATTCGCCGACAAGGCCGATCACCTCTCCCTGCCGGATGTCTAGCGTGATGTCGTCAAGCGCGCGGAAGGCGGGGCGCGGCCCGGATGGCGGAAACACCAGCGACAGGTTGCGGATCTGCATCAGCGGCGGCTTGTCCCGCCCGGGCTCGCCCCGGGGGGCGGCGGGGCTGGCCAGCTTGCGCGCCGTGGCGATCAGCAGCTTGGTGTAATCGTGCTGCGGATCGTCGAACAGCCGCTGCGCCTCGGCCACCTCCAGCACTTCGCCCTCCCGCATCACCGCGATCCGGTCACATAGCGAGGCGGCCACCGCCATGTCATGGGTGACAAAGATCATGCCCGCGTTCAGCCGCCGCTGGATCTGCTTGAACAGCGTCAGGATCTGATGTTCGACCACCTTGTCGAGATTGGTGGTGGGCTCGTCGGCAACGATCAGATCGGGTTCCAGCGCCAGAACCAGCGCAATCAGCGCCCGCTGCAGCATGCCGCCCGACAGCTGATGCGGATAGAGATCCACCGATTCCTCGGCGCGGCGGATGCCAACCTCCTGCATCAGCGCCACGGCGCGGGCGCGGTAATCGCCGGCGGGCTGCACGCCACCTGCCGCCGTTTCGGCGCGTTTCATCACCTGCCGGAAATGCCAGCCGATGCGCTTGGCCGGGTTGAACGAGCCCACCGGATCCTGAAAGATCATCGCCATCCGCACGCCGCGCAGCGCGCCAAACGCGGTCTCGTCAAGGTCGTGCAGCGGTGTGCCGTCAAACAGCATCGCCTCCTGCGCGACCTGCGCCGTGTCGGGCAGCAGCCGCAGCAGCGCCATGCCGGTCATTGTCTTGCCGGAGCCGGATTCCCCGATGATCCCCAGCGTCTCGCCCCGCTGCAGATGCAGGTCGACGCCGTGCAGAACCTCCTTGCGATAGGCGCCACGGCCAAAGCCCACGCGCAGGCCCTTGATGTCGAGCAGGGGAACAGACATGGCTCAGGCCCTTTCGCGCAGCTTGGGGTCGGTCAGATCCCGCAGCCCGTCGCCCAGAAGGTTGATCCCCAGCAGGGCCACGGAAATGGCCATGCCGCTCATGGTCAGCACCCATGGCGCGCGCGAGAAATATTCCCGCCCGTCGGACATGATGCCGCCCAGCGACGGGGTGGGGGGCTGCACGCCCAGCCCGATGAAGCTGAGCCCGGCTTCCAGAATGATCGCAAAGGCCAGCCCCACCGAGGCCTGCACGAGGATCGGCGCCGAGATGTTGGGCAGGATTTCGGTCAGCATGATCGCCGAAGGGCGGCGGCCCATCAGGCGCGAGGCCTGAATGAACGGCTCTTCGCGGATCAGCAGCGTGGTGTTGCGGGCGATGCGGGCAAAGATCGGCAGATAGACCAGCGCGATCGCGGCGATGATGTTCACCGAAGAAAAGCCGAACAGCACCATCAGCAGCATGGCAAGGATGAAGCTGGGGAAGGCAAAGAGCAGATCCATGATCCGCATCAGCACGCCATCGGTCCAGCCAAGGTGATAGCCCGACAGGATCCCGATCCACGAACCCAGCACCGCCGCCACAAGGATGGCCGCGAAGCTGATGGTCAGCGACACCCGCCCCCCCAGCAGCACGCGCGACAGCACGTCGCGCCCGAAACTGTCTGTGCCAAAGGGGTGGGCAAGGCTTGGCGGGGCAAGGATGGCCATAAAATCCATGTCCTCGGGGCCATAGGGGATCAGCGCCGGGCCGATCAGCACCGCCAAGGCCACGATCAGCACGATAAGCAGGCCGACCATGCCGGTGCGGTTCTGCATGAAACGGCGGAAAGAGGTCATGCGGGGGCTTTCATCTCACGGTCTGTTTGGGATCGAGCAGGGCGCAGATCATGTCGACGGCGATGTTGACCACCAGCACGATGACAAGGAACACCACGGTGCAGGCCTGCAGCACGGTATAATCGCGGGCAAAGGCGCCATCGACCATCAGCGAGCCGATGCCGGGAATGCCGAAAATCCGCTCCACCACCACCACGCCGCCAAGGATATAGCGGATCTGCAGCCCCACGATGGTCAGATAGGGCACCATCGCGTTGCGCAGCGCAAAATGCAGAATCACGAACGGGCGCGGCAGCCCGAAGGAGCGCGCGGCGGTGACATAGGGCTTTGACAGGGTCTCGATCAGCACCGCGCGCAGGGTGCGGGCAAAGACCGCCGCCATCGGCGCGGCAATGGCGAGCGCGGGCAGGAACGCCGCGTGCAGCGCCCCCAGCAGGCTGTCGCCGGGCGCCACGTAGCCAAAGGCCGGAAACAGCCCCAGCCCCAGCGACAGGCCGAAGATCAGCACATAGCTCATCCAGAAATCCGGCATGGAGATGCCGAAGACCGCGATGGAGGTGGCGATGGTGTCGGTGGCCTTGCCCCGGTTGAGCGCGGCAAGCGTGCCCAGCACCAGCGACAGCACCACGGCAAGAAACAGCGCGAAAAGCCCCACAAAAACGGTCGCGGGCAGCTTCTGCAGTACCAGTTCGCCCACGGGCATGCCGCGCGCCACCGCCAGCGACTGGCCCAGATCGCCCTGGAAGAAGCCAAGGAGCCAGCGCAGATACTGCGCCATCAGCGGCGCATCGAGCCCGTATTCGGCGCGAAAGGCCGCGATGGCTTCGGGGGTCGCCTGTTCGCCAAGTGCGGCCAGCGCCGGATCACCCGGCGCCGCCTGAATGGTAAAGAACACCGCCGCGGTTCCCGCCAGCAGCACCAGCCCCCCGCTCAGCAGCCGCTTGAGAAGATAAAGCGCGACGGGCCCCCAGCGGTCGCTGAGGCTGGGGGCCTTTGGCTGCGTGCCAAGCAGGTCGGACATGCCTGCTTAGCCCAGCTTCATGCTGCGGAACTGGTCGGCGAAATTGGAATAGGGTCTTTGCACGAACCCCTCCAGATCGGCGCGCAACAGATTGTGGATGTTGGAGCAGAAGCAGGGGATCACCGCCATCTCCTCCATCGCGATGGCCTCGGCCTTCTTGTAGAAGTCCGGGCGCTTGGCCGGATCGGTCTCGGCAAGGCCCTGCGCCGCCAGCGCGTCTACCTCGGGGTTGGAATAGCCCTGAAAATTGCGCCAGCCGGTGGTGGTCAGGATGTCGCCCACATATTCGTCGGCATCGACCATCCCCAGCCATCCCCAGACGCCCGCTTCGAAATCGCCGGATTTCTGCCGCGCATAGGCAGTGTTGGCATCGGTGACCTCGACCGTCAGTTTGGTGCCAAGCGTCTGGTTGACCTGTGCCACAAAGATCTCGGCAAACCGTTTCCACCAGCCGCCGGACCATGTGATCACGCCGATCTCGATCTCCTCGGGCTTGTATTTGGCCTTGGCCATCTCTGCCTTGGCTGCCTCTGGATCATAGCTCATGTAGGGGCGCGGCTCTTCGGAATAATAGGCTGCAAGCTGCGGCGGCAGCAGCCCCTGCGCCGTCACGCCTTCGCCAAAGATCACCGCCTGCACCATCGCTTCGCGCTGGAAGGCCATGGAGAAGGCGCGGCGGACATGGATGTCGTCGAAAGGCGCCTTTCTGAGATTGACCGAAATGAAGCGGGTGTTGAGCCCGGGCTGGCGCAGCACCTTGATGGCATCGTCCTTCATCAGCACCGACACGTCGGCGGCGGGGGCGGTCGAGGTCATGTCGATCTGCCCGCCCTGCAGCGCCGTCACGCCAGAGGCTTCCTCGGCGATCAGCGGCACCTCGATGGTCTCGAAGGTCGGCGCGCCCTCGAAATACTCGGGATGCGCGGTCAGGGTCAGCCCCTCGCCGGAGCGCCAGTCGGTGACCTTGTAGGCGCCGGTGCCCACCGGCATGCGCGAATAGGCCTCTTCGCCCATGGACTCGAACGCCGCCTTGGAGATGATCTGCGTGCCGGTGCGCGCATTGGTGAGGAACGTCAGCAGCGGCGCATAGGGACCGTCGGTCAGGATGCGCAGGGTCAGCGGATCCACCACCTCGACCGATTTGACCTTGGCCAGCTTGCCCGCATTCGGCGAGGCGGTCTCTGCCGCCATCACCCGGTCGAAGGTGAATTTGACATCTTCGGCGGTCAGTTCGCTGCCGTCGTGGAATTTCACCCCCGGTTTCAGCGTGAATTCATAGCCGCCCCCCTCCAGCGGCGTCACCGTCTCGGCAAGGTCGGGCACGATGTTCATCTCGTCGTCAAAGGTCATGAGCCCGTTGAACACGCCCCAGATGACGTAGAATTCGGGGATCAGCGACGCCTTGGCGGGGTCAAGCGAGTTGATGACGTTGTAGCCGGTGATCGCGGCGGTCAGCGTGGTCGACTGCGCCAGTGCGGCGCGGGGCGACAGCGAAAAGGATCCGGCGAGGGGCAGGGCGCTGATGCCCTGCAACACGCGGCGGCGCGAGATCTGGTTGGTCATGGCAGGTTCCCTGTTGGTTGCTGGCCCTTGCGGCCTTTTTTGATGGTGGTGCTGCCGGGGGACGCGCCTCCGGCGGGTCGGGCCTCAGCCGAGGCCGAGGTTCTGGCGCAGCGTGGCCCCTTCGTAGTCCGTGCGAAACAGCCCGCGCCTGCGCAGTTCGGGCAAGATGAAACGGCTCATGTCCGCCATGCCCTGCGGCAGGATCGGCGGACAGATGTTGAACCCGTCCGCCGCGCCGGTCTCGAACCAGTGCTGCAGATCGTCCACGACGGTTTCGGCGGTGCCGATGATGTAGCGCCCGGTAAAACCCGCCGCGGCGCTTTCATAAAGCTGGCGGATGGTCAGGTTTTCGGCCTTCGCCTTGGCCAGAAGCCCGCTGCCGATGGTGATCCGGCCCTCGAACAGATGTTCGGGCAGCGGCCCGTCAAGGTCATGGCCGGAGAGGTCGCCGCAGAAGGTGTAAAGGATGTTGAGCCCGGCCAGCGGGTCGATCAGCGCCTGAAGCTCGTCAAACCGCGCCTGCGCTTCGGCCTGCGTGGCGCCGGTATAGATGGTGATGCCGGGCATGATCAGCGGCGCGTTGTCCAGGCGCGCGAATTCGGCGGCGCGCGCCTTCAGATCGGCATAAAACGCCCGCGCCTCCTCTACCGTCTGCGACACGGAATAGACCACATCGGCATGTTCGGCGGCGATGTCGCGGCCCTGGTTCGACGCCCCCGCCTGCACGATCAGCGGACGGCCCTGCGGCGTGCGGCATGAATTGAGCGGGCCGCGCACCTGAAAATGCGGGCCGCGATGGTCCAGCACATGCAGCTTTTCCGGATCGTAGAACTGGCCGCTGGCCTTGTCATGGGTGAAGGCGTCCGCGTCCCAGCTGTTCCACAGCCCCTTCACCACCTCGACAAATTCGGCGGCGCGGCCATAACGCGCCTCGCGCGGCAGGTTCTCGGTGCGGTTGAAATTCAGTGCCTCCTGATCCGACCAAGACGTGACCACGTTCCAGCCCGCGCGCCCGCCAGAGATATGGTCCAGCGAGGCGTATTTGCGCGCGATGTGAAAGGGTTCGTTATAGGTGGTGGAGGCGGTGGCCACGAGCCCGATGTGATCGGTGCTGGCCGCCAGCGCCGCCAGCAGGGTCAGCGGTTCAAGCTCGGCATTGCGCATGTCATGGCTCAGCGCGCCCTCGGGCTGGTCGGTGCCGCGCACGGCAACGCCATCGGCGAAAAAGATCATGTCCAGCTTTTCGGCTTCGGCAGCGCGGGCGATGTCGCGATAGCTGCGAAAATCGACGTTGCAGCCGGGCACGTAATCGGGATGGCGCCACGCGGCGACGTGGTAGCCGTGATACCGCATCGAAAGACCAAGACGCATCTTCTTCATGGGGCCGTGTCCTTGCGTGCCGAGTCGGGCGACTCGCATTTCAGTATACGGAATGTGGCCTGAGGAAAGCCGGTCTGCCAATCAAAAAATGCGCTGCACCGGGGCGGAGGATCATTTTCGCCGCGCAAAGGGCGCTTTCTGACCGGGTTTAGGCACGCAAAACACAACAAGGCACGGGAATTCCTCTCAACAGCCCGCAGAATGAAAATTGGGCAGGTACCGACTCCTGCGTTGACCTTTTGGATTTTATGTATACTGAAATTGCGCAGCACCGCAGGAGAGACCCATGCCGGGACCACCCGACATCCCGCCTTCCGCCCCCGATGCGCCCGCTGCGGGCGACGGGCTCAGCCGGGGTGAAGCCGTCTATCAGGGCCTGAAATCGGGCATCCTGCACCACCGGTTCCGGATGGGCGATCCGCTGCGCGAGGAAGACGTGGCCAGCTGGTTCGGGGCCAGCCGCGCGCCCGCGCGCGACGCGCTGAAACGGCTTGAAACCGAAGGTCTGGTGGAGCGGATCGGGCGCAAATACGCGGTGCGCAATTACAGCTACGACGAAATTCTGGTGACCTACCGCATGCGCGCGGCGCTGGAGCATCTGTCGGTGGAATTCGCCATCCTGCGCGCCGATGATGCCGGGATCGCGGCGCTTGGCGCCGAGCTTGCCGCGCAGAAGGCGGTGCTGGGCAATGCCAGCCGGGGCGAGTTTTCCGATCTGGATGCGCGGTTCCATCTCGCGCTGGCGCGGCTGTCGGGCAATGACATGCTGCTGCGCGAAACCGAGACGATCATCAACCGCGCCCGGCTGATCCGGTCCAACGAGCTGGACAAGGACAACGGCCCGCAGGCGGCCTATGCCGATCACTGCCGCATCCATGCCGCGCTGCTGCGCCGCGACGCGGACACCGCCAAGGCCGAACTCAACTACCATTACGCCACCACCGTGCGCCTGCACGAGACGCGGTCGGCGGATGCGCTTGGAGCACGCTCATGAGGTATCAGTCCGACTGCCTTGCCCGCTTTCCGTCCTACTGGCTGGACACCGCCGAAGAGCCGGATCCCGCCACGCCGCTTGACGGCGATGCGCGCTGCGATGTGGCCATCGTCGGCGCAGGCTATACCGGGCTTGCCTGCGCCGTGGGTCTGGCGGAACAGGGGCTGGACGTGCGCGTGCTGGAGGGCGGCTTTGTCGGCTGGGGCGGATCGGGGCGCAATTCCGGATCGGTGATCCGCGGCTTCAAATCCAGCCGCAGCGATCTGGTGCGCGCCTTCGGGGAAACGCGGGGCAGGGCCATGGCGGGGTTCGGCGACCGGACCGCGGCCTCGGTCTATGACATGGTCGACCGCTTCGGCATCGCCTGCGACCTGCGCCGCACCGGCTGGCTGCTGCCCGCGCATAACGCCGCGGGGCTCGCGCGGACCAAGGAACGGCATCGCAGCTGGACCGCCGACGGCACCACCGGGCTGGAGCTGCTGGACCGCGACGCGGTGGCGCGGATGCTGGGTTCGGACGCCTATGTCGGCGGCATGATCGACCATGCCTGCGGCGCGCTGCATCCGCTGTCCTATGCGCGCGGCCTTGCCCGTGGCGCCATCAGCCTTGGCGCCAAGATCCATGGCGAGACGGAGGTGCTGTCGGTGACCCGGCAGGGCGGGCTTTGGGATCTGCGCACGACCCGGGGCACGGTGCGCGCCGACCGGGTGCTGATCGCGGCCAATGCCTATGTCGAGGGGCTGGAACCCCGGGTGGAGCGGTCGATTGCGACCATCCACACCCACATGATCGCCACCGACCCGCTGCCCGTCGATCTGGCCGCGCGCATCCTGCCGGGGCAGCAGACCGCCTCCGACAGCCGCCGCATCCTGTATTACTGGCACCGCGAGCGCGACAACCGCATCCTGTTCGGCACGCGCGGGCTGCTTCACGGGCCGCGGAGTGCTGCCGATTTCGACCATGTCCACCGCTCGCTGCTCAGCATCTATCCGCAGCTTGCCGGGGTGGGGATCAGCCATCGCTGGGCGGGCCGGGTCGCGATGACCAAGGATTTCCTGCCGCATATCGACGAACCCGAACCCGGTCTCTGGGCCGCCTATGGCTATTGCGGGCGCGGCGTGGCGATGGCCACCAGCTATGGCGGCCTGCTGGCGCGCGCCATGCTGTCCGGGGCGGGGCTCGACGGGATCGAGGTGCCGCGCGGCCCGGCGCCGCGCCTGCCGGGGGGCGCGCTGAAATCACTAGGCATCGTGGGGGCGACCCAGCTTTACAAGCTGCTGGACCTGCTGGACTGACCGCCCCCTCCGGCCAGCGCCGCCGCGCCGGACGCAGGGTCACGCCCGGGATCGCCGGTCCGGGGCTTGCATGCACGCATTTACCATCCATATACCATCCATACAGATGGAGAACCAAGATGGGCAGCGTCAGCCAGATCCGCGACAGACATCCTGACAGCGAAAAACTCACCCTCAATCTGGGGTTTGTCGATCTTGGCCGTATCGACCTGCTGGTGCAGGAGGGCTTCTACTCGAACCGCAGCGATTTTATCCGCACCGCGATCCGCCGGCAGCTCGACAGCCATGGCGGGGTGGTGGAGCGGTCCATCGAACGGCACAGCATGGAACTTGGCCTGCGCGACATCAGCCGCGCCGAGCTGGAGCAGGCCCGCGACGCTGGCGAGGTGCTGCATATCAAGGTCGTGGGCCTTGCCCGCATCAGCCCCGATGTCACGCCCGAACTTGCCCGGGCCACCATCGGCGCGATCACCGTTCTCGGCACCCTTCAGGCGCCCGCGGACATCAAGAAGGCCTTGGCTGATCGTATCGGCTGACGGCTCCTCAGAAGGACGGACCAGATGACAGACTTTACCGCAGGCGCCGGGCGCCGGGCGATCCATGGCGCGCGCGCCGCGCGGCGCGACGCCGCCACCGATCTTGTCACCCGCACGCTGGCGCGGCACGGGCTTGCCTCGGGGCTTGGCAGCGGGGCCAGCCCGCAGACGCTGTCCAGCCCGCTGGCCGACATGGTCGCCCGGTTCCAGCAGACCGGCCGCCCCGCCAGCCCCGCCGCAGCCCTGCCCGATGGCGCAAGCTTTGCCGAAGGCAGCTTCACCTGTGCGGCGGGCACGCGGCGCTATCGCAGCTATGTGCCCGCCTCGGCGCGGGACGGGGTCACCGGCCTTGTGGTGATGCTGCATGGCTGCACCCAGACGCCAGAGGATTTCGCCGCTGGCACCGGCATGAACGCGCTGGCCGAAACCCATGGCTTTGTCGTGATCTACCCGCAGCAGTCGCGGGGGGATAACGCGCAGTCCTGCTGGAACTGGTTCAGCCGGGGGGACCAGCGGCGCGACCGGGGCGAGCCTGCGATCCTTGCCGGTCTGACCCGCGAGGCGATCGCCCGGCATGGCGTGCCGCAGAGCCGGGTGTTTGTGGCGGGGCTGTCCGCCGGGGCGGCGATGGCGATGATCCTTGGCGCGGGCTATCCGGATCTGTTCCACGGGGTCGGCGCGCATTCCGGCCTGCCGGTTGGCGCGGCCAAGGACGTGCCGCAGGCATTTGCAGCCATGGCCGGGCAGGGGGGTACTGCCGATCCGGTCAGGACCCTTCCGCGCACCATCGTGTTTCATGGCAGCGCCGACAGCACCGTGCATCCCTCCAACGGCGACCGCATCGAACAGCAGGCGCTGGACGGCGGGGCGGGCCAGAGCCTGCAGAGCGAAGACCGGGGCACCGCCAATGGCCGCGCCTTCCTGCGCCGCGTCACCTCTGACAGCAGCGGGGCGGATGCGGTGGAATACTGGCGGATCGAGGGGCTGGGCCATGCGTGGTCCGGCGGCGATGCCGCGGGCAGCTATGCCGATCCGCAGGGCCCCGATGCCAGCGCCGAGATGGTCCGCTTTTTCTTTGCGGGCCCCGCGGCATAACCCGCAGCGGCGAAGTCCTTGCCGGATCCCGGCAAGGACGCAGCGCTCAGAACAGCAGAAAATCCTCGCTGGTCAGCGCAAGCAGATCCCGAGTCACCGTGGCGAAATGCACCGCCGCCGCCGCCCCGGTCCCGTCGCTGTCATAGAACAGCTTGCCGGTGTCGGTCTCGTGGATCACGCGGTGCTGCGCCTCCGTGGCCCGGCCCGACGCGTTCTGCGCAAAGGCGTCCTCGCTCAGCACGCCCCGGGGCAGCCCGGCAAAGACCGAGGCCTTGAGCTGGATGACATCCTGCGCCACGTCGAAATCGGTGATGCGGTCCACATTGCCCGCACCGGGTGTGGTGTTGAACACAAAGGCATCCTGCCCCGCGCCGCCGGTCAGCGTGTCATTGCCCTCGCCGCCTTTCAGGACATTGGCACCGGAATTGCCGGTCAGCTTGTTGGCGCGTGTATTGCCGGTGGCATTGATGTCGCCCGTCCCGATCAGGATCAGGTGTTCAAGATTGGCCCCCAAAGCGAACCCCACCGAGGCGCGCACCGTATCAATCCCGCCCCCGGCTTTTTCGACGATCCGGTCGCCGCCGTCGATCACATAGGTGTCATCTCCGGCACCCCCCACCAGCGTGTCATTGCCGCCGCCACCTTTCAGTACATTCGCCCCGGCATTGCCGGTGATGTGATTGGCTGACGCGTTGCCGGTGCCCTTGGTGTCGCCGGTGCCGGTCAGGATCAGATTTTCAACTTCGGGCTGCAGGGTGAAGCTGCCCGCCGCAATGGCCGTGTCCGTCCCTTCGCCCGCATATTCCTCGATCCGGTCAGACTCGGTGACGTGATAGGTGTCATCACCGGTGGAGCCGAAAAGGTAATCCGCCCCCTTGCCACCATCCAGTACATCGGCATGGGCGCCGCCATAGATCCAGTCCCGGCCTTCGCCGCCAAAGGCGGTCAGCACCGACTGGGAAGGCCCGCCGACAATGACATCATTGCCCGCGCCGCCACGAATGGTGTGCTGAAACGGCGCGACAGGCGGGACAGAGGCGTAATAGCCGTAAGTCAGATAAATGACGTCATCGCCACTGCCCAGCGTGATCTCGGCATCCATGAATTCGCCCAGATAGATCTGGTCATCGCCGGATCCGGCATCAAGTTCCAGAAACCCGGGCAGCAGGTAGCTGTCATCGTAGAAAAGCTGCGCCAGATCGTTGCCGCCCGCCAGATCAAGGATCAGGGTGCCCGCGCTCAGTTCCGTGGCATTGACCAGATCCGCCTGATCGGTCAGCAGCAGTTCGACCGTTTCATCGGCGCCAAAGATGCCACCCAGACCGCCGTCGCCATCGCCCTGACTGGCCAGTCCTGTCCGCCCGAAACTGTCCTGCGTATAGCTCAGGAAATCGCCATAGGTCAGGCTGGATCCGGCGCTTGGCGTATATTCCATGACAAAGCCCGGAGTCTGCGGCGCTGTCGGTTGTCCGTCCGCGGTCAGGCCAGTGTTCCAGTCCACATATTCGATGCGGTTCTGAACCACCATTGCCAGAACCGCATCCAGCTGGGCCGCATAATCCGCAGCAGACGCGGCGATATTGGCATCAAACTGCTGCGCGGCCACGTTGGGATCAGCCGCAACCGCCGTATTGTCCCAGACCAGCTGCGGGGCCGCGATGCCAAACAGGCGGAAATAGCCCCAGATGTAATCCGGCCCGCCATAAATGCCGGTGAACTCCGTGCTCTCGTCAAACCGGTCCGGCACATCGTCGCCATAGGCATCCCGGAAATAGACATCGCTGGAATTGCTCTGATCCATCACGCCAAAGCTGACCACGCCGGTGGTGGCCTGAGAGGTGGGGGAGGACACCCACTGCTGATGAAAATCGTCGAAATACGTGTAGGTGCCTGCGGTGACGCCATCCTGATAGAACAGGTTGTTGGCCACCGTGTAGCTTGTGTTCTGGACAAACAGATAACTCAGGTTGGCGTGAACGCCGCTGCTGCTGTTTCGGTAATCGAATACATGCGCCATGCTGTGCTCCGGACTCAAAATCACAGGCGGGCCTGCCGGACCGCGCCTGTTTCAATAAGGAATGCGCCCAGCGAAACACGCAGGCTGCGCCGCCGACAAGGTATCAAGTTTGATAATCAGGGGTGCAGAAGCCCGTCACGGACCGCGATTGCCACCGCCTGTTCCCGCGTCCGCGCCCCAAGCCGAAGCCGGGCGCCCTGCAGGTGTTTCGACACGGTGACCGGCTCTATTCCCATGCGATGCGCAATTTCAGCGCTCTGCAGCCCGCGCGCCAGCCACAGCAGGGTTTCGCGTTCCCGCGCGGGCAGCGGGGACAGCATCTGATACCGGCCCGGCGCCGGGGCCTCCTCCGCCAGCAGATCATCCTCGGGGCGCCAGTAGGCCCCTGCGATGGCGGCAACCGCGCAGAGATGCCGCAGCCCTGCGGGAGAGGTCAGAAGCGCGCTCTGCTCGCTGTCATGGGCATAGAACACGAAGCCGCCGGGCCGCTGCCCGCCATAGACCGGCACCAGACAGGCGTGGCGGATGCCGTGATCGGCCAGCACGCCGCGCAGTTTTTCCCCGGCCACAGCCGGGCCTTGCACCGGGCCGCAGACGACATCCAGATGGTCCGGCGCGGTGGTGCTGGCGCAATGGTGGATCCAGCGGTCCTCGCGATCCGCCTTGGCGCCAAGATAATCCGCGATCAGCCCGGCGGAGGCGGTGGTCCGCACCGACAGCGCATCCAGCGCCTCGCGCCGTCCGGTGCCTGCGGTGAAGGTGGCGAGCCCCGCCTCGGCGAAGATCGCGCGCAGCACTGACCACCGCGCCCGGGGGGTCTGCGCCGCGCGCAGGCGATCATGCAGGTCAAAAGCCATGTCAGCCTGCATCTGCCAGCCCTCCGCGCGCAAAAAGCGGCCCGGGCGCCCGCAGATACCCCATGCGCGCGCCGGTCCCCGTTCTGCCCTAAGGTAGGGTCGCCGCGCAGCGCCGTCAAAACCGTTTGTGCCCCGTCCGTTGTCTGGGGGGCGGCCCCCGAGCAGGGACCGCGTTCGGGCAGATGCCTGCGGGCCGGGTTGTTGGTCTGGTGGCAGGCAATGCGCGTGTAATCAGAGTTATGTATAATTTATGATGACGCCGGTCGCCGCGTCAGCCCGCCGAAGCGGGCCTTCGTTTTGCGGGCGGTCAGACTTTCCGGGTCAGCTCGGGGACCAGCTGGAACAGGTCGCCGACGAGGCCGAAATCGGCGACCTGAAAGATCGGCGCCTCTTCGTCCTTGTTGATCGCCACGATCACCTTGCTGTCCTTCATGCCCGCAAGGTGCTGGATTGCCCCGGAAATCCCGCAGGCGATGTACAGATCCGGCGCCACGACCTTGCCGGTCTGGCCCACCTGCCAGTCATTCGGCGCAAAGCCCGAATCGACCGCGGCGCGGCTGGCGCCCACGGCGGCGCCGAGCTTGTCGGCCAGCGCCTCGATGATGCGGAAATCTTCCTCGGAGCCGACGCCGCGCCCGCCCGAAACCACGATCTTGGCCGAGGTCAGCTCGGGGCGGTCGGATTCCGCCACCTTGTCCTCAA